>CAZEPS010000023.1:0-576 GCA_964514165.1 uncultured Leptospirales bacterium
AAACATTGTCATTGCGAGGCTATCGAAGATAGCCTCGCAATGACAATGTGAAGTTAATTGCTATGTTTATTTGCATAATAAACCGTTTAATTCAAATTGTTAGAGAGATTGCTTCGCTTCGCTCGCAATGACAATTTTAAATACTTACTCTGTGCCTCTGTGGTTAAATTTTTGTTTTTTATAAGGACAGTACCATGACAAAACACACAGTAACCATCGTAAAATACGAGGATCCCTTTTCAATCGAGAAACTCATCGCCGACTCCGGGATTTTCGACGGCCTGAAGACCGGGGACAGGGTGCTGCTGAAGCCGAACATCGTGTTCTGGAGCGACAAGACAATCTTCCCCAAGTGGGGTGTGATCACCACGACCCGTGTAATCGAAGGGGTGGTGAAGGGGCTCATTGACCGTGGCGTGAACGACATCACCCTGGGAGAGGGCATCGTCACCGCTGACCCGAAGAACTTCGGGCCTGCGCGTCACGCCTTTAAGACCCTCGGCTACTACACCCTTAGCGAGCGGTATGGGGTGAAAGTGATCAACGTGATGGAGCGCCCTTTTGATAAAATTGAAA
>CAZEPS010000023.1:586-10400 GCA_964514165.1 uncultured Leptospirales bacterium
AATAAACGGGCAGAAGATTTACGTCAACCGGGACGCCCTGGAGGCAGACTGCATCGCCAACCTCCCGGTGATGAAGACCCACGCCCAGACCGTGGTAAGCCTGGGGATGAAGAACCTCAAGGGGCTCCTGAACGTGGCCTCACGGAAGAAGTTTCACTCACCCGACGAAGAGGTGTCCCTCGAGCGGATGATCTCGCGCTTTTACCGGGCACTCCCCCGGTCGGTGACCGTTCTCGACGGGATCTATACCATGGAGCGGGGTCCCGGCCCCGACGGCAGGGCCCGGCGCTCAAACATACTGGCGGCTTCAACAGATCCCCTGTCCGCTGATATGGCCGGGGCGGCAATCCTCGGGTACGAGCCGGACCGGGTGCCGTACCTGGTCCACGCGGCAGAGGCGGAGGGGAGGCCCGTTGACTTTTCAGACGCCGAGTTCAGGGGGGTTTCTCTTGACGAGGTTACTGATTTCCATGAATACGATTTCCCCTATAACGAGGAGGGCTCCCTCCATAAAAAGATGGAGAAAATGGGAGTCACCGGGCTCAAGTACTGGAAATACGACGACACCATGTGCACCTACTGCTCCTTCGTGAACGGGGCCATTCTTACCGCCATCATGCTGGCGTGGAAGGGTGAGGAGTGGGACAAGGTGGAGATCCTCACCGGCAAGAGGATGAAACCCACGCCGGGAATGAACAGGACCGTGCTCCTGGGGCAGTGTATGTACAACCTGAACAGGGACGACCCGAACATCAACGAGATGTTCGCGGTCAAGGGGTGCCCGCCCGATCCCCTTGACGCGGTGAAGGCCCTTCACCAGGCGGGAATCCCGGTGGAGGAGGCAATCTTTCTCAACCTGGAAGGGGCCATCGGTTTCTTCATGGGCAAGTACAAAGACAAGCCCGAATTCGACGAGTCGTTTTTCACGGCGCAGTAGAACGGAAATTAATAAGTGAATTTTTCTTCCACAAAGGGGCGAAGCGGTTTCGCTCATTGTCGGCAGTTACGGGGGCCAATGCGGCTAGGTGGTGGACCTGAAAATCAATATCTGGTGCCACCGGGATGCCCGTGATAAATTCGAAAGTTATCTATAATCAGGAGGGATTTCATGAAACAGGAGATTGAACGAGTGCTGATAATCGGGGCCGGGACCATGGGGCAGCAGATTGCCGTGCCCTGCATGACCCACGGCTTTCACGTGGTGCTGCATGATACCGATGCGTCGATGCTGGAAAAGGCAGTGAGTAGTATCGATAAAATTATACGGCATCAGGTCGAATGCGGAAATATTACCGATGATGAAGGTAGTGCGGTCATGAATAGACTCTCAACATCGGTCTCCCCGGAAGAGGCTGCCAGGGGTATTGACATCATCAGCGAAAGCGTTCCCGAGGATCCAGATTTGAAAGGAAAGGTCTTCGCCCGGTTTAACGAACTTTGCGATGAGCACACGATCTTTACCACCAACACATCGATGCTCCTCCCCTCCATGTTCGCGGAAAAGGCCGGCAGGCCGGATCGCCTCATCGCCCTCCATTTTCACGATACCAGGTTTACCAGCATAGTTGACGTGATGCCCCACCCGGGAACTTCTCAGGAAACTGTACAAAGAACCGTGGATTTCGCCAGGAATATGGGACAGATCCCGATTGTTCTTAAAAAAGAGAATTCAGGGTACGTGTTCAATGCCATGCTCTCTGCACTGTTCCAGGCGGCCCAGGGCCTGGCCTCGAACGAGGTGGCCACCGTAAGAGACATAGACCGGGCATGGATGGGGGTCACCCGGATGATGGTGGGCCCCTTTGGCATCATGGACAGCATCGGCATTGATACGGTGCACAAGATTGTCGACTACTGGGGGAAGAAAACAAACGACCCACAGCTTTTAAGGAACGCAGAATTTCTCAAGGCTTATATTGACAGGGGTGAACTGGGGGCAAAGTCGGGCAGGGGATTCTACGACTATCCGAACCCTGAATTTCTGAACAGGGACTTTATCGAGAACATCGGTTCCATTGATGATACTCCTCCTGGAGAGCCGGAAGGAAACTAATCCTCGAGAACCATGAGGGCGTCAACCGCCACCGGGGACGAGTCGTTGATGATTATCGGGTTCACGTCTATTTCACGGATCTCCCGGTGGTTCAGGGCCAGAGATCCGAGAGAGACCAGTATATCCGCTATGGAACCGGGATCAACCCCGGGCATCCCCCGGAATTCTCCCAGCATTTCGCTCGAGCGAATGCCCCGTGCCATCTCCAGGGCGTTTTCCCGGCTGACGGGCGCGATTCGGATGGTGTTGTCTTTAAAGATCTCGGTATAGATCCCTCCCATGCCGAAGAGAACGGCCGGGCCGAAGGCGGGGAACCTGATCATGCCCGCGAGAACCTCCCGGCTCCCCTTTGCCATGCGCTGTACCAGCACCGGCACGTCCCTTCCGGCCGCTTCACGGATCTTCATGAAAGCCGACGCTGTTTCATCTGCGGTCATGATGCTGAGACGGATGAGCCCCATGCCGGTCTTGTGGAGGATATCCGGCGAACATGCCTTGAGGACCACGGGAAAGCCGAAGCCCTCGGCAGCCGCTACTGCCTCGTCCGCTTTGAGGCAGAGTGATTCGTCCACCGTGGGTATGCCGTAGGCGGCCAGCACCTGTTTCGCCTGGTGCTCGTCCAGGGACTTCTGCCCCCGGTCTTTCGCCTCGCCGATTATGCCCGCCGCTTTATTCGACGGCTTCGCCGGATCAACAGGCTCTTCTAACTTTCTCTCGAGAACTTTTCGGTATTGGTCCATAGTCAGCATTGCCCGGGCCGCCTTTTCCGGGGAATCGAAAACGGGAATGCCGTTGTCCTGGAAGGCCACGGTGTACCCGTCGTTCCGGTCAAAAAATGACGAAACGAGAAGGGGTATATCATATTTTTCAGGAAGTTTCGTCGCGCCGGAGAGATCCCTCTCGAAGCTCTTGAGAAAGTCTTCCAGGGGCATGTTATTTATGAGGGACTTGATGTTCGGGTAGACCGCCCTCATAAAGCCGGTACTCATGGCCCCGTGAAGAACGAGCCCGTCAACCTCTCCGCTCTTCATGATGATCTCCGGGAGGGTCTCGGTAAGGATCTGCATGTCCATGTGAAATGTCAGGTCCACCGGGTTTCCGCTCGGTGAATGCCCCGGTATGTGCTCTTTCAGTTCATTCCGCAGTTTTTCTGAGAAGGGGGGGATCTCCATCCCGCCCCGGTCGGCGGTGTCAGCGATGGCGGTACCGGGCCCCCCGGAGTTGGTTATGATCCCGAGGCGGTTTCCCTTCAGCCGCGGCTGTTTCGCCAGGGCCCACCCGTGGGTATAGAGCTCCTCCACGGAATGTACCTTGACGATGCCGGCCTGCTCGAAGACCCCGTCGTAGAGGAAATCGGGCCCGGCCATGGCGCCGGTGTGGCTCAGGCCGGAACGGGCACCTGAAACGGTGCCCCCAACGTACTGGGCGATGACCGGCTTTTTCCGGGTTACCCTTCGGGCCACGTCGATGAAGCGGCGTCCGTCACGGATCCCCTCTATGTAGAGGGCTATGGCCCTGGTCTGGTCGTCTTCGCCGAGATACTCAAGGGCGTCCACGATGTCGATGTTCGCCTCGTTTCCCAGGCTGATGGCCTTGCTGTAGCGGATGCCCCGGCTCAGGAGATAGGGCTGTGTCTGGGCAACGTAGGTCCCGCTCTGGGACAGGAGCCCCAGCGAGTCCGGGCTGTTGTCGATCGATACCACCGTGGTGTTGAGGGAAATCCCGGTGTTGATGATGCCTATGCAGTTCGGTCCCACGAAACGGATACCGTATTTTTCCGCGGTCTCGTTGAGTTCCCGTTCCATGGACACGCCTTCGCTCCCCACTTCCTTGAAGCCGGCGGTGATGATAATGGCCCGCCTGGTGCCGAGTTTGCCGAACTCTTCGATAACGTCTTTCACCTGTTCCGTTGGTATGATGATGACCGCCAGGTCCGGGGTTTCGGGAAGGTCTGGTACAGAAGGGTAGGCCCTGTGCCCGAGGACCTTCTCGTCCCGGGGATGGACAGGGAAGAACCTACCCTGGAAGCCGCTGTTGATTATGCTGAGGGCGTGCATGGTCCCCATTTTCATCGGGTTGTTGCCCGCGCCAACGGTGGCGATGGACCGGGGATTCATGAGGTCTTCTAAGGGGTTTTGTTTCATAGGACCGTTCCTGCCAGAAAAATATTACGTAACACTGTTATGTTTTGTCAAAATGTTTACATCGGATGTTCGTTTGTCAAGATATATTAGGATATTTTCTCAATATTTCGATATTCTTCAAGAAAAAACATTGACATGCAGCATAACATCACAGTAGTATATGGAAATAATTTATATCGAACGTTCAATATAAAAAAGAATGAAGGAGAGTGCCATGAACCTCCAGAGCCAGAATTATGAGTACATCATTGTCGGGACCGGCCCCGGCGGGGGTACCGTTGCCAGGGAACTGGCCGCAAAAGGGAAAAAGGTCCTCGTACTGGAATGGGGCCCGGGGAAGCCGATCCGGGGGAACTTTCTTCAGTACGTACTTGAACAGTGCGTCCCCGGGAGAAGCCTTCTCCTGGAATACCGGCAGATGGTGGGGATGGTCCGGGGGATAACCACCGGCGGGAGTTCTCTCTTCTACTACGGGACCTGTTTCCCGGTCCCTCACAAAATGCTGAAGCGCTACGGCATCGATATTACGAAAGAGGAAAAGGAAGCCCGAAAGGAACTCCCCACAGCCACTCTCAGGAAAGAAATGATCACCCCCATGGCAAACCGAATCATGGAGAGCGCCCGGGGCCTCGGCTACGACTGGAAACCTCTGGAGAAGTTCATGTACCAGGAGCGGTGGAAGCCGGGGATGACGTTCGGCTATTACGGCGATCCCCATAACGTCAAGTGGAGCTCGAAAATGTACGTCGACGACGCCCTGAAAGACGGATCCGTCATGATAAACCGGGCAAAGGTGAAGAGGGTCCTCCTCGAGGGGAACCGGGCCGTTGGGGTCGAATTCACGAAGGGGCTCGGGAAGTACCGGGCCTACGCCCCGAACATAATCCTCGCCGCCGGGGGCATCGGGTCCCCCCTTATTTTGAGAAAGACCGGAATCGACAGGGCCGGGCGCGACTTTTTCTACGATCCCCTCATTACCGTGTGCGGCAGAGTGAAAAACATAAAAAAGAGGGCCGACGAGATACCGATGACCGCCGGGTGCCACTTTTCAGAGGAGGGGATCGTCATGACCGACATGTCCATCCCCGCGGCCCTTGACAAGGTCTTCGCTGCCGAGGTGTTCCGGTTCCACCGCCTCTTTGAATCAAACCGGACCCTCCGTATAATGATAAAGATTCGGGACGACCTGAGCGGCAGGCTCACCGACCGGGGGGGCGTCAGGAAGATGCTCACGAAAAACGACAGGGCTAAACTGATGAAGGGATATGCAATGGCCCGGGAGATTCTCAAAAAGGCCGGGGCGAAGGGTATCTATAAAACCTGGTACCTGGCCGCCCACCCGGGGGGGACCGTCAAGATTGGGGAGCTCCTTGACAGCGACCTCCGGGTCAGGGGGTACGAGAACCTTTACGTGTGCGACTGCTCGGTGATCCCCGAGCCCTGGGGCCTTCCCCCCACCATGACCATAATCTGCCTCGGGAGGAGGCTCGCGAAGAAGCTTCTCGGCGAGGGGAAAGAGAAAAAACCCGGTAGGGCGAAAACGAAAAAAAAGGCCGCCGCGAAATGACGGGAGTGAATCGTTATCTGAAACCTGGAGACGGCCGTGCCGAAAATAGTTGACCGCGACGAATACAGGAGGGAGCTCCTTTTACGGTGCCGTGACCTCTTCAGCAAAAAGGGGTACGCCGGCATCACCATGAGGGAGATTGCCCGGAAGCTCAAGGTCTCCACCGGGACCCTGTACCATTACTTTCCCACGAAACAGGCTATTTTTAAGCAGATTTTCGCCCAGGAGATGACCATGGACGCGGCAGAGGCGATCTCCGGCATACGGGAACACTTCACCAGGCGGGAGCGCCTTGAAACGGTGAGCGACCACTGGGAGGACAAGCGGGACTACTACCACAACATCGTCCTCCTGGCAGTCGACTTTTTCCGAAGCCAGGAGGACGATGTATCGCAAAAGGTACTGGACGAGTACTCCCGCTATTACCGGGAGATCATGGCCGAGAACATGGACATCCCCCATTCAGTGGCGACCCTCAGCTTTGTTTTTATCATCGGCCTCATGTACCACGACCTCCTCGTCCCCGGGGGGGTGGACTTCAGGAAATACCTGGATCTCTTCATGGACATGGCCATGACCTGCTGTGAAGCCGGCGGCCCAGATGAAAAAAAAACGGGACGAACCCCTTGCCACCCGGAAACGGAAGCTAAAATAACAAACAGGGAAGAACCATGGGGAAAAAGATGAAGATGGACGAAACAGGAAACATTGCAGGGAACGATGCGATAGCCCGGGGCCTGGTGCGGGCGGTCCTGCGCACCGCCGGGTTCCGGAGGCTTCTCCGGGCCCTGGTCGCCGAGGCCCTGGGGGCCTGGTCCGGGAGAAATCCATTCAAGAAAATCATAGCCGGATTCGTCCGGAGGAGCGTTAACAGTTCATATCCTGACAGGGGCGCGGTTACCCTGGCAGGGCAGGTTAATGACGGCTACCGGGACAATCCCGCCTTTCTCGCGGAAACCCTCGCCCCGGCGGTGCGCCGCTTCATCGAGAAGACCGATTTCGGTGAAATGAAAGAGGCGATTGAATCATCGGCGCGGGACCTGCCGGCCCTGGCCAGGGAATTCGGCAACGGGATGATGGACTACCCGGCGAAACTGGTATCCATATACGCCACGGCGCCGCCCCTGGCCAATTCACTGGCCGCGGTTTTAAACGAGACCCTGGCACCACTCAACAAACTCTCGCCGGACCTTCTGGCAGACGTTGTCTGTTCCCTTGCCGGGGAAATCGATACGAACGAGGCGGCCAGGCTCGTGAACAGCCTCGCGGAACTGGCGCGGAAACTCCACACCGGGAGCGGGCTCATGGGCGCTTCCGGCTCCCCGTCCCTCACCGGACGCCTGGCTGATCTGGCCGCTGAAACGGCCCGTGAGATTGATGTTCCCCTTCTGGTCAAGTCCCTCGAGCTTCTCGACGAGATGAAGGAGCAGTTCCATGATCGGCTCAGGGACATCCAAGATGATCACCCGGAATTTGTTCGCGGCATGATTACCCGCCGGTTCCGCCGGGCCGGGAGGGCGGTCCGTTCCTGGTCGCGGGACTGGGACCAGGCGGAAGGTTTGTTTTCAGATGAAGAGTTCGCAGATATGGCGGGGGAAGGGATGGGAGAGATAGACCCCCAGGACCTTGCCGAAACGGTGAACCGGGTCCTGGCGGCGCTGAACCGGGTGCGCGAGATAAATCCCGACCTGATAAAAAACAGTGTGCGCCAGGTGGCTGACACCCTGGACCCGAATGAGCTCGGAAAAACCGCCCGGTGGGCGGCGGAGGACCTTGCCGGTTCCCTGAAGCCCGCCGCAGGGGCGGTGATGCCCCACCTGGTGAAAGGGTTCACTGAGCTGATTCGCCCTGGTGAAGACGACAACGGTGACATGCGGGAGGCCCTCGACGGTCTGAGAAACCTCCTTCTCGGAAAGGAGGCCGGCAATGAATGAAACGCTTCTCGAGGCGGCGTCCCTGCTCGAAAACAGTTCCGTGCGCCGGTGGAAAAACTCCGGGGGCAGGGTCATCGGGTACACCTGCTCCTACCTCCCTGAGGAGATACTCCACGCCGCCGGTATTCTCCCCTACCGTATGCGGGGATACGGCGCCGAGTCCACGGTCATCGGGGACACCTATTTCGGCCCCTTTATCTGCAGCCACCCGAAGTGCCTCCTCCAGCTTGCCGGGGAAGGACGCTACAATTTTCTCGACGGGGCAATCGTCACCCCGGGGTGCGATTCCATGCGGCGCCTCGACGAGTGCTGGCGCAAGTCCGGAGAGGACAACTCGGGGACCCTCCCCGGTTTCTTCCACCACTTCGGGGTCCCTCACAAGGTTACCGATTACAGCATCCGGTGGTTCATCGGGGAGATAGAGAACCTCATCAGGGCCCTGGAAAATCATTTTTCCGTTTCCATCAGCGATGACAGGCTCCATGGGTCTATCCGCCTCTACAATAAAAGCAGGGAACTCATGAGCGATTTCGAAGAGCTCAGGTCAGGGGAGACCCCCCGGGTATCCGGGAGCGAGTCCCTGGCTGTGGCCCTGGCCGGGTCCGCCATACCCCGGGAAGAGTACGTCATGCTCCTTGAAGAACGCGTCAAAATCGCGAAAACAGCTGTCGGGATTACCGGGAAAAAAAGGATACTTCTGGCCGGGAGCGCCAGCGACGACCCGGCCCTGGTGGATCTCATCGAGGGAAAACGGGCGATGGTGGTGGCGGACACCAGCTGCTACGGCATCAGGTACGGCGCGGACATGGTGGACGAAGATATCCCCCCCAGAGAGGCCCTGGCCAGGCGGTATCTCGAGCGCAGCCTCTGCCCCCGCATGTTCGGGGAATACCGGCGGCGCCTGGATGAAATGAGGGAAATAATCGAAAGAAGGAACATCGACGGCGTCATTATGCAGAATATCCGGTTCTGCGATCTCCACGGCACGGAGAACGGCCTCCTCGAGCGTGATCTTGAGAAGATCGGAATACCGGCCATGAGGCTCGAGAGGGAGTACGGCCCCCTGGTGGAGCGAAACCGGATAATCATGCGGCTCGACGCATTTTTTGAACGGATCGGGAAGGTGTCATGAGAAGAGAGACGCGGGAATACAACTATGACTGGATGCTCTGGCGCACCTACGCGGCAGCGGCCAGGGCGAAGAGGGGGACGGACAGGGAGTACCGCACCCTGCTGAAGCATATACCCTCTTTCCGGGGGGCCCTGGAGTCGGTCCTTGCCCACGACCGGGTGGGGGAGGCCTTCCTCGAAATGACGGCGAAGTACCTGGAAAACATCATCCTCGCCCACGACCGGGGGAAGAAGACCGCCATATCCACGTTCTGTTTCTCCCCGGCCATACTCTACGCCATGGACGTGGTCCCCATTACACTGGAACTCCTCACGGTCATGGGGACCTTCCTCTGGAAGAGGGGAACGGCCGAGTACCTCGAGTACTGCTGCGAGGCGGGGTTCACCGAGACTTCCTGCTCCTCACAGCGGGGGTCCCTGGGGGCCTACCTGGCCGGCCTCGGGGAGGACATAGACTTCGTTCTCTGCGATTCCCCCGGTGTGTGCGACACCAACGCCAACGCCTTCGCCTTTACTTCGGCCTATCTCGACAAACCCTTCTACCAGCTCAATATGCCCCCGGACCTGACCGGTGAGCGCTCCCGTACCTACCACCGGGAGGATTTTAAAAGCATGATCCGTTTCATCGAAGAGCAGACCGGGAAGGGCCTCGACGTCGACCGTCTTCGCTGTATACTTAAGGAGATCGAGAAACAGGACATCCTCTGCGACGAGATAGAAGACCTCCAGCGGATGGTCCCGAACCCGGCCCCGGTGGAGTATCCCCTCTTCCTCTACGCCTCCCGGTTTCTCTTCTGCGGCATGCCTGAGGGTACGGAGATTTTAGAGCTCATGAAAAACGAAGTTGAGAAGAACTCCCGGGAGGGCCGCTCCGGCCTCAGGGACGGGAACGAGAGGGTCAGAGCCCTCTTCTGCTACATCGACCACTACACGACCGATCTCCGTATGTGGGACATGCTGAACGACAACGGGGTCACCCACCTGG
>CAZEPS010000023.1:10410-28961 GCA_964514165.1 uncultured Leptospirales bacterium
CGAAGGAGAAGGGGTACGGGGACGAGGGGTACGTTATCGACACCACAGACCTCGATTCCATGATAGATTCGATAGCCGCGATAAACAGCAGGCTCCCCATGGTGAAATCAATACGGGGCCCCTACGACCAGCCTCACATGTGGCTCGAGGACAACCTGGTTCTGGCGAAGATGTACAGCGCCGACATGATAGTCTACAGCGGGACCCCCGGGTGCCGCAACACCTGGGGCATGGTGAAGCTCTTTGCCAGGGACACGGAACGGGAGGGGTACCCGACCTACATCATGTATTCGGACGCCTTCGACGACCGGGTCGAGTCGTGGGAGACCACCCGGGACCGGTTCGAGGAATTTCTGCGCGTAAGGAGGCTGGCATGAATCTCGTTGCCGGGTGCGACATCGGGTCCCTTACTTCCAAGGCGGTCATCATGGAGGGAAGCAGGATCGCGGGGAGCGCCCTTATCAAGTCAAAGACAAAGCCGTGGGAATCGGCGGAAGCGGTGATGAACCTGGCCCTGGAGGGCGCCGGCGCCTCGATGAATGATATCGCCCGGTGCGTCGGCACCGGCTACGGCAGGGAGAGGGTACCCTTCGTGCAGGAGACCCTCTCGGAGGTCGCGTGCCACGGCATGGGGGCCCGGTGGCTGGTCCCGTCGGTGAAGACCGTCATCGACATCGGGGGGCAGGACTGCAAGGCCATGAAGCTGAACGGCTCCGGGCATATTGAACGTTTCATCACCAACGACAAGTGCGCCTCGGGCACCGGCCGCTTTCTCGAGATAATGGCCGATGTCCTCGGGGTCGGGGTCGAGGAGCTCGGGGAACTCGCCTCACGGGCGAAAAAACCGGTGACCTTCGCCTCGGCATGCACTGTCTGGGCCCAGGCAGACGTGATAAAACACCTGAATGACGGGATGCCGGCGGAGGACATCGCCGCCGGCATCTGCAGCGCCATGGCGAGCCGCATGTCGATTTTAGTGAACAGCATCGGGGTCGAGCGTGACGTTGCAATGACCGGTGGTGTGGCGAAAAATGCGGCAGTGGTATCATCCCTGGAGGGGATACTCGGCGTGCGCATCAGAAAGATTCGCCGGGGTGACCCCCAGCTTGCCGGGGCAATCGGTGCCGCCCTTTATGCTGCCGAACAGATAACCGGAGGCCGGCCATGATTACCGCAGGATGCGACATCGGGTCCCTCACGGGCAAGGCGGCCGTCATGGAAGGCGGAAAGATCATCGCCACGTCGGTGCGTAAGGTGCGGGGGAAGCCGGCCGACCTGGCCTGCGAAGTCCTTGACGAGGCCCTTGAGAAGGCCGGCATGTCCATGAATGACATAGACTTCTGCGTGGGGACCGGCTACGGCAGGAAGAACATCCCCTTCGCCGATGCCGTTGAATCGGAAATAGCCTGCCACGGCAGGGGGGCTGTATGGCGCAACCCGGCGGTGAGGACAGTCATCGATATCGGGGGCCAGGACGCCAAGGCAATCAGGGTCGACGGGTCCGGGGCGGTGAGCCGGTACGCGTATAACGACAAGTGCGCATCGGGCACAGGCCGCTTTCTTGAAATAATCGCCGGGGCCCTGGATCTCGGGCTCGAAGAGCTTGGCGTTCTCTCACTTGAATCATCCGGGAAGATGACCCTCTCGAACCAGTGCGTGGTATTCGCCGAGACTGAGATAATATCCCTGGTGAACGAGGGGACCGACATCCCGGAAATAGTGGACGCCATGCACCGGGCCGTTGCCGGCAGGGTGGCTTCCCTGGCCAGGAGCATCGAGGTTGAGGAGCCGGTCGCCATGACCGGGGGCGTGGCGCGCAACCAGGGGATGTTCAGGGCCCTGGGCACCGTCCTTGGGTGCGGGCTGGTAGTAATCGATGAACCCCAGGTGAACGGCGCCGTGGGGGCGGCCCTCATCGCGGCGGATTGTGCAGAAAAAAACCGGTAGAGATGGTGAAACTTTTTGATTCCGCCATAGGTGAGATACACCGGTTCATCGAATCGATGGACAGCCGCCGGGTAACCCTCTTTGATTCGGCCGGAGCCCCGGAATGGCCGGCAGGAGACCGGAAATCCGTGGTGCTGAAATCGGACACCGGGGTGGAACTCGGGAGCCCGGAGGTGGAATCCGCCTCCTTCATCGTCTGGACGGAAGACAAATCCCTGGTGCGCGAGGGCCGTATCACCCTCGTCGGGCCCGATATCCATGAAGCGAAAGCAGGGCCGCTGCCCTTTGGCAAGGCGGTCATCGTCCGTGTCAAGGGTTTCGACGAAAACAACAGCTATCCCCGGTATCGGGAGATGGAGATGGCCCGGTTCGACATAACAGCGGAAGGGTACATGATGCGGGCCGTGTCCCAGCACATGCGGGAGTGGTGCAGGGTAAGCAGGGGCGCCGTGGCCCGGGGGTTTTCCGTTGCGGTGACCGGGTCCCGCCTCGACTCGGCTCTGAAAAAACTCGACTATGTCGAAGGTGTCGAGATACTCTATGTCACCTCTTCATCGGAAGACGTGCGGGCTCTCCGGGAAATCGGCGAAGCCGCCATGCGGTACATCCACGCCATGAACAGGATGGAACAGGAATTGCGGCTGGACTGCGGCACCTGCGAATATAACGATATCTGCTCAGAGGTGGAGGATCTCAGGAAAATGAGAAAATCCCTGATTAGAGAAAGCGCCGGGGACCGGCACCGTGGAGCGTAAACCGAGGGTAATCGCGGTGTGCGGAAAGGGGGGCGTGGGCAAAACCAGCATCAGCGCCCTCATGGTGAGATCAATCCTCCGGAAGGGGCGGGGCGCACTCCTTGCCATCGACGCTGACCCGGCAGTGGGGCTCGCCACCTCCCTCGGAATGGAGGGGTACCGCACCGTTGACGATGTCAGGAACGAACTCATAGATGTAATCGAAAACGGAAGGGGCGGGGGCCTCGATGAGCTTGCCGCTGGCCTTGATTACCGGCTCCTGGAAACCCTTGAGGAGCGGGGGAGACTCGCGTTCCTGGCCATCGGCCGCCCCGAGACCGAGGGGTGCTACTGCCGGGTCAACGATCTCCTGAAAGACGTCATCAGGGACCTGGCGGCGAATTTTGACTACGTGGTCATCGACGCCGAGGCCGGTGTGGAGCAGGTCAACCGGCGGGTCATGGAAATGGTCACCCACCTGGTCCTGGTGACCGACACCTCGGCAAAAGGGAGGGCGGTCATCTGCACGATTGACGAAATAGCCGGAAAGAGCGTCTCCTACGAGAGGGCCGGCGTTGTCGTCAACCGGGTCAGGAGCGGCGACCGGGCCGAAATCCTGTCCTCTAACGTCCCTCACCGGGTCGTCGCTCTGCTGGAAGATGAGGAGCTCATCAGGCGATACGACATGGACGGAAAATCCCTTCTCGATCTTCCCCGGTGCGGGGCCACCGATTCCGTTGATTCCCTGGTGGCCGGGTTTATTGACGTGTGATAATCCCCTTTTTTCACTAAATTATGCACTTTTATTGACATATTTACCTGCAGGCAATAAAATAGAAGAAAATATGGATATGACATCGGCCGGCGCCTGTCCGGCACTTTGGCTGATGTACGCAAAAGAAAACCGGAAACTGGTAATGAGTGAAAATGAAAAACGCGGTTTTGTCCGGATACGGGACGAGTTCGATGTCCATGTCAAGCATTCCCCGGTACAGGAACCGGATGCCGGCGATGAACTCCCAACCAGCAGGTCCATAGACGTGAGCGCCGGCGGCATTTTAATCAAGACTGACCGGTCCCTCGACACAGGCGAGAGGGTGAAGATTTCATTCATTACACCGAAATCAGCGGATATGTTCGAGGGGAAGGGTATCATCGTAAGGAGAGTGATGATTGACGAAGAGACATTTTCCCTGGCGATTGAGTTTGATGAAATGTCAGACAGGGAGCGGTCTACCCTCGATCAGTACATAAGAAGGGCCTGGGAGGGGTGAGCGGGCATACTGACATTCTCCGGTACTGCTACGCCCTGACCGGGAGCATCGCCACCGGCAAGTCGACCGTGGCGCGGTTTCTCGCCGGCCGCGGTGCCCGCGTCATCGACACCGACCTTATCGCCCGGGAGGTGGTGGAGCCGGGGCAGCCCGCGCTGGACGAAATACGCCGTGAATTCGGTGACGCTGTGATAAACGGAAACGGCACCCTGAACAGGGAGGCGATGCGCCGGATCATCATCCATGACGAATCGAAGAAACTCCTCCTCAACAGCATCACCCATCCGAAGATCCAGGGCCGTGTCCTGGATCTGATTCAGGAATACAATTCCGCATCCGACACGAGGCCGATCATCATAGACGTCCCCCTCCTCTTTGAGGTGGGATGGGACCGGTTCTTCCCGAGGATAATCCTTGCCTACGCCCCCCGGGATGTCCAGGTTGAACGCCTCATGGAGAGGGATTCCCTCGACCGGGAGACTGCGATGAAAAACGTCGAGGCCCAGATCGATATCGAGGAGAAAAAGGACCGGGCCACCCACGTGATAGACAACTCGGGCACCATGGAGGAAACCAGGGGCAGGGTCGAGGAGCTCTTCAGCGTAATCAGTTACGAGGTTGAAACCGTTAATACAAGTAATACCTGAGATAATCCTTCCTGCCGGCATGGCAGCAACTTTATGGCGTACCGGTAACATTTTATTGACAAAAAAAGGGACATCTGTACTATCTTGCCGACAGGTGATGTGTCATGAACGGATCCAGATTCAGAAAGCTCCTGTACGACAAGGTAAATGACGCCATACAGAGCAGTTCTAATAACAGCGCCGTGTATATCGGCTGCGACAGCAAGCATGCCGATGCCTGCACTGTATTCGGTCTCGTGGTGGTAATTCACATTGAACAGCGTAAGGGGGGCATGGTCTTCGGCAAAAAGTCGAGGGTCGACCGGAGGATGAGCATAAATGAACGGCTCATAAAAGAAGTTGATATAGCCATGGAATGCGCCTTCATGCTCTCGCCCTTTATCGGGGAGAGGATTTTCGAGGTGCACCTTGACATCAATCCGGACCCCCGGTACAAGAGCAACAGCGTGGCGAAATACGCCCATTCATACGTAAAGGCCCAGGGGTTTGATTACCGAATAAAACCGAAGGCCTGGGCGGCCACCACGGCAGCTGACTATCTCCTTGGATAGGGCCTTTTTACAGCCGCCGTCCGCGGTGCCCTGCCGCTTTCCGGCTGATAAAAGAAGGATAGCAGCACACCGTTTTATTCAATAGTCACCGCCGGGAAAGGCGATTACGGAAATACGGGTTAACCGTTCCGTATAATGCCGGCAGTTTTTTACAATGACACATGATCCCCTGTAAAAAACACGCATTACGGAGGAACAACGTGCGCGCAGCAATATTTATTGACGGGGGATATTTCCTTTCCCTGATGAAGAACCATGAGATCGTGCCAAAGTACAGTGAACTTGCCGACTACCTGTTGAAGCCCCTGAGGAAATCCGTCCAGCTCGACCTTCTCAGGTGCTATTTTTACTACTGCGCCCCCTGGATGTCCACGGAGCCGACCGAAAGCGAAAAGCGGAGAATGGAGGAACACGAGGATTTTATGCGGGAGATATTAAGCCTGGAGCGGTGGTCTGTGCGGCTGGGTAAGCTCCAGCGGCGGTGGGACGGCAAAAAGGAATACTTTGAGCAGAAGCGGGTCGACGTTCTCCTGTCGGTTGACATGGTCCGCCATTCAGCTGCCGGTCACATTCAGCATGTTATCCTGGTGGCCGGTGACAGCGATTTCGTGCCCGCCATCGAGGCGACCAAAGAGTCCGGGGCCACCGTGACCCTCTGGTGCGGGGAGGAGAATTCCATCCACGACGATCTCAAGGAGAGGGCCGACATGGTCCCTCAGTTCGAGTGGAAAAAAATCCCCCATGACAAGAAAAAGGCAAAGGTAGTCAGGGAGGAGCGGCTGGCCAGGCAGAAGCAGGCCGGGGCCCAGAAACAGCCCCAGGGCCAGAAACGGCCGAGAAGGCGGCGTTAGGCCCGGTTACGGGTAATCCCGGTCAGCCTTACCCGGGTTGAAGCCAGATATTAATCTCCGGATTGTTGTAACAGCTTTCACAGAAGGCCCTGGTGGTGCCATGCCCGCAGCCGAAGCACCAGATATCAAAGAGGCGGCACCCGGTGCAGAGGGGTTTCCCGCAGCCGTCGCAGTAGACTGCCGCCTCAGAGCCGCAGAGGGCGCACTCTTTTGGGGCGGTGACGATCCTCATTTCTTCAGGGCGTCAATATCCACGAAATCGAGTCCCATTTTTTTAAGGGTCTTTTTCTTCGGGTACCCGTCTTCGTCCCATCCCCTGACCCGGTAATATTTCGGAATCATTTTGTCGAGGCGGACCACTGATTTTTTGTTCCCCGGTATGAGGGGATCTTCGGTAAAGCGCTTCGCCAGCCGGTCCTGTTCTTTATCGATACCCTCCCTGAGGTTGAAAAGCCTCTCCAGGTTGTACCCCCGGTCTCCGGCCCTGGTCCACCGGCCGAAATCCATCTTCATGCCCGTGGCCTCTTTCAGTGCCTTGGAATGGGGAAGGAGGAAGGGGAGGTGGAACGCCATCAGCCAGGACGGCATCTTGATCATGGCCGTCACCACCGGTGAGCTGGCGGTCAGTATGGATGAAACGATTCCCGAGAGTATGCGGTGCCCCGGCAGTTTGTATGCGACGGGGGGGATGAATGTCCACGAGGTGAAGAGGCAGTTTCCGCCGGCGCTGATGACCGCCAGGAGGTTCTGGTCGAGGACGGTCCACGAGGGCTTGGCCCGGTGGTTGAACTGGCGCAGGGTCGCCGGGCCGGTGACCTCGAGGTAGATCATATACCCGGCGTCAAGGTGGCACGCCCCCCGGTTCGCGGTGGCGTAGCCGAGGGCCTGGCCGATGGAGCCCCGGGGGGAATACCCCGCTATTTCGAGACCCTTCACCTCCGGGGCGAAATCTGCCCCCCCGTATTTCTTCGCCAGGGACCTGACCCCCTCGGCCAGGTCTTTCCCTTTTCCTTTTTTATAGGCGATGTCTTTCAGTATCTTCGAGATATTTTTCGCGTTACCGAACTCGATTCCGCTCTTCCAGATCCCCTTTTCGTTCAGCTCGGCCGCGAAACCGAGGGTCGTGCCCGCGGTGATGGAATCGAGCCCCAGAAGGTCGAGCTCGTAGTTCCACCGTATGATGGCCTCCATGTCGTCTATCATAAGGTTAGAGCCCATGAGGCAGAGGATCTCGTATTCCGGGCCCTTCACCTCCTTTCCGTCGATGTTGACGACGCGGCCGCACCGGATCGGGCATGACTGGCACCCGTAGTTTTTGACCAGGAACTCGTCGGCGAGGCGCTCACCGCTGATGTTATAGGCCCGGTCGAAGGTCCCGAGCTGAAAGTTCTTTGTCGGCAGGGCGTTATTCAGGGAGAGGGGAAGCACGGAGAACGCGGTACCGAGGCGGGGGGCCATGTCACCGGTGGCCGGGTGCTTCTGGAGAAGGGCGGTCCACTTTTTGACCGTGGTGCGGAACTTTTCCTTCTGGAAAAGTTCGACCCTGCTGCTCCCGCTGGCCACCATACCTTTCAGATTCTTGGACCCCATGACCGCCCCCATGCCGGTTCGTCCGTGGCTCCGCTCCTGGGAGACCACCGTGGCGTATTTCACCAGGTTCTCTCCCGCCGGTCCGATGGTCATGGTGCCGCAGTTTTTTTTCCCCTTTCCCAGGGACTCCTGGGCCTGGTGGGTGTCAAGGCCCCAGAGCTTCGCCGCGCTCTTTATCTCGACCTTCCCGTCCGCGATGTCCAGGTAGACCGGTTTCTTCGACTTCCCCCGGACGATGACCGCGTCCCAGCCGGCCCGCTTCAGGTGGATGCCGAAGTTTCCCCCGCTGTTGGAGTGTCCAATGGCCCCGGTGAGGGGGCTCTTCGCCGAGATATCGTACCTGCTGGTACAGGGGGCCCCGGTGCCGGTAAGGGGGGACGTCATCACCACCAGGATGTTCTCATCCGAGAGGGGGTCAATCCCGGGCCCGAGTTCGTCCCAGAGTATCTTGGTGCTCAGGTACCTGCCCCCGAGAAAGAGTTCCCGGTCACGGTCAGAAAGTTCGTATTCACCGGTTCCACCGGTGGTAAGGTTAACGTCGAGTACTTTTCCGGTGTATCCCCTGTATCTGCTTGCCATAATTAAACTCCTCTTCTGTACGAGTGTTATGCCTCCCCCTTTTCTGTCAAACAGTATTGCCTGTTTTCAAAGGAAAGATCTATTCCTTACTGTCAGCGCCGACCCAGGGCTCCGGTTTTCCGTAAAGAAGGAACGGCGCCGGGTTTACGGAGCCGCCCCCCAAAATGAAATGTCCCATGCCGAGGTAGAGGCTGTCGTTTATCTTTCGGATCTCGTCTTTCATGGTGTGAAGGAGTCCCGAGTTGAAGGGTGCGTACTCAAGCCTGAATGATTCCTTCCCGTCGATGTCGGACTGTCCCATGAAGGTCTTCATTTTTCTCGAACGGACCTTCGTGTCAGGGTTTTTTTCGTCGGGCTGAAAGATGTTGTAGCCGGTCTTCTCAGAGGGAGAAAACGCCTTGCCGGCCCATTTTCCCTCTCCGAAAAAATTGTTCGTGTACAGGGCCGATGGCACGGCCTGGATGCCGACGTGAACCAGGTCCGCCCGGTATTCACCGTCCATCTCTTCGTATTTCGGCGCATCCGCCGCGTAAAAGAGCTGCATGACTTCCGGTTTTGAGAGCTTGTGGATGTCTTTTGGGGTTGCCTTGTCAGCGGGGAGACCGAGAATTTCCTGAACGGTTTGTCCCTTGTAGGGGCCGCCCTTCTGGAGGATGTTGATGCCGGTCATCCCGCCCGTCAGAATAATCAGGGCCGCTGTAATCAGGGCCGCCGTTTTAACCGCTTTTTTCATTGTAAATCCCCTCTTTCCTGGAAATGTATTTGTGAGAAAGCTCCCGGATTTAATTTTTTCCGGGACAAGATTCATGGCCCGTTCCGAAAGGGCCGTTATGGTGAGGCTCGGGTTCACCCCGACGTTGGCCGAAATGGAAGAGCCGTCGACTACGTAAACGCCGGGGTGCCCGAAGAGCTCATGGTTCGTGTCTATCACACCCTCTTCAGCGGATTTGCCCATGTGGCACCCCCCGAGTATATGGGCGGTGGTGGACTGGTTGAGCAGGCTCTCCATGATCACGTTTATCGGGACCCCGCCCATAACTTCGGCGAGCTCCCGGGCCGCCCGGTTCGCCACCGGCAGGTTCGTCGGGGCCTCCATTCCCCTGACCCGCTTCGTCTTCAGTTTCCGAAAGAGAAAGAGGGTGAGGGGGTTCCTGCGGTATGTGATGGTGATGCGGTTGTCCAGGTTCTGCATAACGGTGAGCACCGTTACCCTCTTGTGCCAGTCTCTGGCGAACCAGAGTTTGAACATGGTCACCGGCCCGGTAATAATCTTTGCCGCTGTTTTCAGGGACCTCGCCAGGGGCCGGTTCTCGTCCACCAGGGGGCCGGAGTACCATTTCATGAAACCGTACCCCCGGGGAAACCTGTTCTGGGTTATGTGGGTATGATCGTCAGGATAAAAGTCCGATGATATGGTGGTCCCCCGGGAGAGATCGAGTTCCCTGTCCGGCGAGAGCGCGCACACGATGGCCTCGCTGTTGGTCCGCACCACGGTACCGAGGCGCCGTGAAATGTACGGCAGGGAGCCGGTCACGTCACGGCACCGGAAGAGGAGTTTCAAAGTACCCAGGACCCCGGCGGCGATGACCACCTTTTTCGCCGTGATGTCGGGGTGTTTCCCGAAAAATTTCAGGGGGTCCTTCGATCTGATGGTATAGGTCCCGTCTTCCCCGGGAACAATATCCGTAACCAGGCGCCGGGGCAGTACCGTTGCACCGAGCTTCTTCGCCAGGTAGAGGTAGTTCTTGTCCAGGCTGTTTTTCGAACCGTGCCTGCATCCCGTGAGGCACTCCCCGCAGAGGTGGCACCCCATCCGGGAAGGGCCCTTTCCCCTGAAATAGGGATCTTCGCTCAGGACCTCGGGCCTGCCGAAGTAGATGCCGTTTCGCGTTGCCCCAAAGCTCTTGCCGGCCCCCATCCTGGCGGCGGTTTTCTTCAGAAAGCGGTCCATGACGTCCAGTGAAGGGTTTTCGGTTACACCGAGCATCTTTTCCGCTGTTTTGTAATAGGGCCTGAGCTCTTTGTTCCAGTCGACGCCGAGTTCGCTCCAGGACCTGTCCCGGTAGAAATCTTTTTTCGGCCTCAGGAGAACCGCCGCGTACACGAGGCTTCCGCCCCCGACGCCGACGCCACCCACGATGTTCACGTGCCGGTAAAAGTCCTGGGTGAAAAACCCGTTCATGCCCAGGGCAGGCATCCAGAAGAGGCTTCGAATGCTTCGGGAGGCCGCATCCATGTCTTCGGGCGTGACATCCCGGCCTTTTTCAAGCACGGCGACCCGGTACCCCTTTTCGGCGAGGCGCAGGGCTGCCACGCTCCCGCCGAAACCGCTTCCAATGACGGCAAAATCATACTCCATCCTTATCCACCTGCTTGTTAGTGACCGGGTTGTCCCCGGTATACAGAATCCTGCGGAGGTGGCGGGCCGTGTGTATGAATGACTGCACGTCATCAGCACCGTAACCCCTCAGGTTGCGGGTTACCAGCTCATAGGTGTGGTCCTCCACCTCTTTAACGATACCGGCACCCATTGGCTTCAGTGAGATGAGGATATTCCGGCGGTCCCGGGTGTCTTTTTTTCTCTGTATTAGTCCCTTTTTCTGGAGCCGGTCCAGGAGCCTGGTAGCGGTGCTCACCGGGATGTTCAATTCAGCGGCAATCCCCCCGATCCTGACCTCTGACCTGGTACGCAAATATTGCAGAAGGTAGATATCCTCGTAGTTCAGCCCGAACAGCCGCACCTTGCCGTTCTGGAACTGGTATACCGCCCTGAGGGCGTTGAAGAGGAGGGCGTCTATCTCCTTTCTGGGTATATCCATGATATTCATTTTCTGTCTATGAAAGAATTGTTATTATTATTTGCGATTTGCAAATAAATTGTCAAGTAAAAAAGAACTTGTCCACATGCCTGTTTGTATACACCGGTTATCGGGAAATCCCCCATGGAAAAAACAGGGGGTCCCTCCTGTTCAAGGACGCCTGATATGGATACATTTCAGGCAATCATTTCTGCTCGATACTGTTATATTCACATCAGCAAGGAGTCTGACTTTCATGAACATGAACGAGGAGTACCGGAACAAGCTCATATCAGCGGAAAAGGCGGTCGCCGGAGTGAAGTCAGGAGACCTGCTGTTTTTCGGAGAATTCGCCCTCTTTCCCGAAACCCTTGACGTCGCTCTCGCTGGTCGGGTGGATGAATTACGGGATGTGGCTATCGAAAGTGTCTGTTACACCCGGATGCCCAGGGTCGTCGAGGTGGATCCGGGCCGTGAGCATTTCATTGTCAACGACTGGCATTTTGGAACGGTATCGCGCCGCCTCCACGACAAGAATCTCTGCAACTATATCCCAATCACCTATCACCAGGGCCCCAGGATCATCAGGAAATACAGGGAATATGATCACGTCTTTATATGTACCGCCCCCATGGATAAAAACGGGTACTTCAACTACGGCCTCGCCAATTCGGTGACCGGTTCGGTGTCCAGTAAATCGAAACGGATAATCGTCGAGATCAACGAGAACATCCCCTGTTGCCTTGGCGGCAACTTCGAGTCAGTCCACATAAGCCAGGTCGACGGGATAGTGGAGGGGAGCAATCCCCGGCTGGTTCAGCTCCCGAAAACCCCTCCCCGGGATATCGACAGAACCATCGCCGGCTATATTCTCAACGAAATTGAGGACGGGGCCTGCCTCCAGCTCGGCATCGGGGCCCTGCCGAACTTGATTGGGCAGATGATCGCAGAGAGCGATCTCAAAGACCTGGGTATACACACCGAGATGCTGGTGGACTCCTGCGTTGATCTCTACAACGCGGGAAAGGTCTCGGGCAGGAAAAAGAACATCGATCATTTCAAGATGTCCTACACATTCGCCATGGGGACCCAGAAGCTGTACGATTTTCTCCATCTGAATCCGACCTGCGCGTCGTATCCGGTCAATTACATAAATGATCCCTTTGTGATTTCCAGAAACAGCAGCGTGGTCGCGGTCAATAACGCCATCGAGGTCGATCTCTTCAGCCAGATCTGTTCCGAAACCGCCGGGTGGCATCAGAAATCCGGCACCGGCGGTCAGCTCGATTTCATTACCGGGGCCTTCGCGTCAAAGGGGGGGAAGGGGATAATCTCCCTGACCTCCACATACACCGACAGCACCGGGGAGGAGCATTCCCGAATCGTTCCCACGCTGAAGCCCGGGTCCGTGGTGACGGTGCCCCGCTCAATGGTTCACTATGTCGTTACGGAGTATGGTATCACCCAGCTCAAGGGGAAGTCCACCTGGCATCGCGCTGAATCCCTGATCAATATTGCCCATCCTGATTTCAGGGACTCCCTGATAAAAGAAGCTGAGGCCATGAACATCTGGACAAAGTCCAACAGGTTTTAATCGATATCGGTGAGCGGGTTTACCCGATAACTTTACAGCTCTCGTGATACCGTTTCGCCAGGTCAACGTATAACTGCTTGGCCCAGGACCATTCGTTTCTGTTGTTTTCCTTCAGGTCGCCCTTTTCCACTGCGGGAACACCTGCATAGATCTTGTTCGGGGGAATTACCTGTTTCCTTTTAACCAGGGCCTGTTCCGCCACCAGGGACCATTCTCCTGTTACGGAAAAGTCGCTTACCATCGCCTTCATGCCGATGGTTGCGAAATCGTTGATGGTGGCGTTGTGTATCATTGCCATGTGGCCGACGGTCACCCTCTCTCCGATGAGGGTTTTGTCCATGGGCCTGGCATGGATGATAACCCCCTCCTCGATGGCGCTCTCGTCACCGATGATTATGGCGCCGTAGTCTCCCCGGAGAATCGCCCCCCATCCGATATAGCAGTTTTTGCCGATTCTCACGTCGCCGATAATCTCCGCGCTCGGCGCCACCCATGTGCCTTCTCCTATAACCGGTCTCCGGTCATCAATCTGGTAGAGTGTCATTATGTCTCCTTAATCTGAATTTATGCGACATAGTAATAAGCCAATGTAGAGCAATGAAGTTATGCGAAACTTTTATGGCATGTATGCATTTTTTAATATTTATTGACATATTTATTAAAATATCTTTTTATTATTGATCTATTTTCAGGCACCAACTATACTATCCTTTGCCTTTCGTTCAGTCTTATAACATGAAAATGCGTGATTATGCGTTTTCATGGTTTTTGGATGAGTGGTGCTCCGCTTTTCTCATCCAAAACTACATATACAAACGGGGAGAAAGTGATGAGTCTTGGAATTAATCTAGATATTGTCAACAACATAACAGTAATCCATCTCAGCGGCTACTTGAACGCGAACAGTTCCCAGATGATCGAGGAGGTCCTCAATAACCAGATAGAAAAGAATACCGAAGTCATCGCAGTAGATTTCGGGGGAATCGAGCAGATGGATTCCTATTCAATTCACCTCCTGGTAAAATATGTTCAGATTGCCCGGGTCAAGAACATCGATTTCAGGTTCATCAATATGGACCACCAGCTTGATTTACTGAGAAAGGAAAACGTGGACAGCTATTTTTCGATGACGACCCTCAGGGACCTTGAAAAAGAGAAGAAAAACCGCGGACAGAAGAAAAAGAAGCTCCTGGCAGGGAAATTCGATCTCCTCTTCGATCTCAATCCTTTTGAGAACTGATTTTTTTCGATCCCGCCATTTATATCACCGATCCATAAACGGACAATTCACCCGTAATTATTGTTGACAGTTTATTGAATGTGTTCCTTAATGATACGACTTAACGTGATGGTTTTTTCGCACCGGGATATAACACCTGTTTTGGAGTTTTCCTGCTGATGCATAACAGTATTTCTGGCGAAGACTCAGCCTACCGGGTGGTCCAGGAAAGATGTCATGATATTCTCTGGTCGTACTATCCCCAAACCGGCAGGTTTACCTACTCCACCGTCCCCACCGGCATAGCGGAAATTCATGATCCCCTCGACAAACCCGCCGGTTACCGTTCCATACTGGTGGACGCCTCCTTCAGATTTGTGACAGATCTTCTTGATAAACGGGACAGCCTCCCGCTCGACCGGTTCAACCCGGTCTGCCTCGAAATTCCGGTTGATGAGGAGTTTCCCGGCGGGGATTCGATCTACCTTGAACTGCGGATCTCTTCGATGAAGGGTGGTGAGTGGTCTCACGGTATCCTGGGGGTGACCCGGGACATCACCAGGGAGAAGCGGCTGGAAAACACCCTGATGAAGACCGAGGCCCTGTACCGGACCCTGATGAAGGTGTCACCCGACGCGATGATAATACTTGACGGGGAACAAGACGTCGTAAAGGCGAACAACCGGGCCGCATCCCTTCTGGGAATGAACAGGAGCGAGATGATAGGCGCAGGGCTGCCTGATTTTGTTGACCCAAATCAGAAAAACAGTCTCTGTGAACTGCTAATGAAAGAGACAGGTGACGACCGTGTCGTGAGCGGGGAGTATGAGTTTATCCGCGGTGACGGAAACCGTTTCATCGGCGAGGTACGGGTTTCCTCCCTCCGGGAAGATGGTTACGGCCTGGATGCGAGTGTCGTCACGATACGGGATATGACCGTCAGGAAAGAGGCTGAGGCGGAGATTCGGGTCAGCGAAGAGCGGTACAGTAACCTCATTGAGGCCATGAACGAGGGAATGATTATATTTGACTGGAACCTGCTCATAGGCTATATAAACAGAAGCGCTTCGGAAATTTTCGGTTATTCTCTCGATGATCTCCTGGGGAAACCCCTGAATACTATTTTTGACGACAGGAGTTACGAGAAATTCGAAAAGGAACTGGTCATATCCCGTACCATGGAGGGGTATAAAAAGAAATTTGAACTCAAGGCCATCAGGAAAAACGGTGAGACCGCCTGTGTCCTGGTGTCCCTGAGCACTATTATAAGCAGGTCCGGGAAATACCTTGGGAGCTTCGCGGTGGTGACCGACATTACCAGAGAGAAGCGCGCTGATCAGCAGCGGCGAAGGGTTGAGAAAAAGCTCCTGGATCTCTTCCTCAGCAGGCTTTCCGAACGGGAGACCGAACTTTTGAGCTATCTCATAAACGGGTACCGATGGCCTGAACAGAAAAGGGAGATCTGCAAATTGATGGATGTTCTGCCCTCAACTCTGGACAAATTCATGTCCCGTATTCGAAAAAAAATGGATATCGATGATATTGACACGATTCTAACCATTGCCCGCCGTAAAATAAAACCGAAAAAAAGAAATTAAATCTGAACCGGTTTCAAGACAAAAATTGTCTGTCATTTTTTTCCAGAGATTGATTGACATAATGACGTTTTCCTGCCAGAAATTGTACTTTATACAATAGAGAAGATGGTTACTGTTCCCGGTAGTTTTTCTGTCGGGGATTCAGCCTCCTGAAATGATTGGGAAGAATCAGTTGTTCCGGGGGAGGTATGATACATATCTCCCCCCGGTTCATTAATGCAAAACGGTAATTACTACCCCTCACCGTTTCACCCTGCGCCACTGCCATTTTCAAATACTGATTGACAGGGTTTTACTTTCGTTACCATTAATCCCTTGCCGGGTAGAGAATTCCGGTACTGATGCGTGGACGATTAATGGGTACCGCCGAATACAGATACGATTTTGCCAGCGACAACACCTCCGGCATATGCCCCGAGGCCCTGGATGCGGTCATTCAATTCAGCAGCGGCTGTTCGCCTTCCTACGGGGACGATACCCTGACCGGACGTGCCCGCGGCCTCGTCAGGGATTTTTTTCAGGCCGACTGCCGGGTCTTTTTCGTGTTTACCGGAACCGCGGCGAACTCCCTTGCCCTGGCATCCCTCTGCGATTCTCATCACGGCATTCTCTGCCACGAATGGTCCCATATCGTCACCGATGAATGCGGCGCCCCCGGTTTTTTCACCGGTGGAGGACAGCTTCTTACTGCATGGAGCGAAGACGCGAAGATGAGGCCGGAATCCGTTGAAGGGATTGCCGCCTCCCTGAGGAAAATTCACGGCTCGAAGCCCCGGGCCCTGAGCCTTACCCAGGCAACGGAGATAGGCACCGTGTACGGTCTGAATGAACTCTCCGCACTGAAGTCAACGGCGGCCTCCCTCGGCCTGAAGGTCCATGTGGACGGGGCCCGCCTGGCCAACGCCGCCGCTGCCATGAATTGCCATCCCGGCGATATCGCCAGGGAGGCCGGGGCGGACGTCCTCTGCCTCGGGGGCACCAAGAACGGGATGTACGGCACCGAGGCCGTGGTATTCTTGGACAGCGAGGCTGCCAAAGATTTCGAATACCGGTGCAAGCAGGGAGGGCAGCTCTCGTCGAAGATGCGCTTTCAGGCAGCCCAGTGGGTCGCCATGCTCGAGACCGGCGCCTTCATGGAAAACGCCCGCCGGGCAAACGATACGGCACGGTACCTGGAGGGGAAACTGGCGGCGGTCCCGGGTGTCACCCTGGCCTGGCCCAGGGAATCGAACGGTGTTTTCATACGGTGCCGGCCTGAAATCGCGGCAGGGGTGCGGGGCCGCGGCTGGGTCTTCTACCCTTTTTTCGGGGATTCCTGGCGGCTCATGTGCTCATGGAACACCACGGCGGAAGCGGTTGACGCCCTGGCAAAAGACTTTGCTGATGAAGGCGAAAATGGAGCGGGTAACGATACAGGACCTGACCGGTATCCTGAAGGTCATGAAGCCGGGTAGAAAGATCGCCCTGCGCGGGTTCATACCTGACGGGCCCGGCATAAACTGGAACACGGTCATCACCAGGGGTCTCTTCATGAAGGGATTTACGGCAGGGTGATGTTCGAGACCTGGTACAAGATGTCCGCCATGATCCAGGGCGGGCTGAATATTATTCCGATAATAACCCACCGCTTTCCCGTGGAAGAATTCGAAAAGGGGTTCCAGGTGATGCGTAAGGGAAAATCAGGCAAGGTCATACTCGACTGGACGTGACCGGGAAAGATCAATGGCGTACAAAAAGGTTCAAAAATACTATTCCAAAATCGTTGAAAAATAGACTGTCATGAAGGATTCGACGCGCACCATGATCAGGAAGCACGGGTGGCGGGTAGACCGGGCCCTTCACAATTACGTCTATTTCGTGTTTTACTATCCCTATGTCTTCACCATGAACGGCATCCTCCGGTTCGTTTCGAAGTACCTCGGATGGTTCAGGCCGTTGGCCCTGGTATTCAGGCCTGCACTGGAACGGTACCACTCGAAGGTATTGTCATACGGCGACACGGAAAAGATATTCACCATAAATGAGGACCTGAGGGCCGTGTCCGATAAAAACAGGCAAATTGTTCCCTTCAGGTACGCCCATAAAATTATCCTTGCCGGGGCGGACCATGTCGCCCTCATGGACTGTCCCTGCAAGAAGACCCTCGGTGACGAGGAGTGGGCCCTCCAGTCGTGCATCGCCGTGGGAAGGGACCTGACCTCCTTCTGGCTCGAACACGGAAAGAAGTACAACGTGAAGAAGATCACCGGCAACCAGGCCCTGGAACTGGTGCGGAAGTTCAGGGGGAAGGGGTACCTGACCCAGGCGTTCTTCAAGGTCGCCACCGGCGGCAGTACCGGCGTGATATGCAACTGCCGGCCGGAGTCATGCGTGAGTCTCCAGGCAACAAAGACAGCGAAGCAGTTCGACCGGCGGCTCACCATGAACGCCGACGCCGGCTACGCGGTGGCGAGGGAGACTGAAGCCTGCCGGTACTGCGGAACCTGTGAAGAGATCTGTCCCGTTGATGTTATCGAGGTTAAGCAGAAAACATGGGAGTACAACCGGGACGGCTGTATCGGGTGTGAGCTCTGCGTCGAGCACTGCCCGGAAAAGGCCCTGTCCCTTTTTCGCGATCCGGACAAACCGGTTCCCCTGGACCTCGATATCGTGCGGAAAGATTTCACGGTTGACGATACTGTTGACTGATACAAAAGGTTGAACTATCTTTCGCCCCAGAATTAATTAGACAGGATTACAGGATAAAGATGGATAAAACTACCGGGAAATATGACTTTTTGATAACGAGGGATCAGTCATGGCCAGTGATTCATTGAAGCAGCTTTACGACTTCTACTCCCCGGACGAGAAGAACGACTTCTTCGTCGCCTACCTCTACCTGAAACACATGGACCGGTTCATGTTCAATACCCTGAAGACCCTGGGGATGGAAACCGCGGATCCGGCATGGGACGAGAACGAGTCCCTGGACGAGATGCTTTCGTCCTATGTGTGGCAGATAGCGGAGAATGCCCCGAGCCGGGACACCAATATCTACCACGGAAAGGTGATGAAGCTGGAGGATGCCCGTAAGGTGGTGACCCTTGACGTCGGGATAGATATCGACGTACCGGAGCGGGTGGTCCCCTTCAGGATAGCCCGGGACGTGGTCATTGAGAACCCGGAGGCC
>CAZEPS010000024.1:0-28719 GCA_964514165.1 uncultured Leptospirales bacterium
TTTTTGCTCACTGATTTGTTTTTAACGCCGGCGGATTCAGTATTCACGGTGCCGTCTGACTCCTTTTCTTGAACGGGTTTTTGCGAAAGGCGCCAGGGTTGTGTCTTTTTCTTTTTCAAATCAGACCTCTGGGATGGTTCATACTGGTATGGTATGGAAAAATGTGTTCTCAGTTCAATAACATTTCACTTTTATCTGACAGTTTGTATATCGGAAAATTTTTGGTATGGGGTACATCTAACAATTTTATTTTGCTTTGATTAATCAGGACTGAATAAAATTTAAACTAAAATACGTACCCAATGGGGAACCTCTTGTTTAATAAATAGAGGTTCCCTGAATGGTTACCATTTCCTTGTTGGCATAACGTGCGATAAAACCAGCATACTAAATTTCGAAAAGAATGTAAATACTGGTTTTTGGATGTGCCTTTTCTTAATATTATTGAAAATCGTTATACTGGACAATGAATATTATATTATGACAAAAATTACTGATAAAATACATGCAAAAAAACATAATATTGAGAAATGTAATTGAAAAAATAAAAAAATACAACAAGAATAATGAAAAAAGCAATCCTGTCATTGCTTTTATGAGTCTAATTCAGTGTTCATATTGACTGCAGGGGGATATGCAATGATGAAGAGAAAGATTACAATGGTTTTCTCAACCGTATTTATTATGCTGTTTACGGGAATAACCTACTCTGAAACTGATGGTTATAAAAGCAGGATAATTGAAGTGAAGTTGTTCCAGAACCAGGCGAAAATAATACGAAATGTATCGGTAGACCTTTCAAAAGGGACAAATGTTATTATGATACGGGACCTGCCGAAACTCCTGTATGACTGGTCTGCCAGGGCAAGCGTGCCGGGGGG
This sequence comes from uncultured Leptospirales bacterium, assembly GCA_964514165.1. Taxonomy (GTDB): domain Bacteria; phylum Spirochaetota; class UBA4802; order UBA4802; family UBA5550; genus CAZEPS01. The sequence goes on from CAZEPS010000024.1 coordinate 882, forward strand.
GTCCGGTGCGAAGATACTCTCCCTGGAGGTGGAAAAAAAAGCCCTGGTCCAGAGAAGGCAGAAACGGATACTGGAAATCGAGAAGGAACTCGAAAAACTCCGGGACCGGGACCTGGAGCTGGTCGATGAATTAAAGAACATTGAGTCGCAGGAGACCTTTCTGAAATCGATCATGGAGTTCACCAACCAGACGGTTTCAAAGGAACTGGCCACGAGAATACCGCAGATCAGCGTCTGGGACAACACCATGACCTATGTCGCTTCGAAGAGGAGATCGCTTTTAAAAAAACGCAGGGACATAGAAAAACAGCGGGAAGACATCGGTAAGAGCATTCAGAAGTGGGAATTTGAGCTTTCGCAGATCGCGGGGTATACTTATTTCACCAATTACCAGTCCCTGAACAAGGCTATCCTCGAAAACAGATCATCCATGAATGTGCAGCAGTTCGCGGCAATAACAAAAGAATACGCAAAAAGGAAAGATCTCCTGGTAAAGCCGACGGACAAGGTCGATATCGAAAAACGCTTTGTTATGAACATATATTCTTCCGGTGAAAAAAAGGTGGATGTGACCATCAGCTACGTGATACCGAATACCTTCTGGCGGATGAAGTATGATCTCAGGGCTGATAACAAAAAAGAGACCCTGAACATGATCGTGTACGCAGACGTGTACCAGAAGACCGAAGAGGACTGGAATTCTATTCTTCTGTCCCTGTCAACCGGCTCCCCGGTAAACGCGATAAACCCTCCGGTAATGAACCCCTGGTATCTCAACGTTATCGGAACCCGTGACGGCGGGGGATATTCGGAAAGTGTTATCAGCGACCGGGACGAATACAAGAAGTCCGCTCCCCGTCAGATGAAACAGGCGCAGGAGGAACAGCAGGCAGTTGAGATAACCGAAAAAGGCCCCTATTTTGATATATCCCTGCCGGTTCGGCAGAATATTATATCATCCAACCGGTACCAGAAAAAGATGATCAGGGAATACGATCTGAAGAACAGGTCACTGGAGTTTTATTACGAAGTAATTCCCTCAATGGTGCAGACAGGTTTCATTAAAGTCAGGGCGAAAAATACAACCGAGATTCCCTGGCTTCCCGGTAACGCCCAGATATTTCTCAACGGTGAATACATGGGTAAGGCGGATATTCCGTACACACCGATTGGCAAGGATGAAAGCATGGTTCTCGGAATTGAATCACGCATCAGCGCCGTAAAGGAACTGGTAAAAAAATACGAGGACACCGGGGGGCTCCTGGGGGGGAAGCGGCGCATCCTCTATTCGTACAAGATAACCTTGGAGAACCAGATGCCTGGGACACGGGAGATTACCGTCTGGGACGCGATACCGGTCTCCCGGAACAAAAAGATTGATATCACTATTGAGAATCTGTCTGATCCCTATGATATAAGCGATGAGTTTGAAAAGACTACGGAGCATGCCCGGGGATTCAGGAAATGGAAATGCAAAATAGAACCTCACCAGAAGAAGGTGATTACCTTTGATATCGTCATAACCTTTGATAAGGAGGTCAGCATATCAGGCTTGCGGTAAACCCGGTGTTTTATTTTATCGTGTAATTTTTTTTCCTGAAGAGGTGAATCACTGTGTCAACGACATCTTTATCGTATAAGATTCCCCTGTTTTTCGTTATCTCGTCAAGGGCGAGTTCGATTCCGAGTGCCGCCCTGTAGGGACGGTGGGATGCCATGGCCTCAACCACATCGGCGACAGAGAGTATCTTTGCCTCAAACATGATTTCATTCTTCATTAAACCGAGTGGATAACCGGAACCGTCATTTTTTTCATGGTGCTGCTGCACGATAGCCGCTATGGGCCAGGGGAATTCTATGGGATGAAGTATTTCGAATCCTATTTCCGGGTGCATCTTTATCAGATTGAATTCGATGTTGGTGAGGCGTCCCGGTTTGCTGAGGATTTCCGCCGGAACCGATACCTTTCCAATGTCGTGAATAATTCCCGCCATCCGAATCGATTCTATAACACTGTGATCGAGATTCATATCTGTCGCAATTGCCCGCGCCAGGTCGGCAACCCGTCTCTGGTGGCCGGCGGTGTAGGGGTCCCGCGTCTCTATTGTATAGGCCATGGCCTGGATAATACCCCCCATGGTCTTTCGGAGCTGGTTGAAACTCTCTTTTAATTTTTCCTCGGAGTTATACCGCTCAGAATCATCCCGGATAACGATTACGGTATGGTTGTTCTTTTTTTCATCAACAATGGGGGCGACACTGTAGTGTATCGGAACCCTTTCCCCGTTTTTTGATGTCAGGAAAATCGGCAAGCCGTCATTGCTTCTGCCAAGATCCTCGACCTGGTGGGGGAGAGAATATTCAACCCTGAATATTTCTTTCATGTTTTTTTCAAGGATTTCATCCACTTCCCACCCGGTGATTTTTTCCGCTACCGGATTAGCGTAAATAATATCGTCTTCACCATTTAAGACCAGGACAGCGTCACCGATACTGTTAAGGATGGTCCGCAGTTTCTGTTCGCTCTCTTTTAATTTGAGTTCCATTTCGAAACGCATCAGGGCCATTTCTATGGTCGCCTTGAGATCTTTCTTGTCAAAAGGCTTGATAATATAGCCGAAGGGGTTGCTTTCCTTGGCCCGTTCCAGGGTTTCAGAATCAGATGAGGAGGTTATATAGACGACAGGGACATTCAGCTTTTCGTTGACGTAGGTGGCGGTATCAATTCCGTCCATCTTGCCTTCCAGGGTAATGTCCATCAGGACCAGGTCAGGCCTGTTTTTTTTTATCTCCTTGATTGCCTCTTCACCGGACGTAATTATGGAAGCTACTGTGTAACCAATAGATTCAAGATGCCGCTTAATCAGGACTGCGGATGAGTTTTCATCTTCGACAATGAGTATCTTTTTGTTCATAATTTTACGGTGTTTTCTTTGTTCATTGGTGAACATATATCAGCTTGTCTATTCTGACAAGTATTTATCGTATTAAATTATCATGAAATAATTTCTTATTATTTATGGGGCTTTTTAAGATATTTAAAAGCACTCTTGTAAACACAAGACATGATGAAACCAGTATATACAGATTCAAGAAAATTGAAAAAGTATGGACAAATATTTCACATACAATAGATCTAACAATTTACTTGCGATTGGGGGCTTTGCATGAAAAGTCTTGGTATAAATATAGGCTCCTCGACGGTAAAGGTTGTCCTGCTCGAGGATAGCAGTATTGTCTGGCACAGGGTGGTCGATCATGAAGGAGACTTCCTTGGTGCGCTGAAAAATATCCTTTCCGAAGAGTCAATACCGCGGGATGTTCCGGCACTGGTTACCGGTACCGAAGGCCGGTTTCTTCTTAACGTAAACAATGTCATTGAATCGATATGTATTGAAGAGGCCCTGAAGGAACTTGAAGAGCAGGTTGACGCGGTCGTCTCTCTGGGTGGTGAAAATTTTGTCGTATATACTATCGATACGGGCGGAAGGATCATCACCAACTATTCCGGCAATAAATGCGCATCCGGGACCGGCGAGTTCTTTAAACAGCAGCTCAGCAGGATGGACATGACCCTCGCGGACGTTGCAACCCTTTCCCCTGATGCCAGGGTCCAACATCTATCCACCCGGTGTTCCGTGTTCATGAAAAGCGACTGTACCCACAAACTGAACAAGGGGGAGGCCACCAAGGATGACATCGTCCTCTCCCTCAGCGACGTGATGGCCACAAAGGTCGTTGATTTCCTCATCAGGGCGCACATCAAAGAGGGGAAGATACTCCTCACCGGTGGGGTCACCAGAAACCGGTACATAGTACGCTTTGTACAGGAAAAGATTCCCGGTATAGAGACAGTCATCCCGGAAACGGCCCCCTTCTTTGTCGCCTACGGAGCGGCTCTCCTTGCCCGGGAATCCGGGAGCCCCCTTCCACCGATTGACCGCCTGACCAAGCCGCACCGTCTTGATTTCGGGCGGCACCAGGGACTGAAATCAGCTGAAGGGATGGTAACGTACCTTGATTCAAAGCGTGGCAAGGCGCGCAGGGCAAGCGAGTATATTCTCGGTGTTGACGGCGGTTCCACGACCACGAAGGTTGTGCTCATAGACAGCGAAACCGATGAGATCGTCGCCTCCCATTACGGGCGGACCCACGGGGACCCGGTCAGGGCCCTGAAGCTCTGCCTCGAGGAAGTGAAAAAACAGCTCCTTGCAGAGATCGGCACCGCTGACGTGAGGATCAGTATCGCGTCAACGACAGGTTCCTCCCGGGAGATCCTCGGGGTTTTTCTGGAGACGAACGCGGTCTACAACGAGATAATCGCCCATGCCGTGGGCACCACCTATTTCAAGCCCGATATCGACACGATCTTCGAGATCGGTGGCCAGGACGCCAAGTATGCCCTCCTGAAAAACAGGGTTCCCATTGATTACGCCATGAACGAGGCCTGTTCGGCCGGAACCGGTTCATTTATCGAGGAGTCCGCGGCAGGGGACCTGAACATCATCGATGTCCGAGAAATAGGGGAAATCGCGGTTCGGGCCGAATCCCCCCTTAAATTCGGTGAGCAGTGCTCCGCCTTTATCAATTCGGACATCCGTAAGGCGGTTCAGCTCGGGGCGACCAGGGAGGACATCACGGCAGGAATCATAACATCCATTGTTTCCAATTACCTGAACCGGGTCGTGGGGAACAGGACCATCGGCAATTCCATCGTACTCCAGGGCGGGGTCGCCCTGAACAGGGCTGTGCCCCTCTCATTCGCCATGCTCCTCGGGAAGGAGATTACGGTTCCCCCGGACCCGGAGCTCCTCGGCTGTTTCGGGGTCGGAATCCTCGCGAAGCAGAAATGTCAGGATGGCCTGATAGAAAAGGGAAACTACTCCATTGACGAGATCCTGAATACTGAAATTGTTTATGAGCGTGAATTTGAATGCAGGGCATGCGATAACTTCTGCCCGATCAAGGTGCTGCGGGTAAATGAGCATCGGTATATGTTCGGTGGACGCTGCAACAAGTATGCCAACGTGCGCAAGAAGAAGGAGATAGAAGAATCGAAAGTTTATAATTATATCGATGTCCGCAATAACCTGCTCTTCAAGGAGTTTGCCCCTGAACGGGACTTTCTTCAGAAAAAATACGATTATGTCGTCGGTATCCCCAGGGCCTTTTCCGTGTACACCCTCTGGCCCTTCTATTCCTGGTTTTTCCATACCCTTGGAATCGAGACGGTCCTGTCGGAAGAAATTGATCATGAAGGTGTAGCACGGACCGAGGGGTCTTACTGCTTTCCAGCGGAAATAGCACACGGAGCGGTGCAGGATATCATCAACAGGAACCTTGACTATATATTCGTACCCCATTTCAGGGACATGGAGAGCTATGAGAATGACGTCCATGCCAATTTCTGCCCCATCACCCAGGGGCTTCCCTATTATATCAAAAAGGCATTCCCCGAGGTGGCGGATGAAAGAATCCTGGCCCCGGTCGTTACCTTCAAGTTCGGCCTCGCCAAGGCTTTCGAGTCATTTCTGGCCATGGGGTCGCAGCTCGGCATCGGTGATCGGGAACTGAGGAACGCCTTCGAGATCGCGGTTAATAAACAGAAGGCCTTTTTTGATCGGTACCGGGAGATCGGGGTGGAAGCGGTCGAACGGGCCAGGAAACAGGACCAGCCGGTCATCGCTGTATTGGGACGTCCCTACAACGCTTTTACCAGGGACGCGAACATGGGGATACCCAGGAAATACACCACCCGGGGTTTTTCCGTCATACCCTTTGACATGCTTCCCTTTGAGGAGGCCGAGATATTTGACAACATGTACTGGTATTACGGCCAGCAGAACATGAAATCGAGCATGATTCTGAAAGATGAACCGAATATTTTTATCACCTACATAACGAACTTTTCCTGCGCCCCGGATTCTTTCATTCTCCATTACCTCAAGTGGGTGATGGGGACAAAACCCTTTTTGATACTCGAGCTCGATTCCCACTCGGCGGACGCCGGCATAGACACCAGGGTCGAGGCTTTTCTCGATATCATCGACGGGTACCGGGCGAGCCTTGACGGAACCATGGAAGTTCGGTATGACAACGGCCTCAGGTTCATCAACAACGGGAGGGATCCTGTCCATGTCTTTGACGAAAAGAACAACAGGCGGATAGAGATCTTCAACAACCGGAAGGTAAAACTCCTTCTCGCTAATATGGGACAGCTTTCAACCGAACTCCTCGCGGCGACACTACGCGGGCAGAACATGAACGCCGAGGCCATGCCCCTCCCTGATATTAACACGGTCCAGCTCGCGAGGAGGCACATGTCCGGCAAGGAGTGCCTTCCCTCACAGCTTGTCCTGGGGAGCGCCCTGCAGTATTTCTCCTGCGACAATTATCGGAAGGATGAGATTTACCTTCTCTTCGTTCCCACCACCACCGGCCCCTGCCGTACCGGGCAGTATTACATCTTTTACGAAAACCTGTTCAAGGATCTCAGACTGGAAAACGTCGTGGTTATCACGCTCGATTCGGATAATTCCTACAACGAACTCGGACAGAGCTTCAGCAAGCAGGCCTGGTGGGGCCTCATCGTCGCGGACTACATGAAGGACATTGAAACCGCGATTCGGACCTGCGCCGTTGATCCCGACGCCGCACTCGCGAAGTACGAAGAGCTCTGGCATGAACTTATCGACATCGCGGAGAATGATCTCAGGCAGGTAATTCCCACCCTCAAGGGAATAGCCAGGGAACTGTCGCGCATTCCCCTGAAACAGAAGGTAGAGGAGAGCCCGAAGGTCCTCATTGTTGGGGAAATATACGTCCGGCGCGACGATTTTGCCGTTGATGAACTCATCCGCCTCCTGAGCGGCAGGGGTATCATCGGCAAGGTGTCCGGGATAGCGGAATGGATCTACTACTGCGACTATACCAGGAAGCACGACATCAAGAAAAGACTGAAACTGCTCCCCTTGTACCGGAAACTTTTTTCAAGGGAATTCGGCGAATACATCGGCTGGAAGATCGAGGAGCTGTACAAGCACCACGTGGAAAAAAAGGTCCTGGATGTGCTCAAACCCACGGGACTTCTCCCCGCATCGCCCCACGACATGGAAAAAATCATGGAGAACGCCTTTGAGCATTTCGTGAACGAAGAGCTCTATTCCGAGATATCGGTGTCGAGCGGGGTCGCCTCCACCGCCATGCTCGACGACTATTCGGGGGTGATAAACATTTCACCCTTTGCCTGCCTCATCGGCAGGGTAATCGAGGGGCTCATCACACCCTGGTCCCGGGAGAGAAAATTTCCGGTCATGTCGATAGAAATCGACGGGGATATACTCCCTCCGAATATTATCAGCAAGCTGGAGATATTCATGATGAATGTCCTCCGATTTCGGCAGGAGCCTGATCTGTCCGATTTTATTGAGGGTGTGAGCGGTGAAGGGGTACAGGCCGCGAGGAAGATCAATTAACCTGGATTGTTTCCTGTTCGCCTGCTATTGACCGGCCTTCATTGACCGGAGCCTGTTCCTCTTGTTGTCCAGTTTCGAAAGGTAGGTGCTGATTATTTTCCCGTAATCGAGATCCCCCCGGATTATGGAAAAGCGTTCCGACTCGATGTGCCCCAGATCGGTGGTTAGCTTTATCCTGCTGGCCTGTTCAGCGTAGCGTTTCGCGTCCTGCCAGTAGGGAAGGGCCTCACGGTAGAGTTTTTCCGCGGTGTCCAGGCTGTCGAGAATCTCGTTCGCGAAACCGTCGTTGTAAAAATAGATCTTCTGCTTGTCGTAGCGGCTGCCTATCTTCAGATAGTTCCGCATGATAAGAATGTTTATGTGCATGAACATCAGGTTCCGGTATTTCAGGTATTCCTGTTCCGATTCCACCCTGGCCAGGGCCATGGAGGGGTGACGGAATTTCCTGGTCAGGGCGAATTTCAGCCGATCGATGTTCCTCCTGAGGGAGTTTTCGTTGTAATACTGCTTCATTCCGTACAGGAGGTAGAAGTCCTCCAGGTAATGGGGCACGGTCTTGTAATGAAGGCGCGACCGGGGGATATAATCGGAAAAAGGGACGTATGTATCCTTCTCTTCACTGAAATACTGGTACTGGTAATCCTCGGCACGGAGTACAGTTGCTGCCAGTACCAGTATCATGCATGCAAAAATCTTTTTTTTCATTGATCTCTTACGCCGCTTTTCTCTATTTATCGGAGATCGGTATCGGTTATTTGAAATGAAAAAGAAGGCTGCCGGATTAATCATCGGTCAGTTCTGAATTTTGGTTGCCTCCCACATGAATTTCCCTCCATCGCGCAGGTAAAAGCCCTTGATGTATTTTCCGTTGTTGTAATAGGTCCCTGAATACTGCTGGGTGAAGTATGTGGTGGCGCCGACCCTTCGGAGTTCCCGTACCGATGTGACTGATCGGGTGAAATAGATACGGTTCCCGGTGATCCTGATACCCTTGCACGGCTCGTATGCCCCCTTCGCCCATTTCGGGAAACGGATTGTACCGTATAACCGGTCGTTCTTGTACTGTATCAGGAGATATCCCCGGTGGCCGCTGGCGTTCACCGCGTAGGTTCCGAGATACCCGGAGGGATAATCACCGGTCGTTTCCTCTACATCGGGGATGATTTCGATGAGCCGGATGGTCCTCATGTCAATAGAGACTGTCTTTCGTTCCTCGCCGGGCCTGTTGACCGCGAGATACCGGTTCGCGTGGTCCTTCGTGTCCCTGGTTACAACGAGATGGTTCCCCATGATTAGCAGGGCCCTGCCCGTGTAATACCGGGAGTTCTCGTCTTTTATTACGACCGTGTACGTGGCGTTTCGCGACAGTACGAAGGGATACACCGCTGCTGTGATAACAAGGAGTGCTGCGGCGATGGCTGTAACAATGTTCTTTTTACGTTTATCCATATCTTTAATTCTCCTGAAAAAAGAGATCAAGGTATTTGAGCAATGATGCTGCATGTTCAAGCTTGATTTTGATTTCCATGGACCAGCTCGATTGAGAGTATATTTTTACCGCGGCCAGGAGTATCTTCATAGACTCGGTGATTTTATCCCGGGCGTATTCCTTCTTGAAATATCCCCGGTTATGGCGGTCATAAAAGATCTCCTTCTGAGCGGCGTTTAGCGTATCATCCCCCTGCCGGTATATTCGGTAGGCGTCAACCTCGTACTGGTCGTTGTATGAATCGATAAGATTTATGCATTCCGAAGCCCGGTAAAAATTAAAGAGCATCTCGTTAAAAACTGAAAAATGATCCAGGAATTCAGTATCATCAGTATGAAGCGAGAGCTTCTTAATTGAATGATATGATTTTCTCAGTGTGGTTACAATTCTATTAAAGTTCGACTGGTTGGCTGTCCTGTTTCTCTGGTGAAAGTTATGAAGGCTGAACTGAAAATACCGGTATAAGGCATCTTTGGCATGTTCACGGATCCTTACGAAACTCCTGGTGAGGATTTCATGTTCCGCTTCATCCTCGACCCGGATATCTTCCTGTACAGATTCCTCTCTTTCAGGTTCTGATACGGTGGTTTTATTATAACTGTTTTTAAAGCGGAAGCTCATTATCTCGCTGTAGGCGTGATTAATCCGGGCCATGTTCTCAGTTGCCCATTGAACGCGGTCGGGATTCCTGTCCGGATGATACTGGAGGGCCAGTTGTTTATACCGCCCGACGATTTCTTCATCAGTGGCGGTTTCAGGAAGGTTCAGTGTTTTGTAATGAACAGCTGTTTCCACGTTGTATACCATTCGAATTTTTAGGGAACCTCTATTAATAAAACAAGCGATTTCCCCTTGGGTATGTAATGTGGTATAAATATGATTTAGCCTTGATTAATCAAGGCTAAATCATATTGTTAGATGTACCCATAATTAGAATTTCTGGTAAATTTTATATTTTTTCAAAATTTTATACTTTTCAATTTTAAAATTATCTGTTAAAAAATTATTTTCAAAAAATTTGATATTTTGCACTTTTTTCTTGACAAGCAAACTAATGTATGCTAATTTTATGTTTATATATGCATTAGTTCAGCCGATATATGCAGCAATCAACCATTGGGGTAATGATAATGACAAAAGAAGTGTCTGTAAAGAAACTGACTGACAAGCAGCAGCTCATTTTCGATTACATAAAGGGAAAAATCCAGGAAACAGGACTCCCTCCTACGGTTCGTGAAATCGGTGATCGGTTTCATATTACGGTGAAAGGGGCCTACGACCATGTCAAGGCCATTGAGAAGAAAGGTTTCATCCGAACCGAGCAGAACAAGTCCCGGGCCATTTTTGTCATAAACCAGGAAAAAGAAATACCGGTTAACGCTATTAATGTACCCATGGTTGGAAGAATCGCGGCCGGGTCGCCGATACTCGCAGAGGAAAATATTGAAGAGTATTTAAGTTTTCCGTCGGCAATGTTCAGCAAGGGAGAATATTTCGCTCTCAACGTGCGCGGGGATTCAATGATTGAGGCCGGAATCAACGACGGCGACATTGCCATCATAAAAAAACAGTCCACCGCCAATAACGGGGACATCGTGGCTGCACTGATTGAAGACGAAGCAACCCTGAAAACCTTTAAGATAACTTCCAGCGCGGTGCATCTCATATCTGAAAATGCTGCCTATGAACCGATTGTAGTAGAAGACGTATCCATACTCGGAAAACTCGCCGCGGTATTCAGGACCTATTGACACTCTCTCTGTAATAACTTTGGGCCCATACAGGGACTTCTAACATGGAAATGCATGAGTATGCATTTCCATGGTTTCTGATTGAGAGGTGTACCGCGCCTCTCATGAAAAACTAAATAGAGATTTTTGCAATGCCTAAAATTTTCGGACGATATCTTCATTGATATCTGATATTGTTTTGCAACCGGTCAAGATCATGGTCTTTTTTAAATCATGACTCAGTTGATTGAGGTAGTAATAAGTTCCCTTTTCACCCATACCGACCGCGGCGATGGCGATGGGCCTTCCAATTAAAACGGCATCCGCTCCCAGGGCGATTGCTTTTATAATATCAACACCGGTTCTGAATCCCCCGTCAATCATGATAACCGCCTTTCCCTTTATTTCGCTGACGACCTCGGGCAGGACGTCCATGGAACCGGGCATCTCATCAAGGACCCTGCCCCCGTGATTGGATATGATAATTCCTGCGGCACCGGCTTCAACAGCCATGGCAGCGTCCCTGGCATTCATGATACCCTTGAAAATAAAGGGAAGTTTTGTCGAAGAAACCAGCTCCTTCAATTCTGAAAAACTTTTCGGCCCCACGAGCTGGTTCTTCATCGCCATGGTCTTGAACACAACGGCATCGATATCCATTCCCACAGCTACAGCGCCCGCTTTTTCAGCGGCCTTGATTCTTTTGATTATTTCCCTGTTGTCGGCCCTCGGCTTGAAGATGGGAATGCCAGCACCTTCTTCCTCTGCAAGGGCCTGGAGACCGACCTTGTATTTTTCCGGGGAGGCGCCGTCACCGACGAATGCCAGAATTCCGAACCGCCGGCATCCCCTGACAACCGCCCGGTTGTATTCGAGCTCGTCAATGGCTCCTCCCATGTTGGTAACAGAACCGGTTATGGGAGCGGCCATGACCGGCATCGAAAGAATGTTATCAAGAAAAGAGATAGTCGTGTCAGGATCTGTGATGTCATGAATCAGCCGTGTCGTTATTTTGTACTTTTTCAGGGACCGAATATTCTGCCGGAACGATTCACCGGTTCCGATTCCCCCCATTCCCGGAACGCCGGTGGGGCAGTTTTCGCCGTCGCAGACCGGGCATACGTAACAAATCTTTTTGAACTTGTACCTGGCAGAAAGATGAATGGCGTCCATGGAAAGTTCCGATTCTTCGAGAACCTGAATATCCAGGGTATCAAGGCATTTTTTAACAGCCGCTTCCGCCTCCTCAAGAGTTTCACCGGTCGCAATGATATTTCCCGCTTTTTCAACGTTTGATCGGGGTACTGAAAACCGGTCGCCCGGCTTGATGTTGAGAAATATCTCTTCGATACCGGGTATTTTAAATGCATCTTCCAGTCCATTGATCCTTTTGATGATTCCCGGCTTCGGTATAATGGCTCGTTCTATTGCGATTCTGTTATGGACCGGCTCGAGATTCCCCGGCTCTTTTCCCTGGGCAATTTCAATGACTGTTCTCATGAGATCGACCCCCGTTGATAAAGGATAGGTATAGGCTGACATGAATCCCCCCGACAGGCGGGCGGCGATTTCTCCAACCTTTGGTCCATTCTCTGTTATCTTGATGTCCCCCTTCGCGGCTCCGATGGTTATCCCCAGGGCCATGATACCTCTCTTCATGAGATTAGCCGCGTCTGCAATAACGTTATCCGGCATTGCCGACGGCATTGAGTGCCCGGTTTCAACAAAATAGGGGGGATATTCAATTATCCTGTCAGCAACACCGCAGATGACAATTTCTCCGTTGTAGATTACCGCGTCTATGGACAGTTCACTCCCTTCCATATATTCTTCAATAATGAGCTCGCCGCTGGGGGACGCGTTCTTGGAATAATGGAAGGCGTCTGACAACTGGTTCCTGTTGTCAATACGAATGACACCGCGGGCCCCCATATTGTCAGAGGGCTTTAGAACAAGGGGGAAACCGAGGACTTTGCATGCCTTTTTGCCGTCGGAGAGGGACCAGACCGGCAGAAAATTCGGCGACGGAACCCCGTGCTCCTTGAAACGCATCCTCATCTTAAGTTTGTTTGTCGCCGCTTCTGCGTCTTCGAACTTAATGCCGGGAAGCCCCAGGGTGTTCGCCACTGCAGCAACGGTCATGGACGCGTCGGTACCAACGGTTAAAACCGCGCTTATCGGCGTTACTTCGTTCTGCCGTTTAGCGACACGGACCGAACCTTCGATGTCGCGGGTACTCATGACGATGGGAATATCCGCGTCTTTCATCCCAAGGGCTTCGGAATTGTAATCGGTAACGATTACCTGGTAGTCCATTTTTTTGGCAGCAACGATTACCGGCACCTGCAGGAGGCCCCCCCCGATAATCATGATTGTTTTTTTCACCCGCACGATCCTTGTGTGTATTATGTCACAAAGTATGGAGCATGGTTGCAAAATAGTCAATTACAAATCTCTTTCCCGCATCGTGCAACCATGACAAAATTGCTTGAAATAATATTAATACAAATTAGAATGCCGTGTATAACTTTTCCATTTTAGATTACGGGTACTGGTATGGACAGAAACATCACCATTGAGGCGGTCCGGCTGACCGAAGCCGCTGCCCTTTACGCGAGCAGGTACATGGGAAAAGGTGACGAGGAAAAGCCGTACCAGTCTGCCGCAGATGCGATGATCAAGGTATTATCCTCTATGGATATTAATGGCGAGATAATTATCGGCGCCAAGAGTAAAGAAAGCATTCTCGGAGACGGTGACGTTGTCGGCAAAGAGGATGGGATTCCCCTGGACATTGCGGTGAAGCCTCTGGACGGAAAGAGGACCTGCGCCAGGGGGGGAAACAATTCCATATCGTATATCGCGGTCGGAGAAAAGGGGGCATTCCTGAGTACGCCGACAGTGATGATGGAAAAAATAGCGGTCGGGAAGGAAGCGAAAGGCGTTGTAGACATTAACCAGCCCGCGGACATAAACATCAAAAGGGTTGCCCGGACAAAAAACAAGTATATTGATGATTTGACCGTGTGCGTGCTTGACAGGGACCATAACGCGAAACTAGTCCAGGACATACGAAAAACCGGCGCTAAAATACTCTTCATAACGGACGGTGATATATCTGGCGCCATATCAACAGCACTGGAGGATAACTCTATTGATATACTCATGGGAATAGGTGGGGCGAAAGAAGGGACGCTGGCTGCCGCTGCCCTGAAATGCCTGGACGGGGATATTCAGACCCGATTTATCTACCAAAACAAGACTGAGAGGAAAATGATCGAGGAAGCAACCGGCGAGGTCGCAGATAAAATCTATACTATCAATGACATGGTAAGGACCGAGGACGTGATAGTTTCCATTACCGGGGTTACGGACGGAGTTCTCCTCCCCGGTGTGCGGTATTTTCACGGCGGTGCCGAAACCAGTTCGATTCTCCTCAGGCATAAAACCAGGACCATGAGAATCATCAAGGCCCTTCACCAGTTTGATTTTAAACCGATATTCTGATTATTATCATGGCTATAGTTAAGCAGAAATAATTCCGGGAAACGTACCGTTATGGAAAAGCTCGATTCAATAATAATGAATATTTATCAGGAAATGCGGGACAGGAACTACGATAATACACCTGAATCCATACCGCTCTCAGATGATTTTTTCCCCCATATTTCTAAAAAATACGGGGTCCTCGCCTTCAGTGTTCCGAAACTGATCCAGGTCCTCGTTGATTCGCGGATGATTTTTTCAATGGAAGTAGTGAGCGAAGAGCGAAAAAACAAAATTCTCGGGGTGAATGGATTTATCGTTACCGAAGGAAACATCCTCGCAAAACTGAGGAAGGTGTACGAAGACAAATTGATACACCTCTATTCCCAGGAGTTTCACAAGAAAACCACCATTGAAAAAATCATCAGGGACCTGGTACCGAAACTGGATGAATTAAACAACACTCCGATTGGGAGAACAGCGAATATTGTCCTCATGATTGAGCATTACAGCAGCGTGCTTGCGCGGAACATCATGGACTATTCAAAGAAAGTCCAGGAGAAAATATACGCTGAATCTATTTCACAGCTCGATGAATCGACGATTTTCGCCAGGACGGATAACGCGAAAAATACAGAAACGAAAAAAGAAGAAAGTAATAAAAGTCAGACCAGGTCCAGGAGGGCCGCTGATTCTGACCGTTACCAGGAGTTCAAACAGTATTCAAATAAACATTCAATAGAGAAGACACTGACCCTGTACGGCGTTGATTTCTACACCAGGGTCTGTTTCCGGGATTACAATTTCAGCATAATCGAAAAGCTTATCCAGGACGGAAACATACGTGACCAGAGGGATCTCCTGGTAATAAAGAAATACCTGAAAAGGGAACGGGCCAATTCAGATCAGGATCTGAAACTTCAGAAGTACGCGAACCAGATTAACAGCCTCGAAAAAACCATCAACAGCGCTCTTCAGAATAATGAATAGTAACGGTAAACGGGTCGCGGTAATCGGGGGCGGTGCCTCCGGGCTTATGGCGGCATATCATGCCGCTCTGTCAGGTAACCGGGTTGTTCTTTTCGAAAAACAGAAGAAGCTCGGACGAAAGATAAACATAACCGGTAACGGGCGGTGCAATATCACGAATACGAACATTGAGGTCTCCCGGTATCACGGGAGTAATCCCTCGTTCGTTCATAACGTCTTTTCACGTTTCAGTCGCGAGGAAACGGCAGGTTTTTTTTCAGGTATCGGCCTTCCCCTTATTGAAGAGGAGGATGGCCGGATGTTTCCGGCGTCACTCCAGGCTTCATCGGTCACCAGTATCCTGGAGTACGAAATGGAACGACAGGGCGTTGAGGTTCATCTTCACCGGCGTGTTGACGCTGTTGATCCCGGGGACAGCAGTTTCACCATTGTCACCGCAGGCAGGGAAAAACACAATTTTGACGTTGTAATTCTTTCCTGCGGGAGCTGCGCCTATCCCCAGCTCGGCGCTTCACGGTCCGGTTATGACCTCGCCGTATCCCTCGGGCACCGGATCATCGAGCCCTTTCCGTCAATTATACCGATTACCATCCCCCTGAAACCGCTTCACCGCCTCCAGGGCATTAAACGGGACTGCAGGCTGGAAGTCCATGTCGCCGGTTCAACCGCTTCGGTATCCATCGGAGAGCTTCTGTTTACCTCCTACGGCATCAGCGGTCCGGTTGCCCTTGATGTCTCCCGTGCCGTTAACCGGGGAGTGCTCGCGAAAAGAACAGTCGAAATCCATGTCGATCTTTTTCCCGATACAGGCAGAGTTGAACTGGGTGAACTTCTCGACGGCCTCTGGTCTGACGGCAGGAAGAGCGCGGCATTCAGCCTCACCGGGCTTCTGAAAAAGCGCATGCCCGAGTTTATCTGCGGAATCGCCGGGGTTGATCCTGGAAAGAAAGTCGCCGAGCTCTCGAAGAAGGATAAAGAGCGTCTTCTCGATGTTATGAAACGCCTGGTGCTGGTGCCAGGGGAACCGAGAAAGTTTAACGAGGCGGTCGTCGCAGCCGGCGGTGTTGACGTGAACCAGGTTGATCCCGCGACCATGAAATCACGGATAGTTGAAAACCTCTGCATCACCGGGGAGCTCCTTGACATAGACGGGGACAGCGGCGGCTTTAATCTTCAGTTCGCCTGGAGCACCGGCGCCCTGGCAGGCCTGTCCGCCGGGGTTTAAAACATCATCATGTAACCTCTAAGGGCGGTTATCCTGGCGCATACGGTATTGAGCACTTCATCAGAGGGAAATATCCCTTTCACGGTGTAGGAGATAAATTTTCCGTTTCTGCTCTGTTTGGTTGAAATATTCCCTTCAATCTGAAAATCGGCCAGTATTTTTTCAATTGTGCCGGATTGATCCTTCTCGTTCCTGAAAACTGATTTCAAAATGATTTCAGTCGGATAGTTGATAACTTTTTTCATATCTGCCATGGTCCCTTCCGATATGTGGTCTCCCTGTATCAGGTATTGACTAAAGTATAATGAGACGGCACAGATTTCAATAAAAAGGGAACGTAAAATATTTGACACGCCCTGTTCTTTTGAAGAAATTCAGGTAATTTTCAGTCGGCATAACGTATGGGGTCATTACACAAAAAAATATTCAGAAGCATCGGCAATGCCGTATCGCGCCGGGGTCCCGTCATTCTTCTTTCGTTCTCTTCTATACTTTTCGGTGCCCTGTTTTCCGGCACCGTGTACCTCTATTCACTGTACAGCGGTTCCCCTGATATCGTCATGTTCAACAGGATTGCCCTGCAGCCCCTCCCGGGTATCTTTGCTCCGGCCCTGTGCATGCTAAAGATTATACTGATCATGGCGATACCGCTTCCGATTATGATGAACAAAAACGGGGCCGGCAGTGAATACCCTGATGGAACAACCGATGAAAAGGGATTTATCAACCAGGTTCTGGTTCCCTTCCTTGCGGCTTTTTTGTTCGCTTTTGTCATAATCGCTGAAACGATTCCGGCTTTCGTCTTGTGGAACCTCTGGGGCGGGTATGTTGATTTCCCGGTTTTTGCCGCGCTCTATGGTATAATCCTTTTCTTTTCGGTGATACCTGCATCCATTGCTCTCCTGGTTAAGACGTTCATCAAGAAGGGTTCCGCGGCTTACCCGATCACCCTTGTCCTGTCAGGCGTGGTTCTCTATCTCTTGTGGGTAAGCGGGATAGAGACTGGTTTCGTTCAGTATGAGTCGCCCGGTCACCCCCTGGTGGTACCCTTTTTTAAACAGCTCTATCTGGTATATATTTACTGTATCGGAATTCCGCTGCTGCTGTTTGTGCAGTTCCTGGCAAGAAAGAGAAAGAAGGCTGATAGTAAAACCGGGAAGCGGGTCAAAGAAACCGGTCGGTGGCGGGGCAGGGAAAAAGCAGTCCCGGTCTTCCGGGCCGGTGAAGACCGGCAAAGAACGTTTGTCCTCATCTCGGTCTGGATACTCGTTCTTGCTGCGGTCGTCATTGTCAACCATACCCTGCCGGGGGATTACCGGTCACCCCGCATCCCTCCCTTCTCCGGTTTCATACCGGATTTGAC
Source organism: uncultured Leptospirales bacterium (assembly GCA_964514165.1). GTDB lineage: Bacteria > Spirochaetota > UBA4802 > UBA4802 > UBA5550 > CAZEPS01. The sequence goes on from CAZEPS010000024.1 coordinate 18,640, forward strand.
TTTCCTTAAGGATGGACTGTTCAGCAGAGAAACAACCGAGCAGAAAGAATTAAGAGGCACCGCCCTGGCCCTTGATAAAAATCAGGAGACGCAAGGGGATTTTCTTTACGAGGGCGTGGACAACGCCTTTCTCAAAAGGTTTTTCCTGAAGCTGAAGAAACTCGAAAAGGGGAAATCCGATAAAGTGCGGGTTCTTCATTACGGCGACTCTCTTATCTGGGGGGACTGTTTTTCCATCGTGGTCAAGCGGCGTTTCCAGGAGGATTTCGGTGACGGCGGCAGGGGGATAGTCCCGGTCATAGAGACCCTTCCTACCACACTACGGGACCACGAAAACAGGACCGATGCCTCCCGGTTCAGGTATTACAGAACATGCCATGAATTCAGGAGTGCCGACGGATTCAAGATGGAGCCGGAGGTCAACCCCCGGCTCGGGTTTACCGGCGAAAGCGCGGTGCCCCTCACTGCCGGGGCGACGGTACGGTACGAAAAACCGGCGGGCCTCAATGAATGGGAGCGGATACAGGTGTATCTCAGGGCTCCCCTGTACGGGTCCGCGGGGAATGAAGAATATACCGTGACGGTGAAAACTGAGCAGTCGAGCCACGAAAAGGAAATTCTCCTGGGTCCGGGGGGATTCGGTACCGCTGATTTCGAAACTGCCCCTACGGGAGTCCTGGAGATAGGGGTGCGGGACAGGGGAGGGGAACTCCCCTATATAGACGCGGTCAATCTCGAGACTGAACGGGGGGTCGCCTACAGCACGGTGGTACGCATGGGGACCCATCTCGCCTGGCTGAAATCCATCCCGCGGGAGCGCCTTGCCGCGGGTCTCGGGAAACTCAATCCTGACATGATTATTTTTCAGTACGGGGTGAACGAGGCCGCGTCAATCAGGGGGTACCCGGAATTTTCCGTGGATGATTTCAGGCGTCAGCTCGAGGAGATCCTCAGGCTGTTCAAAGAGATTCTCCCTGAAACCGATATCCTCCTTATCGGGCCCCCTGAGCGGATGCTTGTCCTGGACGGGAACCCGGTCCCGTTCAGCGAGACACTGGAGGTGCGGGAAATCCAGAAAGAGACCGCCCGGGCCATGTCCATCGCCTTTTTTGACACCTACGGATTTCTCGGCGGCGAAGGCCACATGAAAAACCTCGTTGCCCGGGGCCTGGCGATGGACGATTACACCCACCTGACTATCCCGGGGGGGAAACTTGCGGCCGACGGGTTCTACGATACCCTGATGGGGGCCTACCGTGGAAACCAGCAGGCACGGACCCTCGCACCGGTGAAACAGGCGATTGAAGATGAAGAGGTAAACCGGGCCATACAGTTCAACTCCCGGGCCTACGCCTACTTTCTGATTCTTGTTCTGGCAGCGGGCCTCGCCCTGCTCCGGTTCCCCCAGGTGCGGTTTGCTTTTCTTATACTGGCGTCCTATTATTTTTACGCGACCTGGAAGATCTGGCCCCTGGCCCTGCTCGTTTTCTCGACGGTTATCGATTACACCCTTGCCATCATGATACACCGGGCTCAAAAGAACGGCAAAAAGGGAACAGCTTTTCTTGTAGTTTCACTGGCAAGCAACCTGGGCCTTCTTTTCATGTTCAAATATGCGGATTTCTTTTCCGGCATGGTGAACAATCTGCTCGAAGGGTACGGGGTCGGTGCCGGGATACCCCTCATAAACACGGTCCTTCCGGTGGGGATATCCTTCTACACGTTCCAGACCCTCTCCTATACCATCGACGTGTGGCGCGGGGAACTCGGACCGGAGCGTAATTTCCTGAAGTTCGCCCTGTTTGTTACCTTCTTCCCCCAGCTCGTTGCCGGGCCCATAGTGAGGGCGAAACAGTTTCTCCCCGCCCTGAGAGACAGGGCGCGGCACTTCATGGTCACCCACCGCCACTTTTCTGCGGGAATATTCCTTATCTTTACCGGGCTTGTGAAGAAAATGGCCGCTGACTGGCTCGCGGTCAACATAATTGACCGGGTGTACGCGAACCCCGGCATGTTCACCTCAGCGGAAACCCTGGCTGCGGTCTACGCCTACGGCATCCAGATCTACGGCGACTTTTCCGGCTATACCGATATCGCGATTGGGAGCGCCATGCTCCTCGGGTTCAACCTGGTGGAAAATTTCCGGCGCCCCTATGCCGCTGTATCGGTCTCTGACTTCTGGCGGCGCTGGCACATTTCCCTCGGGAGCTGGTTCCGTGACTACCTCTACATCAGCCTCGGGGGAAACCGAGGGAGGGTCCACTTCAACCTTCTCGTGACCATGGTCCTCTGCGGCCTGTGGCACGGCGCGGGGACCCAGTTTCTCCTGTGGGGGGTCTTTCACGGGGTGCTCCTCGTTATCGAAGGGGCGCTGAAGATCAACAAGGGGGATGAGCCGGGGGGATTTCCGCGCGCTCTGCGGGTTTTTGTCACCCTTCACCTGGTTCTCTTCGGGTGGATCATCTTCCGCTCTGATACGTGGGAGACCTTCACCGGCATACTGAACAGCCTCACGGAGTTCAGCGCCGGGGCCCCGAACATCGGTAGCGCCCTGGTTTCAGTCATCCTGTTTGCCTACGGGTACCATTTCACCCCGATTGCATGGAGGGAGCGCTTAACAAATATCTGGAAGGAACAGCCGGCCATTATCCAGGGCATTGCCGCAGCTGTCCTGACCCTCGTGGTGTACAACCTGGCGGTTACCGGGGGCAGGCCATTCATCTATTTCCAGTTTTAGGGACGGCATGATATGAGTAAACTAAAACCGCAAAGTAAATTTCGAATGTTCAGTATCGCTGCGTGCGCGGTCCCGGTTATCGCTGTTCTCATGATGTTCATTTGTTCCGTGGTGATATCCGCGCCGGTATATCTGAATACATTTGACCGGGTGGTTGGTGAAAAGGAAATATCCGGTTTTACCCCGGTCACCGGCCGCTGGAGAAGTGAATCTTCCACGGGGGCTGACGGCGAAAGGGGCGTGTTCCGTTCACGTGGAAGCGTAATCGAACAGGATTGTTCGGGATTCTTCAGTGCGATGCTGATCCTTCTCATGATGAATGAATCATACCGTAACTTTTATGAGCGGATACTGACCGGGAAGATCAACCTTGCCTGGTGCGACGCCATGGCGAATTTCAGGGAGGGACATATTACCACCGGCATAAAAATTGCTGATACAGGTTCGGAAAAAACCGCCGGCATCGCCTTTTTTGGAAAGAGAAACCGTGAGTTTCACGCCATCACTGTCGACATGAGAGAAGGGGCGATGGAACTTGTCCTGGTCAACGGGCCGGACCGTGAGATCATTGCCCGGGAGTGTTTGCCGGGTATTGATAAAGATTCCTGGCACCGGCTACGGGTGGTTGCCAGGGGCCGCACGGTCCACGGGTACCTTGACGGCAGCGTCTTCATTAAACACGATTTTGACTCGGTGCAGACCGGCAGGGCGGGGCTGGTTTCTTTCGGGGACACCGAGGCCCTGTTCGACGATTTTACCGTGTCCCATTTTGAAATTGAGAAAGAGACCGATCAAAAGAGGATAAGCCCACGGTTTCCCCGGATGAGGATTCTCGTTCCATAGGGTTGTGAGAGCTGCTGTATTTCCCTGAGGTTTTTCGACGCCTTTTCGCCGGTAAGCACGTATGGCTGGAAATCGATGTTCTTGTTCTTGCCTGCTATGGAATAGATCTCCAGTTTCCTGAGCCTGTTCTTGTGATAGTAAAAAGCCACGACGATATTGTCCTTTTCTATGCTGTTGTAAAACCCGTTAATCAGGTTCCCGAGGGAATAGAGTATCGGCTTTCTCCGGTATATTTCAATGCTCTGGGGCCAGTGGGGGTGGTGGCCAATGACCGCGTCAGCTCCTGCGTCTATAATGCGCCGGGCGTAATAGACCTGGCCGCTCTGGGGTTTGCTTGTCTGTTCAATTCCCCAGTGAAGTGAGACGAAGACAAGGCTTGACTCTGTTTTATATGTCCTGATGTCCTCGACAATATTTTCCAGAATAAAGGGCGAGGTGCCCGGCTTTGTGGTGTCGGCGAAAAATTCTTTCGGGGGGCGTTCGCAGTAGGCGAGAAAATAGAGGGTGGTTTCGCTGAAACGGGCAACTGCCGGTTTTCTCGCTTCAGCGATGTTGTTTCCCGCGCCCGCGTACCTGATGTTCCATCTGTCGAGGTAATCGATGGTATCCTCCATACCCTCAACGCCATAGTCCATGAGGTGGTTGTTCGCGATTGACACGATGTCCAGCTTGACGCTGTTGAGAATACCGGCCACCGCAGGCGAAACCGCGAACACGTAGGGCTTGTCGCTCACCGGTCTTCCCCTTGTCGTGATCGGTGTCTCCAGGTTGGCGAACACGACGTCGTAACTCGACAGAAAATCCCGTATCCCCTCCAGGGGGTAATCCTTCCCCCTGAGCCTGACAACTTTTTTTATCTCGTTGTCGAGGAGTATGTCGCCTGCCGCGAGAATGGTATAATCAGACTTGGCGTAGTTGTCCAGGGTGTTTCTCAGGTTGTTAAGCTCCCGACGGAGCTCGGTCAGCTCCTTCTTGAGCGTATTGATGTTTGTGCCGATGCATCCTGCCGAAATGAACGCTGATGAGAACAGTGTTACACAAAAGATGATTACCGCCGGCATCCGAAACCGGAAATTACTATTCAGCATGAGATCTTATCCTTCTATTACGATGTGCGTCTTTATGTTTTCAGGGGATCGTGATTTCCCCCGAATTATCATCATATAAAAAAAAGGCTATCTCTATTAAAGACAGCCTCTTTTCTGCGACATTTCAGTCAAAAAAATTATTTCTTGACGATCTTGAAGGTTACCCTTCTGTTCTGGGCGCTTTGCGGGCTGATGCCTGGTATCGGTTCTGACGAGCCGACACCCTTGTAGGTTACCTTGGACGTGGACACCCCGTTCTTCTTCAGGGAGTTGTACACGGTCTTGGCTCTGTTCTCGGACAGCTGCATGTTCCCGGCTTTGTTGCCCTGGACCCTTTCCGGACCCCTGGAATCGGCATGGCCGGTCACTTGAAGGACGTACCCGTCAGGGAGCTTGGCAACAATGTTGTTGACGATTGGAAGAGCGGCCTTTGCCCACCAGTCCCATCGCTTTGTTTCCAGCTCAGAACTTTTATACGCGAACCCGCCGATAGGATACCGGGAAAGCTCCTTGTTTGAAGCCTTAACAAACGGGTTCGTCTCTGAACCATCTGACGCGCTTGTTCCCTGCTGTGACGAAGAACATGCCACGGTAAGACCAATAAAAGCAATTACCATGAAAAGTGATATTTTTTTCATTGCATTCTCCTTTTTCTTTAAAAATATAAAAAATAAGAGAGTCGTCAATCATAAAATAGAAAAAGTTGAATATTAATGTATAAGAATACTGAAAATATGTGAAAGTAATCAGCAGTTTTTTTGAACGTTTTTAAAAATACGGTAATCAGGGGATTTCTAAAAAAAGAAATTTAGAAGTCCCCTGGTGGGCACTACGTCTGGAAAACCGGTGTTGACAGTTAAAGTGATAATAGTAAAACCGGCTTTTTGATGTTCCCATTATAAAGAATATTGAGATCGGCAGCACAATATTCTGTTTGACAATACGCAGGGCTGTACAACCGAATATACCATACCCTGCATTATCGGAATTTTTATGGATCTTATATTCAGCAGCGAAGGTGATTTCTCCCGCTTCAAGGTATATATCAGGAACCGGCTGGAGGAGCGGCAATCGAGAATTCTTCACCTTGAAGGATTCAAGCCCGCCGCGGTAAAGATGCTTTTCATGAACAAGAACTGCGAGCCCTTTGTACTTCTCACCAAGCGGTCCGAAAACCTGAAAAACCACAAGGGGCAGGTATCGTTTCCCGGGGGGACTTTCGACGACAAGGACGGGGAGATTATCTGCACCGCCTACCGGGAGACCTTTGAAGAAGTGGGAATTCCCTCCGAAGATATCGAGTACCTGGGCCAGTTCGACGACTACTTTTCAATCATGGGATTTCACGTCTCCTGCTTCGTCGGGGTCATACCCCACCCTTACGAGTACATAATCAACAGCGACGAGATAGACGAGTTTTTCGAGGCCCCCCTGTCCATGTTCGTCAACCGGGAGTATGATCGCACCGAGGTTATTTCATACGAAGGGAACGAGTACCAGGTCTATTATTACCGCTACGGGGGGCACGTCATCTGGGGTCTTACCGCCCGGATACTGACCGATTTCGGCGAAGAGATCATGTCCGGGTACGAAGAGTTCAGGCAGGAAACCGCCCCGTGACTGACAGGCGGCACCTGTTCATCGCCGGGGCCATGCGGAGCGGCACCACCTGGCTTGCCACGGTGCTCGACGAACATCCCGAAATATATTTCGCGAAACCCCTTGTTGAACCCGAGTTGAAGTTTTTTTTGGATGAAAATGAATACGCCAGGGGGCCCGACTATTACCTGCAGAAATACTTCCCGCGGGCAGAAAGCGCCCGCATACTCGGGGAGAAGACCGTCCATTACTTCGAGCGGGAGGACGCGGTGGCGAGAATCAGGAACTGGTTTCCCGGCGCCCTGGTGCTGGTAATTCTCAGGAACCCGGCGGAGAGGGCAGTGTCGAATTATTTTTTTTCGGTGAACCGGGGCCTCGAGACAAGGAGCCCGGAGGAGGTGTTTCTCCTCGGTATTAAAGAGCCCTCAATAGAGAGGGAGATGTACATCTCACCCTTCGCATACCTGGAGCGGGGGGAGTACGCCCGGCACCTGGCAGTGTTGGAAAAATATTTTCCCCGGGACCGGGTTATGGTGCTTATCTATGAGGAGGTCGCCGGCGACTTGTCCCGGGTGCAGGATCTCTATCACAGGCTGGGGGTGACACCTCATTTTACACCAGGGTCCCGGAACAAACGTATTTTCGCCACACCCCCAAACCGTCCAGAAATTTCATCAGGGATTATGGATTTCCTTGACCGCTATTACCGGGACCATAACCGGGAACTGGAGGATTTTTTAGGCCGGGACCTCTCCCTCTGGTCGTGGAAAGGGGCTGTACAGTGATTTCACACAAACACAGATTCATCTTTATACATATACCCAAGACCGGGGGCACCAGCATTGCATCGCAGATCTTCCAGATGTGCGAGGTGGTGGTGAAGCATCAGTTCGCCGAGGACATATTCGAGGAGCGGGAACCGGGGAGGGAATACTTCAGCTTCTCAATCGTGAGAAACCCCTGGGAGAGGGAGGTTTCCCGGTACTGCTATCAGCGGCAGAACCGGTCAGACGATCTTCACCGGGAGGCGAATGAACTGACCTTTAAGGACTGGCTCAAAAAAAGACAGGAGGACCGTTTTTTCATGAACTTTCTCGGTGCGCCCCAGCTGGACTGGCTCACCGACAGTAATGGCGGGCTCCTCGTCGAATTTGTTGCCCGGCTTGAGACAATCAAAACGGACTGGAAGCACATCCGGGAAAAGCTGGGGGTCACGACCGACATTCCCCGATTGAATAATTCCAGACACGGCCATTACTCTGAGTATTACGATGATGAAACCAGGGCCATGGTGGAAGAGGCCTACCGGAAAGACATCGATTTTTTTCAGTACGGCTTCGAGGAGTAATCAGAGAGAAAGGAGGATCTCCGCCAGCTGATCCGCCCCGTTCTCGTCGAACTCGTAGTCTGAAAGGTCGCGCACCCGCTGTTCCAGGTCGCAGAAGCGCACCGGCACCGGGTGAAACAGCGCCCGCTTATTGAAGTACCGGGCCTCCCAGAAGGTATTGTACGTGGGGGGCGCCGCCACCAGGTCTATGGCGTTGTAGTAGTCGGCCATGGGGAAGATGCCGCCCCCGTTGATGTTGGTGGTGTAGATGACCTCGTGGTCGGCTTCCAGGGAACCGTACCGCTCTTTAAACTCTTCCAGGTACCCCTTTTTAAAGTTCACCGCCACCATTGCCACCGGCTTCTCACCGGTGACCCCGAGCCCCGCCAGGGCCTCGTTTCGGGAGAAAATCTCGTCCCGGTTTCTGATTATCAACGGGTTAACGTATTCTTCAATGAGATCGTTCGGGAAGGGCTCGATGCCGATGACCCGGTGAAATTTATCCCCCTGGAAGAAGATGGTTCCGTCCGGGAGTTCCATAGAGAAGAACTTTTCAATCACCTGGGAGGTGATGAAGACCTTTTTACAGGAGAGTTCGTCGATGAGCCTCAGGGTCGCGTACCAGACCCGGTCCACGATAAGGATGTCAGGATTAATATCTGCGACAGCTGTAAAGAGTTTTGAATACCGGAATTTTTCAGTGAGGAGAATGTCGTGGTTCTCCACCGGGAGTTCCCGGTGGGCTATTCCGAACCGGTCGAGCAGGGCGGCCCGTTGTGCCGGGGCGTTGCTGATAACCGTGAAGTCAACAGTTTCACCCCGGCGCCTGAAGGCGTTATAAATGGATATGCTGAAGACCAGGCGCCCGATGCCGGTGGTGCCTGAGGTAAGGAAGAGGATTTTCACCTGTCAGCAGGCATCATAAAATGAGAACTCTGTCTCTCCGATGTCTGAAGGCTTAAAAGTTTGCCACCCGGACCCGGAAATGTTGTCAAATGCTACTATTCTCTCATCGGCATTTGTTCCATTACCTTCTGTTTCATCGATAACAAAAAAGCGCCTGCTGTAGATGGCCACGAACCGGTGTGGGCCGAAGAAGTCGTCGCCCCCTCCGGGCCTGCCGGTGAGCTCTCGGCCAGTGGGGTTGAGGTCAGTGTCGAACTCCACTATCATCCTTTCAGACTGGGTGCTACTATATCGAGCCACGTACACAAAACTGTCTTTTACCATGATGTCCCATGCTTGAGATCCGCCGCTGAATCCATAACTGGCTTGAGAGTTGCCGCCTGAATCGTATTTAATCACGTCATTATCGTAGGCAGCATATACATTCCCCTGAGTATCAACCGCAAGACCCCGAATATCAGCAATAGATCCAGCAAAGAAGTTTAATGAACTGTCTTCATATTTCCAGATTTCCCAGTTATCATGACCGATATAGAGTATATTGTTGCGGTGATCATAGGCAAGGGCATGGACACCATAAGTATCTATATCAGGTATTAATACTTCATAGGTCGATGATGACAAGCTGTCCATTCGGAGAATCGCATAGGGTGTCAGTTCGTTAGCAACTATCAGACGTCCCCTGTTATCGAAATCGATGTCCCAGATTCTAAAATCATTTTGTGCGAAACTGTAATAGGACCAGTCCCTTTCTAACCAACCAGCTCCTGAAATATCTGTTATTGAAACTATACGCGGATGACTTGATGTCGGATAATTACCAAAACGATCACCGAGGTCGGGAATGACAATCTTCGACTCGTAAAAACTCATGGAAAGCACCAGGTTCGCCGTGCTTCCGGCCTGCAGTGTCGCTATGGTAGTACCCCGAAGGGTTGCCATATCGGTGCTGGCCCTGACGTCAAAAAAGCGGCTCACCCCCGCCGGCACGTAGATAGTGGAGGCGGAACCGGTGATGGTTGCGGTCACCGGGGCCATGCCGGGGCCGGTAACCTGAACCAAGATCGATTCTATTGATGGGGCCTCCTGGGCAACGGCTTCCGTGGCAAAGAACCTCAGGACCCGATCGATGAAAGAGATCTTCTCAACGTCGCCGGGGAGGTCAAGGTTTATGTGGACCCGGGCCAGGTTCCGGGCCAGGAGTTCCTGATCGAGACCGGTTCGTGAATCGGAACAGGTAACAAAAGATACCAGGGTAACAAGGATAAAGGGCAAGGCAACTGATTTAAAAGCAACTTTCATGACTTCACTCCTCTTTTCTTATCAATTTATCTCTTTGTTTATTGGGTATTCTAGCGGCAGGTAACAGACAGATCAATCATTTATTTTCATCAATAATTGATATTTATTATTATTGGCTCATTCCGGAATGTTGGGAAAAATGGGGGAAAGGGCTCTGACCCTCGATTTTTTCGACAATTTTCTAAAAAAGGCTCTGACCCCCAATTTTTTTTTAAAAATTTCTCCCTCTCAATCGTATTAATAGTAAACACTTACGGAGGAAACCATGCCTCGACCGA
>CAZEPS010000025.1:0-28181 GCA_964514165.1 uncultured Leptospirales bacterium
GTTCTTGTCCCACCGGATCCTGTCTCTGGCCCTGATTCTGGCGAGCTTCGCGGCCAGTTTTCTCTTTTCGCCTGACTTGAGGGTCAACCGCCTCTTGAAGTCTTCGTACCTGTCGGCCTTCACGGTCACGGTAAAGGCCTTCCCCGCTTCCGCGGTATAGGTGACACTGCCGGTCCCCATCAGCTTTTCGTTGATGTAGATCTCTCCCTCGGGCACCGTTGAGGTAACGGTCAGTTCCGGTTTGCCGACGAAGGCCGCCTGGACGACACGGGTCTCGCCCCGGTCAAGGGTAACCGTCCGCGTGAAGGTCTCATAACCTGGGGCGGTTACCTCGATGTTCAGTATCTCCCCCGGTTCAGGTTTCACGGTCACCGTGTTGTAGCCGACGAATTTCCCGTTCACCATTATTGAACTCTTCGGGATACCGGAATTGATGGTCAGCTCGGTCACCTGTTCCCTGCGGACATCCAGTGCAAGGGGATCGCTGAAGAGTATATTGGTATTGTTAAGATCAACCAGGGTCACCCGCCAGTAATAACTTCCGGGATCTATCCCGTCAACGGTAACGCTGTTTTCGTTCGTTAATCTCTTTACAGCCACGGGTATGAAATTCTGCTCCCGGGACATCTCGAAAAGGTACTTGCCCTGGATATTGACCTTCTCCCACTGAAAGGTGACAGACGCCACCTGGCTCCCGGCCGGAACGTTTACCACCGCGTTGTTCGCCGGGGCTCGGACGGTTAATTTCTCCGTTTCGAGCACGGTAAAGCTGCGGTTCGCAGAAAACACGTCCCCGGTTCCGTCCTGGCGAAGGGGCCTGACCCGCCAGTAGTATGAGCCCGCCGGTATTTCGCTCTGGAGGTTGAAGAAGTTACCTTCAACCGTTGTGCGTGAGGCTATGCTTCCAAAATCGCTCTCCTCGGAAAAGTGAAGTTCGTAACGCATGACCTGGGGATCTGACTCCCAGCTGAAAACCATCCCCTTGTCCGTGATGATCCGGGTGCTGATCTTTTTATCGTCTTCCGGCGCTATGAGCCGCGGCTGCGTGAGCCTGGCGGTCCTGTCTATGGTGATTGACCGCACCGGGCTCACGCCCTGGTGGGATGTTCCGCTTATGACCGAGCTGGTCTTGATTCTCCAGTAGTATGTCCCTTCGGTCAGGCTATCAACGGAAATCTCGGTGAGGGGGGTGGTCACGGATTTAGCGACCTGAGAGAATCCGGAATCCCGCGCAATCTCAACCGTGTATTCGGAAGCGAGATCGTTCTTAACCCACTGGAACCGGATGATGGGCGGTTCCGCCGAGTATGTCTCCTTTTCATTGTTCAGGGGGGCTATGAGGCTGACCGGCTCGTCCCGTATCACGGTAAGCTTTCTGAAGTCGCTGAAGTCCGCCTCTTTCGTTTTCGGGTTCTCGGCCCTGAGGCGCCAGTAATAGGTGCCGGCACCGAGGTTCATCCCGGAGCTTGAGCCGGTCACCTTCCTGGTTATACGGACATTTCTGAACGACCGGTCGTTCGATATCTCCAGGAAGAGGGGATTGTCGCCCTCGACCGGCTCCCAGGAGAAAGTGACCGGAACGGCCGGGTCCGTGGTTATGAGGTACCGGTCATGGGCCGGGGAATCGAGCTTCATGGTGAGCTTAAAGACCGTTGTTTCCCGGGTGTCGGCTGACACGACGACCTTCTGGTTTTTCTCTATGGTCTTCTCGTCGCCGCCGGTCTTTATTTTCGCGGTGCCGCTATTCACGGTAAGGCTCAGGTCTTCCTCTTCTGTCTTTGAGAGCTTGATGTCGCTTTTTTCAATCGATATGGTGGAGTCCTTCGACTGGATTTTTATCTCCGCGATGTCATCTCCCGTGACCCCGCTCCGTTTCGCCGAGATTGAGCCCTGGGTAAAGTCGATATTGATGGTGTTCTCCTGCAGGGCCAGGAGGATCATGCTGTTCTCGTCCACGCTGATATCGGTGCCGTCTTCCAGGTGGATAACCGCCTCGGATATGTCCGCGGTACGGATTGAATCGTAGTTGAATACCGGCGAGTTCTGCTCTATCTCTTCCCACACGACCTGGCCGCTGTATTTTCTCTGGGTGACCTTCTTTTTAAAGGTTATGGTGCCGATCTTCTCGGCCTTGCCGACGTCAACCTTCCTCGTAAAATCAAGGTAGAGGAGGAGCGAAAAAACCGCGATTATTACCGCGGTGGCGCCGACGGCGATTTGATCACTGTTTATTTTCTTCAATAATTTCATATTTCACTTCTTCGTCCGCTGGTGTCTCCGGTATCCCCTGCATGTCAATGCCGAGAAGATCCCTGAGTTTTTCCAGGCTCTTTGGAGAAGCCGGGTCGTCGAGCCTGCCGAGTACGGCGTAAATCTGCTGCGGCTCCGCCTTACCTTTGACTTTTATCTTCTGCATGGCCTCGACCCGAAAAACATCCCTGACCTCTGCGTACGCGTCCTCGGAGATGAGGATATCGGTGCCGAAGGGCTTGTTCAGCGCCTCGACCCTTGACGCGAGGTTTACCGTGTCACCGATGACGGTATATTCCATCCTGTCTTCGGATCCGATCTGGCCGGCAAGGACCGGCCCGGTGTTAATGCCGGATCCAATCTTGATGATCGGCTTCTTCTCGCCTCCGCGCCCCCTGTTGAAATCGATGAGCTCTTTCCGCATCATCAGGGCCCCGTTAATTGCGTTCTCCGTGTCATTCCCCCTTGAGACCGGCGCCCCCCAGATGGCCATGATGGCGTCGCCGATATACTTGTCAACGACCCCCCCCGTATCGTTGACGCACTGCACCATTCTGGTCATGTACTCGTTCAGGAATTCAACCACCTCTTCCGGTTCGAGCTTCTCTGAAATCGCGGTGAACGAACGGATGTCCGAGAAGAATACCGCCGCCTTCTTTCGCTCGCCCCCGAGCTTGATTTCACCCTTGAGTACCTGTTCCGCGATCTCCTTGTTGACGAACTTGCCGAAGGCGTCTTTCATCTTCTCCCGCTCCTCCAGGCCCCGTCCCATCTGTATAAAGGAGGAGGTGAGCCGGCCTATCTCGTCCCCGGTCGTAGGCCTGATGGAGACGTGGAAATTCCCATCTTCTATCTCTTTGGTTGCCCCGACCAGCCTTATTATCGGAGAGGCGAGGGTTTTGCCGAAGAAGTAGACGATGATAAACGCCAGGGCGAGCACGATAACCGTTATGTAGATGTTCCGCCGCTGGATACGGTACACCGCTTCAAAGGCTTTTTGCTCTTCAACGGTGGCGATAATCCCGATACCGCTGAACCCGGTCTTCTTGAAGGCCCCGAGATGCCAGACTCCGTCCTTGTCCCTGTACCTGGTCTGGCCGTTGTCGGTCTTGCTCTTAAGCATCATCTGCACGATGGGCAGGTTGAGATAGTTGCCGTGGGAGAGGACGATATTCGTGTCCGGGTGGGCGAGGATGTCCCCCTGGCTGTTGACCATGTATGCCTTGAATATTCCCGCCGTCTTGAAGGCCTGCAGGAACTTGTCGAGCTTTATATAGCAGAACACGATGGACTGCACAGAGCCGCCGGGCCCCTTCTGGAAGGGGATACTGACCCCCATGACCGGCACGTTGAAGCTGTTCGAAACGTTCTGCACCACCGGCTGGTTGCTGAAGGATTTAAGGAAGACGGTGCTGTTTACCCGGTTAATCTCGTTCATCTGGGCCGGGGTAATCTGATTCACGGTGAAGAAGTCATTATTCTGCACAGCCTGCCTGAAGACAAGGCCGGTGCCGTCAGCCGACCGGTTAGCGATGCCGACGTACACGTAGTCCTTGTCATTGGTGAAGAAGAGCCCGGTGAAGAGCGCCTTCTGGGCCCCTGACCTGAACTGCTGTATCATGGTGGTGCCCATGAGGTTCAGCTTCTCGGCGATTGTTGTAAAATCTGAATTGACCTTTAACGAAATGACCTCGGCAAGTTTCAGGTTGTTTTCCTGTATGCGCACCTGGTTGTCGCTTCTGAAGAAGTAGGTTGCGAGGAAGATCATAACGGTCATGGCTGATATTAATATCAGAGATATTATTGTTATGAGTTTCGCCTGGATATTCATCCGTGAGAAGAAATTGAACTGCTCAGAAAATTCCTGCTGGGTAGTATTTTGTTCTTCCATTATATAACCGGTGTCTGCTCCTTGTCAGCCAGGGTATTAACCCTTTAAATATGTGCAATAATTGTATACCATCTATTAATACAAAAACCAGTATGCTATATCAAGTAAAATAAGTATCAAAAAGAATATCGAATAAACAACAATTATTTTGTACAGTACGTTTTTCACCTGCATGATGTTAGACTGCCAGAATCCTGGTGCACTCACCCGGATTTAATATCATTAATCATTTCCACCAGGATTGCGACATGGTCAGCCAGCAGGGAAACCGCCTTCTCCCGGTTGTTCAACCCTTTTACTGCCATGTAATAATCCGTTATCTGCTGCCGAAGCTGTTTATCGAGCTCGACAACCCTGTCCTCTTTAGACGGTCCCTTCCTGGTTTTATCCATATAAATCCTGCTACCCGGGGATTAAATCCCTCCCGAGTTATTCCTCCTCATCATTTTCTGTCTTCTCTTCCCCTGTGTCGTCATCGGTTTCATCTTCTCCGGATTCATCTTTCCCGGTCGCATCCCCTTCTTCAGGTTTTTCGCTGATGTCGTCCACAACCTTCAGGTCGCCGAGAAAACCCTCCATCACAGAATCCTGTGAAAGCCGGGAGTAATTGTCGATCAGGTGTACCTTGTAACTCGAATAATCAGGCTTTCCACCAGCCCGCGGTGCGGCTTCGCCGCCCCCGTTCTCTTTTTTTTCACTCCCGTCGGAGAGGACGTCAAATGTCGCGCTTATCAACTTGAAGTTAAAGTCATCCACGTAATCCCTGAGAATGTCCTCGGCCTTGTCAAATTCGGTGTTCATCAGAAAGCGCGCGGCCCGGGCCTCGTTTCTGAAACGGACCCTCTTCTCCACCTGTTTCTCGAACGTCTTCGGCTGCGCCTCTTCACCTTCCGTTTCAGCCTCTTTCTTCTGCTTCAGGCTCTCTTCATAGGCCTCGTAGGTCATGTTAAGATGTTTGAAAAACTCCTCCTCGGTGAGGCCGAGGAACCGGTTATAAAAGAGATTTCCCTTTTCCACCTCGTTTTTCAGCATACGGTTATATATGTTACGCTTGTTTTCCGGGTCCTGGCTCTCAAAAAGGGCCAGGAAGCCGTACCGCTTGGCGCGGCGGGCCATCTTTATCCCTTCCTCGTACTTGAAAATCCGGTAGGAGTGGAGTTTCGGGTTCGAGGCGTTGCCCACGGTATAATGGGTCCAACTCACCGTCCGGTCGCGGTAACCGAGGGTCAGGAACAGCCGCGCCCTGGCGTTTTTTGATCTGATTATGTCCGGGGCCAGGGTGTCAAGGATCTCTTTCGAATCTTCCAGGTAATAATCCTTCAGCATGGTTTCATAGAGCCGGGAGAGCTCATCCTGGCAGGCATAGACCCGTTTGTAGGTTCTCTTGTAATCAGCCTGGAGATAGGCCACGTCGGCATTGAAATGCTGCTGGTAAATCTGCTTGAACTCATCTTTCTTATCTGCAGCGAAGTTGGTAACGCATACGTTTATAAAATTCAGAAAGCTCTTGTTCTCGCCGAGAATTCGTTCCGACGTGGTCTGATCGGTAAACGCGTGCCCCAGGGATGACAAGAACAGGATTACCGCGAAAAGCAGCCCCGCACCTAGTAACTTCTTCTGCATAATATAACCGTTTCCTCTTTGTTATTCACTATCCGGATTAGTGGCGCGTTTCATTCACCCACCAGGATTTCCTGGCTCACGGCCACCCTGCTGTCGAGATAGGCCTTGATGCGGTACCTCCCGCTCTCCCGGAAGTAGCTGCCGGGAATATATGCCTGGAGTTTCTGAAAATCATTATCGATTTCATAGCTTATCTGCTTGTACCGCTGGTAATCGCTCTCACCGAATTTTTCTATCTCAATGATGATGACGTCAGCGTTCAGGGGGCGCGCTTTTCTGCCTATGAGAAAGTAAACCCGGTCCTGGACATCATACCGCGACTCGGTTTCATCCATAATGGAGGAAATCTCACCGCTGGAGAGTACCATGCGCGCCTTTTCCCGGCCGGACTGGTAATTGAGAATCAGGAAAATTGACAGGACAATTACCGCCAGTATGATTACAACGATGGTTATTATGCCAAAAATTCTTCCCTTGCCCCTCTTACGGGTCTCCAGGTTTTTGCCGACAGCCGCTTCTTCTCCGTTGCTGTTCTTTACCATTACTTCCTCCGAAATACCCTTCCCAAATCAGTAGAGTTCTTTCTCTCCGGCCGGAACAGGAAAAATCACGTACATTAATAAGGACTCCCTTGTATAATATATCGTATAAAATTTTATTTAGTCAAATAAAATAATTCATAATCTGACAAAACCCTTTGTTACATTTTATGGGACAATTGCGACAAAGGGTTTTTCCAATGCGCCCTTTCCCAGTATTTTACGCGTATAATGATTCAATTTCACCGCTGTACCGTTTTTGAACCTCGTCCCGTTTTAACTTCATGGTCGGGGTAACGAGGCCCTGTTCCAGGGTGAATTCCGGGACCAGGGCGAAGCGTTTTATGGTTTCGTATGACGCCAGTTTACCGTTGGCCCGGTCAACCTCCCTGCCGATAATGTTGCGAACAACCTCGTTTTTATTCAAATCGTCAAAATCATCAAAGTGTATTTTATTCGCCCGGGCGAATTCCGAGACCGTGTCCCTGTTCAGGGTTATGAGGGCGGTGAGATAATTGCGACGGTCACCGATGACCAGCAACTGGTTGATATATCTCGAGGTGAGAAGCAGGTTCTCTATCCGTGACGGCGAGATGTTCTTACCCCCGGAGGTGATGATGATGTCCTTCAGGCGGCCGGTAATAATGAGGAAACCGTCCTCGTCAACATACCCCCGGTCACCGGTACGGAGCCACCCGTCTCTGGTAAAGGCGCCGGCGGTTTCCTTAGGCGTTTTATAGTATCCCTTCATCACGTTGCGGCCCTTGTAGAGTATCTCCCCGTTTTTCGCTATCTTCTGCTTCACTCCGGGAGGGGTAAAACCGACCGAACCGAACCGGAACCTGTCGAGCCTGGTGGTATTGGTAAAGGAGGAGTTCTCGGTCATACCGTACCCCTCGAGTATGGTGATACCGGCCGCGTGAAAGAACCTTCCCACGTCCCGGTTCAGGGGGGCAGCCCCGCTGACGCAGAACCGGACCCGCCCCCCCAGGGCGTCGTGTATCTTGCTGAAGATGAGTTTCGAGGCGATACCGTAACGGAACCTGAGCCAGGCCGGGACCGGTTTCCCCTCGAGAATGAGATCGCTCCGGCGGTAGCCGATCTTCATGGCCCAGTTAAAAAGTATCTTCGCGACGCCCCCCTTCTGCTCAACCCCGTCGATGATGCGGATATAGATCTTCTCGAAAACCCGGGGGACGCTCGGGAACCAGTGGGGACGAACAATCTTTATGTCCTCCACTACCTTTTCCAGGGAACGGCAGAAGGTCAGGGTAATTGTACTGATGAGGGTGGCGTAGACATCAACCCGCGCGAATATATGGGCCAGAGGCAGGAACAGGATCGTCTCGTCTTTTTCGTCTATCGGCATGGTTATGCTGACCAGCTGGCTCGTGAAGACAAGGTTGTCATGGGTTATCATGACACCCTTCGGGGTGCCGGACGTTCCCGATGTGTACACGATGCTGGCCAGGTCGCCGGGGCCGATTGAAGAGATTCTCTTGTCAAGATCCTCATCCTTTATGCCGTCACCAAGACCGAGAAATTCATCAAAGGAAAGGACCCAGCTCTTTCCTTTGCCGGAGTATGTCCCGTTCATGAGGACGACCTTCTTCACCTTCGGGATGTTCTTTTTGATGGCCAGGAGCTTCTTCAGCTGTTCCTCGTCTTCGGCAAAGGCCAGTTTCGTCCCTGAGTGATTTAAGATATAGGCGCAGTCTTCCGGCAGGAGGGAATGGTATATGCCGACGGTACACCCGCCGGAGAAGAGAATCCCGGCGTCGCAGAGCACCCACCGGTACGAGTTGAAACCGAGGATGCTGATCCGGTCGCCCTTTTTCATACCGAGTTTCATGAGGGCCCCGGCGACCCGGCGGGCCTCTCCGTAATAATCCTTCCAGGTTATTGAACCGGTATCGCCCCGGTCGTTCAGTATCCACCGGTAGGCTGGCTTTTCCGGGCACGCCTTGATGGTGGCCGTAATCATGTCATGAATGTTTTTATAATCGATAACTCCTTCCATATTCCCCTCCACTCTTTTTTATCATTCTAAACCCCTTTCTTACCCTTGTAAATCCCTTTTTACTTTTTTTATCACTGTTCGGGGAAGGATTTCCGGGAACCAGCAGCAACCAGGCATTGTAACCTGCCACTGTACGATAAATTTTTTTATATTGACACAAATCCACTTTGTACTATTATTAGGGCACATCTAAAAACCAGTTTTTACAATTATCCTTTTAATTGCAAAAAACTGGTTTTATCAGACCTTGTGCACACAAGATGACTTCAAAAACATGGTTTTTTGAAGTCATCATTATCTAACTCTATTTTAGTTTCGGGTATTATATGAGCGCAGATTATTCGAATTATTCTGAAGACAACATCCTCATCTTCAAGGGCCGGTTCAAGTCAAACACCCAGAACATATTCGGCCAGTTCATGGTCATTTTCAACAATGACAAGCTCTTCGACACCTATAACTGCGTCGTGTCCACCTACTCCGAGATCTACAACCTGGAACCCCATTCCGAGTGGGACACCTTCGAGAGGACCATCTCCGAACAGAAATGGAAGGGCAATTTTAACAACAACCTTACCGCTTCCCTCATGGACCAGTTCTCCAAGTATTCCGAGGACAAGACCTCGGTAAGGATCCTGTACGACAATGTGTTCGATTACAATTACGAAAACGTCGACCTGACCATATTCGACATGGTGAACCACATACTCCACGATAAAAGCCTGGTCCTTGAAACCGCCATCCAGGAGGTCACCACGCGGGACTTCATAGAGACGAAAAAAAAGCGGGAAGCCGCTGCTGAAGCCCCGGCAAAGGGGGGAGTCAAGCCGGACAATGAATATTCCCTCGAAGCCGGGTCAGTTATCATCCCGGTGAAACCGATTCTCGCCCCGGTAAAAGGGCGGCCTATTTACGAACTCAAGGCCGGGGACACCCTGGTGGTGAGGGTACAGCCTAATTCCGACCAGAGCAATTACTACGTTGACGTTCTCGAACTCAGGGAGGGCGGTGAAATCCGGCCGGTGCCGGCGGAGGTGGTGGACATCAAGGCCGGTAAAGCCAAGAATGATCCGATAACCATACTAACATCGATTGCCCCGGGTATTTATGGAAAGATAATTGAAGACGAAAAGCAGGTCAAGCTCCGCCTGTATAACCCCCTCATTGACGGCCCCCTGGAGAAGAGAAAAGCGGGAGCCGATGCCGGCAGGCCTGAGGCGGAAAACGAAATACCCCTTGAACGGGAACAGGGGCTTTCAAAAACGACACTTATCATGTTCATGCTCTTTTTCGCCATCCTGGTCCTCTTCATTGTCCTAATATTTATCAGCTGGTAGCACACCGCAATCAATGGAATACACGGTTTAAGAATGGAACAGGATAAAGAATTCGTATTAAAACTCGCCCATGACAACAACGTGAAATTCATACGGCTCTGGTTTACCGATATCCTGGGCCTGCTCAAGAGTTTCGCTGTCACCATTGACGAACTCGAGGACGCCCTTGAGGAAGGGGTCCGCTTTGACGGATCCACGCTCCAGGGTATCATCAGGACAGACGAACGCGAAATGATTGCCATGCCCGACGCCTCGACGTTCAAGGTGCTTCCCTGGAGGCCGAAAGAGGATTCCGTTGCCCGGATGGTCTGCGACATCTACCAGGTGGACATGTCCCCCTTTGAGGGGGATTCCCGGTATATCCTGAAACGGAACCTCAGGAAGATAGCCGACCGGGGTCTTACCTTTTACACCGGCCCCGAGATCGAGTTCTTCTTCTTTAAAAATTCCAGGAGCCCGGAAACACTGGACCAGGGCGGATATTTCGACCTCACCCCCCTGGACATCGCCTCGGATTTCCGTAGGCAGACGGTCCTCACCCTGGAGAACATGGGGATAAACGTGATCTCTTCCCACCACGAGGGCTCCCACAGCCAGCACGAGATTGACCTGAGACACGAGGACGCCCTCACCACCGCGGACAACATCATGACATTCAAGCTCATCACCAAGGAGGTCGGCCTTCTTAACAATATTTACGCCTCTTTCATGCCGAAGCCCCTTGCCGACCAGAACGGATCCGGCATGCACATACACCAGTCCCTGTTCCGCGACGAGGAAAACGTGTTCCATTCGCCCACGGAACCGAACTACTTCTCAAAGGACGGTGAGTACTACATCGCCGGGCTCCTGAAGCACTGCAGGGAGTTCTTCGCGGTAACGAACCAGTGGATCAACTCGTACAAGCGCCTGGTCCACGGGTACGAGTCCCCGACCCATGTTTCCTGGAGCCATACCGGCCAGTCGACCCTGGTGCGGGTCCCCCAGAGCAGGCCGGAAAAACCGGGGGCAAAGCGAATCGAGCTCCGCAACCCGGACCCGGCGTGCAACCCCTACCTGGTCTTTGCGGCTATCCTCGCCGCCGGGCTCTCCGGTATCGAAAACCGGTACGACCTCCCTGAACCGAGGGACCAGGACGAGCCGGACGTTACCAGGGCTGATCTGGAAAGGCTCGGCCTGGAGCCACTGCCGATGCACCTGAACCAGGCCCTTGTTTATTTCGAAAAGAGCGAGCTCATGAAAGAGACCCTGGGCGAGTTCATCCACGGCAAATTCATCGAGAACAAGCTCCTCGAGCTCGACCGGTACAACAGGCATATCACCGATTACGAAATACAGGAATACCTTCCCATTCTCTGATCCCCGGGTCTGCCGATGAATATCGCGTTAATAGGATGCGGCAGGATCGGATTTCTCCTGGAGGATGATCCCCTCAGGTACAAGCCGTGCACCCATTACGGCGGGGCCGTTTCCGCCGGCCTCTCTTTCACCTGCGCGTGCGACATCAACGAAGAGCGGCTCGAGAAATTCGCCGAAACCGCCGGTATTCCGGCCGGCGGCCTTTATGCCGATTACCGGGCCCTTTTGCGGGATAAAAAACCGGGCCTCGCGGTAATCGCCACCTGGACCGACAGCCACGACGAAATCTGCGTCGAGGCGGCGAAGAACGGCGCCCGGGTCATCGTGCTGGAAAAACCGGTGTCGTGGAGCCTGAAACAGGCCCGCAGGACGCTGAAATTTTGCGGTGATACGGGCGCCGCCGTAATCGTGAACCACGAGCGGCGTTACGCTGCCCGGTACAGGGCCCTGAAAAGGTTCATCGAAGATGGCATCGTGGGAAGGGTCATGTCGGTCAGGGGTTCCATGCTCACATCAGGTTATAGCGGCGAATCAACCCTCACCGGGGGGGGCGGCCCCTTTCTCCATGACGGGACCCACCTGGTCGACACCATCAGGTATCTCTTCGGCGACCTGAAAAGCGCCAGGGGCCGCTTCACCAGGGCGTGGTCCTCCGGGTTCGAGGACCACGCCGTCGCATGGATGGACACCCGCACCGGCATGGAGATATTCCTTGAAGCGGGAGGACGCCGGGACTATTTCGTGTTCGAACTGACTGTCAGCGGCACCAGGGGGGAGATTATTATCGGCAACGGCTACGAACGTTTCTACCTCGGCGAAGAGTCTCGATACTATACCGGCTTCAAGGACCTGGTCGAGAAAAAATTCCCGGCATACGAAAACAACAACTGCTTCACCGAACTATACGGTGAGGCCGCCGCCCTGCTGGAGGGGAAACCGGTTACTGTCGCATCT
This sequence comes from uncultured Leptospirales bacterium, assembly GCA_964514165.1. Taxonomy (GTDB): domain Bacteria; phylum Spirochaetota; class UBA4802; order UBA4802; family UBA5550; genus CAZEPS01. The sequence continues at coordinate 11,974 of CAZEPS010000025.1, forward strand.
TCCGGGTTAGACGGTTACCGGGCACTGGAGGCGGTTCACGCCGTATACCTGTCGTCCCGTCTGGACGGTAAGGCGGTGTCCCTTCCGGTCAGGCCGGGACGCATTAATCTTAAAAAAATCTTCTCCCTACCGTAAAAACCTTTGACGTACTCACAGAAATAATCGATAATTACAATTGAACGGGTACAGGCGCATATTCCCGCGCCGGTAAAAGTTTATGCCTTTTACGCAAAGACGCCGCAATGAGAGAAATGATTACCGCCATACGGCCGGCACTGGTCGATAACTATATACGGATCATCCGCAACCTCGCTCAGAAGGGTAGGAACAGTTACCAGGAGTTTTTCATACAGCCCCTCTCCCGGTGGGAGGCCCCACAAACGGCGGAATCACTGGAAAAGCTCACTGCCCTGATAAACCGCCATCTCGCTTCAAAAAATGAAAAACTCCCCATGCTTTTTAAAACGGCCCTGGCGAAATCGGTGGGGCCGGATCAGCTCGATCTCACCAGGACCGGCAACATCGCCATCGAATTCCTGAAGGCGATGAAATCAATTGACCGGGTCGCCATGTCAGCCGAGGCGCTGGATTTCGTCAATATCCTGAGGGAGCCATTCAAGAAATTTTCCGATCTTGAATTCAGGCGGATGAACAGGAAATTCGAAGAGGAGATCCACACAGCTGACGAGGGTGTCGTGGAAAACCTGGTCAAAATCAAAAGCGGCACGACCCCCGAGGATCAGATAGTCGACAGGATGTCAAAGGAATCCATCAGGGAGATTCTCGACCACTACAACAGGAAGCAGATCAACAAGGTGCGCCAGCTTTCGATAAAGTACCTCATGAAGTTCGCCGATCCGGCGGTGCCGAACAGGCACGAGGCGATCTGTCCCCTGCTCGACAGGCTTGACCTCAGGTATGATAATTTCCGCAGGGAGGTCCTTGACGCGGCAGCGGTGGTCATATACCATGAAATACTGAAAGCGATTCGGTCGAACCAGCTTGACATGGCGATACAGTTTATCAGCAAGTACACGGTACTCTTCCGGGGAAACCCGAAGACACCGAACTATAAAGAGGTCGACTCTTTCGAAAAAAAATTTTACGAGATAATCGAAGAGCGCAACCTCTGGGACAGGATATGACCCCTGCTGAATGGTTAATATAAATGAAATTCACCTGTAAAAAATTCAACCATACCCATTCCATTATTTCCATGAAGGGCAAGTTCACCATCGAGGACGTGGAAGCCTTTGAGAAATGCATCTATGACCTGATAAACGACAAGGTCGAGATTTTCTTTATCGACATCAAGGCCATTGAGCATATCGACTCGTCCGCCATCGGCGCCCTTATCAAGGCCCGCAACATCGCCCGGTATTCCAGCATTGACATCGTTCTCTACAACGTGTCCCTGACGATTCATAACGTATTCAAGATATCACACCTTGACGTTTTCTTTACCATTAAAAAGGCGGATGAACTGGCAAGGGAATACCCGGACATCTCTTTTTAGTAGTATCCCTCTTCCATGAGCTTCCGCTTCAGCCGCTCGTCGTCGCCCCTTTTCCCATCCCGGGCATTGAGCATCGATTCAACGTATTTGGCGAGGATGTCGACCTCGATGTTGACCCGGTCTCCCTGTTTCCAGATCTGGACCGTAGTGCTGACAAGTGTCTCCGGGATCAGGTAAAGGGAAAACCCGCGTTCCGTCTCCGATACAACGGTAAGTGATATCCCGTCGACCGCCACGGAACCCTTCGGCACGATATACCGCGTCATGGCAGCGTCCAGGGCGACCTCAACCCCGAGGCCCCGGGAGTCTTTTTCAAGTTTCGTCAAAGTCCCGGTTCCGTCCACGTGCCCCTGGACGATGTGCCCGCCGAAACGCTTATCGGGGGTCATGGCCCTCTCCAGGTTGACCCTGGTCCCGGGAGCGAGTCCCCCCAGGGTGGTCACAGAAGCGGTAACGTCGGACACGAATACGGAAAAGCCCTTCTCCGTAACCCCGGTTACGGTCTGGCAGGCCCCGTTCACGCAGATGGAGTCGCCGGTCCCGGTACCCTCGAGTACCCTCACCGCGGACACCTCAAGTTCCAGGCCGCTCCCTGATCTGGTGACGCCCTTCACGGTTCCTGTTTCTTCAATCAATCCTGTGAACATGGTTACCTCGCTTCAGAGTATCACCGCCGGAGAACGGTACCCGCAGTAGACCAGGTCTTCACCGGCGGTGAACCTGGTCACGTCCAGCACGGAAACAGTGTCGGCAATACGCGTGACACCGGCCCCTGCCAGGACCGGCAGGCCGTTTCCCGCGACCTTCGGGGAAATAAAATACAGGTACTGGTCGATCTCGCCTGCGTCGTGGAAAGATCCGGCCAGGCGCCCTCCCCCTTCCATCATGACGAACATGACCCCGCGCCGGTAGAGCTCGTCCAGGACCTCAAGAGCCACATCCCTGTGGTCCCGGGATGCCATGACGGCGAAGTTCACCGAATCAGGAACAACACGACCGCTGCCGCCCCGGTACCGCACCTTCTCGATGTTCTCTTTCCTGTCCATGAAGAGGTAGTTGTCGTCAAGGAATATTCTGCTCGACAGGTCCAGGATGCCCGGGACACCGACTACCACCCGAAGCGGGTTCCGCGGCTCGGTGATACCGCATTCCAGGAGGCAGCGCAGAAAGCCGTTGTCCCGGCCTTCCAGAACCGGCGGGGTATTTTGAAAGAATTCCGCGACCGACCGGTCAAAATCGCCGAGACGCACGTTCAGGGCCGGGTCATCGGCCAAAAAGGTGTTCTTCCCCACTATGACGGCGTCCACCCGTGACCTGAGCCGGTGAACCAGGTACCGGGAATGTTCCGAAGATATCCACTTCGAGTCGCCCGGTTCCGTTGCTATGCGGCCGTCCAGGGTCATGGCGCTCTTGTGCACAAGGAAGGGCCTTTTTTTCAGGATCGATTTCATAAAGGGTCGGAGGAGGTCCGCCGCGGCCCCGGCGTATTCATCCATGATCACGACCTCCACCCCGGCATTTTCCAGGGCTCTGACCCCCCGGCCGGCAACAAGTGGGTTCGGGTCCCTGAGAGGGATGAACACCCGTGAGACACCGGCGTTGATGATGGCTTCAGTGCAGGGGGGGGTTTTGCCCTGGTGGCAGCACGGTTCCAGAGTGACATACATGTCCGCCCCCCGGGCTGCGGGACCGGCGTTTTCCAGCGCGACCCGCTCAGCGTGAAAAGAGCCGAATTCAGAAGTCCCCCCGGCTGCAATTACTGTGCCGTTTTTCACTATGACCGCCCCCACCGCCGGGTTCGGGGAGGTGCCCCCCATCCGGTCAAAGGCTGTCTCTAAAGCCGTATTCATGTATGTGTCGTGATTATTCATGGTCGAAACTCATCCTGGGGTTAAAAACCGGTTTTTGAGCCCCGGGCCTGCAATAAAATTTGACTTACGAAATCATATCAGCTATATTAATTCAATTAATATTTTTCAGGAGAATCATATGAGACGCGAAAGCCTGTCATTCTGCATAGAAGATTCATGCGGTAATTTCCGTGACAACGATAACATGTACCGGGAGGTGTGGGAAGAGAGAAACCTGGAGGAATCGAGGTCTTTCTTCTCTTTTAAATATATCTCATCCTAACATGTAAATGCATGCGCATGCATTTACATGGTTTCTGAATGTAACAGCCGGCCGGTCACTCGAAAACAGGGCCCGTGTTATTTTGAAAATACCTGGTCCCATTTGTCGATAACGGGAGAAGCTATGTAGACCGAGGAGTAGGTACCCACGAATATTCCGAAGAGAAGTACCAGTGCGAAATCGTTCAGCCCTTCCCCCCCGATGAGGTATAGTGCAAGTACCGCGAACAGGGTCGTGAGGGAGGTGAGGAGGGTCCGGGATATGGACTGGGTGATTGAGAGATTAATCGTTTCCCTGAAGGCCTGGGTGGTCTTCATATACACGTTCTCCCTGACCCGGTCGAATATGACGATTGTATCGTTGACAGAATAACCGAAGATGGTCAGGAGTGCTGCGATTACCGGAATGTTAATTTCGACCCCGGCGAAGCCGCAGAATGCCACGGTGAGGCCCAGGTCGTGAACCAGGGCCGCCATGGCCCCGGCCGAATACTTCAACTCGAACCGGAATGTCAGGTATATGGTCATGAGGATCAGGGCCACGAGGAAGAGCTGGATTGCAGACTTTCGTAAAAACTGCCCGATGGCAGGGCCCACGTTCTCCACGCTCAGAAAGGTAACCTCCCCGAATTTTTCCTGGAGCACCTTCCTGAGAGTCTCTGCCCCGGTTTCCCGGTTCTTTGTCGCGCCAAGTTTGGTAGATATGATGTACTCGTTCTTTTCATCCTGTCCGATCTGCTGGACCATGGGGTTGTAATCAGAGAGGGCCTCGCGAATTGAAGCCTCGTCAGCCTTTTCCTCGAACTGCGCGATTATCTTCATGCCGCCCACGAAATCGACACCCATGTTGATTCCCCCCCTTATGACGGAACCGCCGACAAACAGCACCAGGAGGATAAAAGAAAATGCGAAAGCGATATATCGGTATTTCTGAAAATGGATGATTCGTTTCAAAGCGTGAACCCCTTACATGCTCAGTTTTTTAATCTTCTTGTTCAGCGATATGATCTCAAACATAAACCTGGTTACGTAGAGCGCCACGAACATACTGGAGAGTATGCCGATGAGTAGGACCACGGCGAAACCCTTGATCGGGCCGGTGCCGAACTGGGAGAGGATAAAGGCCGCGATAAGGGTGGTCAGGTTCGCGTCGAGTATCGTTGAAAAGGCCTTGTCATAGCCGTGAATAATCGACATGCGCACTGACTTCCCGCTCCTGACCTCCTCTTTGATGCGCTCAAAGATGATAACATTGGCGTCTACCGCCATACCGACCGTGAGAATAAAACCGGCGATGCCCGGGAGTGTCAGGGTGAAGCCGAGCCACGAGAGGAGGGCCAGAATGAATACCATGTTCAGTATGAGGGCGAAGTCAGCGACAAAGCCGGAGAGCTTGTACCAGATTATCATGAAGAACATGACGCCGCCGAGGCCGATAAGAATCGCCTTGATTCCCGACTCGATGGAGTCCTGGCCGAGGGAGGGCCCCACGGTCCGTTCCTCTATGATCTGAAGGTCGACCGGCAGGGCGCCTTCCTTGATTATCCTTGCCAGGGTGTTCACCTCTTCCTGGGTGAAATCACCGGTGATGATGGCCTTGCCGGTCGTGATCTGGTCGTTAATGCTCGGGGCGCTCCGCACCTTGTCGTCGATAACTATGGCGAGCCGGCGCCCCCGGTTCTTTGCGGCGGTGACGTCAGCGAACCTGGAACCCCCTTCGGCAGTGGTGGTGAAATGCACCGCCAGGCGGCCGTACTCGTCCTGCCCCACCCATGCCCTGCTGATGTCGTCACCGGCAATGGCGACGTCCCGCTCGAGGACGATGACATCGGTTGGGTAGATCCTGTTGGTATCAGGATCGCGGCCGTACATGTAGAGGGCCTCCATGTTGTTGGGAAGGTCAATCCCCTCCCTGACCGCGTTCAAAAGCTCCCTCCGTTCCTGGACGTCTTCAGGTAGTTCTTCTTTATTGAAGTTTACGCTGAGCCATTTCGCGGCTTCCCTGGTGTAGTCATCGTTAACGAAGCGGTATTCCACCCGGCCGGTTGTACCGATTGCCTTCTTGACACCCTTCGGGTCACGGACGCCGGGGAGCTGTATCTCGATGGCCTCGGCGCCCCGGGGCCTGATGGATGGCTCCGCCACGCCGAACTTGTCAATCCGGTTCCGTATGAGCTCCAGGGCCTGCTGGGTGATTTCGTTCTTCTCTTTCTCGGTGAGCTTCTTTCTTTCGTCCTCAGGGCGCGCCATGTTTATTTTTTCTTCGATCTTTTTGAAGTTGGCCTGCATTACCAGGTGCATCCCCCCCTGGAGGTCGAGGCCGAGGTTGATCTTCTTCGCCAGGAGAAGGTCTTCGGCCCAGTGCTTCTGCAAAACCGCGTCGCTCACCCCGGGGAATGTCCGCATCTCGTTCATGATGGCGGTGGTGAGGTTGCGCCCCTCTACAATAACTGAGTTGTCTTTAACCGTGACGGAATAATTGTCTGAACCAAAGCGCTCACTGATCTGGCTTGCCTGCTCTTCCGCCGCCCCCTCCTTGAGGGTGATAACCATCTCTTTTTCTCCCACGGTGGGAAGGATAAGCATTATCGAAAACGCGATAAGGGCCGCTATGAATACAGCCTTGTATATCATACCTCTGGTCATGAAATTCCTCGAGAGTCGTTATTTTTTCGGGATGGTGCGAACAACCTTTCTTCTGCTGACCTTTCTTGTCCGTGATCGGTAAATCACGAATATTACGAAAAACAGGAGCACCAGTCCTGTCTTGCCGATGGTGCTGGCTGTGTCGCTGTCAAGCCCGAGGAAGCCGGTCTTCTCTTTGTCGTCTTCACCCTCCCCCAGGCTGTCGTCCGGGATCTTGACGATATCCGCTGAATCAGCCGCCGCGTCGTCCTGTATGGTTATGCCGGGAATTCGCCGGTGGAGAAAATTTTCATCCTTGACCAGCAGGAGGCCGGAAACCTCACCCCTGCCGGTATCCTCTTCCGCGGCCGTTCCAGGCCGTTCGGCCGGCTGCCGGGTCACGGTTTCCTTCGGTTCGGGCTTTCTGACTTCCTTCTTCGGGGCCGGCTCTTTTTTCGGGGCCGGTTCAACCTTCTTTTCCTGCGGCTCTTCCTTTTTCTCCGGCTCTACCGATGCCTCCTTTGGAACCGGTTCTTCCTTCTCCACGGTTTCGACCGGTGCCGCCGGTTCGTCTTCATTAGTCTCCTGGGCTGAAAGGGACACGGCCGCAAAGATGAGGAGTGCCGCGGCGGCAAGGATGCATGTTCTTTTAAACAACATTCTGTTTCTTAATCAGACTTTTGACTGGATTGCGTTTCTGCTGAATTCAGCCTTGGTGTTCCCGGATAATTTCAATACCACGATCTGATCACTGATCGAGTCCACAGTGCCGTACATCCCACCCACGGTGAGGACCTTGTCGCCCCTTTTCAGTTCACTTATCATGCTCTTTCTGTCTTTTTCCTTTTTCTGCTGGGGCCGTATGAGCAGAAAGTAGAAGATAACTATCATTAGTACAATGGGGACGAAACTCATCCATGACGAACCGCCTGGTCCCCCGGCCGCTCCTTCCCCAGCCGCGTAGGCTATATTTATAAAATTATACAACGTGTTCCTCCGGTTTCATGAAATTACCGTCAATAATTGTAACGTGGACTCATTATGTCAACAGATTAATTTCCGGGGTCCGCTTTTTACCGGTCAGTCCGGCGCGATGATCACCGGTGTCCCTATATGGACAAACCGGTCCAGTTCCACGATGTCCCGGTTGTACATCCGGACGCACCCGCTCGAGCAGAGATGTCCGATGGACCCCTCGTCATTGTTGCCGTGGATGGCGATGCCGTACCCGATTCCGGTGACGCTGCCGCTGTTACCCCGGGGGATCTCTCCCTTTTCAGCAAGCCGCCGGTACCGGTTACGGTCTTCCTTGTTCGGGTAGTCGATCCCGAAATACCGGGGGCCGTACACGTTGTCGCCGAGGTCTGTGTCCGGTTTCCCGTACCGGTGGTGGCCCTGCTTCGCGCTGAAATAAACCCGGTTCATGGCGGCCAGTTTCCGGTACGAAGAAGAGGACGGGGCGGCGTCCATGGAGAGGATCTCGTTCACGAAGTAGGTCCCCTCCGGTGTCCGGTTGTCCCCCTCGTGAAGCTTGGGCTTCCGATCAGGGTTTTTACCGTATCCGATGCGGTACCGTGCGATCCGCTCCAGGCCGCGATCGTACACCTCCAGGGTGAAATCCTTCTTGGTTATGAAGAGGAGGTATTTCCCGGCGCACTGTTCGAATGCCTTCTCGATTTTTTCCTCCTTCGAGCCGCATGACAGCAGGGTTCCTGTAAAGGCAGTGAGGCAGAGGAGTATGGCCAGCCTGGCTTTCATTTATCGCGATACCGGCTCCGTTCGTTTTTCGATTTTAAGTATTTCCCTGATGACGTCCTCGGTTATGTCGAACTCCTTCTTCGCGTAGATCGTGTCTTCACCGAAGTTGAGCACGTAATCGATATCAAGGTTTTTCGAAACAATGGTCACGGCCCTGTTGATCTGCAGCAGGATTTTACGCTTGTGGCGCTCGACCCTCCCGTCAAGGACAAGGAGCCGCTTCATTTTTTTATCATATTCCCGGTTCAGTTCTTCCCGGTCTCCCTCTTCCTTGAGTATGGCGGTTTCAAGGGCCCGGATTTCCTTTAAAAGCTCCCCGTGCCGGTCACTGTCTTTCAGGGCATCGGGGTCCCTGTTCAGGACGAAGTCATACACCGCCTTCAGGTTCATGTACCGTATCACGGGGCCCGGGCCCGGGCCCTGCTTCTTCCGGAAAAGCGAACATCCCGGCATCAAAAGTACCGTACAGAGACCTATGGCGATGAGACCCTTTCTCAAAAGCGGATGTCCCCGATGGAAAACTGGAACTTAAGGCCCCCCTTGCCCCGGAACTTGCCCCGCTCGAACACCAGTTTCTTTCCGAACCAGAACCTGAGCGGCATCATCGGTATCTGGACCCTGAACCCGAAACCGTAGGAGTACCGGAAATAGGAGAGCATGTTATGCCTGAAAAACTTGTCTATGGTGTAGAGATCATTTGACGCCCGATCGAATGCGAGAATGTACAGATAGGTATTGTTCTGATAGGTGCTGTAGGTGTTCAATGCCGTGGTCTGGCTCAGGGCCAGTTTCCGCTCCCAGTACCGGTCCGAGTAGAGGGCCCCGGCGTCAAAGAAGGCGGCGAACCAGAGGAGGCGCGGATGGATCGGGAACCGCATCTCAGCACCGTACATCAGGCGGTGAAAAAGGCCCACATCGCCCCAGGACTGGGGGAACTGGCTGTCGTAAAGGTCCCATCCCCTGATGGTTTCCGGGCCCCCGAGGAAGAGCCGGTCTTCCGGTTCGATCCAGGGGTTGGCGAAATAGTTCTTCCTGCTCGAGAGCCTCCCCCTGTTTATCGGCGACGCAAGAAATGTTCCGTTCGCCCTGAACTGAAATACCACCGGGTATTCCTTCAGGAACGGGAGGTGGAACGGTGAGTAGTAGAGCTCGAAATCGGGATCGACCTTCACGTAGTGATCGTCACCCCCGAGCATGTTGCCCCCGGTAAAACCGACCGACACCCCGAGCTTGAAACCGCTCGTCGGGTTCAGGTAGTTGTCGATATTATCATGGTAGGCGAAAACCCCGATGGTACGCTTCTCCTGGAAGCCGAGCTTCTCGCTCAGTTTTATCTCCTCGGCGATGTTTCCCGTGGAATCCTTCAACCTCGAAAAGGCGTGGGACCAGGAGAACCCCACGGAATAGTAATAAAGGAAGCGGTAGCTGAGGCCAAGTGAGTAGCCGAGGGATTCCTTCTTGTACTCGGCCTCATCCGCGAAATTCGGGAAGATTGTGGTGCTGGTCCTGAGGTTATAGAGGCTGTAATTGACCGAGGTCGATATTCCAATCGGATAGTTCAGGAGCCACCGGTCGTAGAAGGAAAGGGTTATGGAACTCCGGTCCGGTCCGTATTCGAATTTCACGTTCACCTGCTGGCCGTTGCCGAAGAGGTTTTTCTCCCCAACGTCGGCGAAGATCGAAAAACCGGACGACGTGCCGTAGCCGCCCCCGAGGGATATGGTGCCGGTGGGCTGTTCTTCCACGTCAACGATAAGGTTCATGTACCCTTCCCTGCTTCCCGGCCTGACGTCGATGTTGACCTCCTTGAAATAGCCGAGATTGTATACCTTCTCCCGGGAAACCTGCATCTTGCGTGAATCGAAGAGCTCCCCCTCCTTGATGACGATTTCGCGCCTGATGACCCGGTCCTTGGTTTTCTTGTTTCCCTTGATGATGATGGTGTCGATATATGCCTGGGAGCCCTCGTCAATAGTAAAATCTATGGCGACGAATTTACGCTTTTCGGCCTTACCCTTTACCTGGACGACGCGCTCCGTGGTCCTCTGGTCCGGTATGACCCGGGCGAAAATGTACCCCTTCGAGGCATAGTTGAAGCTGATGGCCTGCCGGTCTTTCTGGAACTTGGTGTGGTTGAAGACCTCCCCGCTCTTGCGGAGCTCAAAGTTTTCTTTTACCTGGGAGGGGGTGAAGACCGGCTTATCCTTCTCAGGGATAATGTTCAGGGTATACTTGTCAAAATAGTACTTCTCCCCCTCGCGAATCTTTATGGTGATGAAGATACACCGCTTATCTTTCTTGTTCGGGTTTTCCCACTGGTATTCAACCCGGTCCTCTATGATCTCGGCGTCAAGGTAGCCTTCCTGGCGGTAGTAGGCTATTATCTTCGCCTTGTCCTCCTCGTAGTCTTCGCTCTTGAAGGCGCCGTCCTTGAAGAGGCCGTCCTCCTTGGTCTCCATGACCTTCTTCAGTTCTTTGACGTAGATATTTTTCGCGCCCAGGATCGAAATTTTCTTTATCTTGATCTCTTCTCCCTCGTCAATGATGAACTGCACCTTCACCGATTTCTCGTCCTTTTTGATAGGTATTACCCGGTAGCTGACCACGGAATTGAAAAGCCCTTCAGAGACGTATTTTTCCTTGATGAGTTTCACGCTGTTTTCGAGGAAGTCCTTTCTGAGAATGTCCCCCTCTTTTACGGTCACGGTCTGGGTGAGTTCCGTTTCCGGGACCTTGTCATGTCCCTTGAACTCGATATCCTTGATTATCGGGCGCTCTGTGCACTTGAACTTGAGGCGCACGCCGTCTTCAAATTCGTCTATCTCGATCTCTACGTTGGAGAGTTTCCCCTTTTCGACGATTTTCTTGATGTCGTTCCGGACCTCCCGGGCCCTGAGGGGATACCCCATCGTTGTTTTCATCACGAAAAGGAGGTCTTCCTCGGCCACGTTGCTCAGGCCTTCGAACTCGATCTTCTTCACGATTTTTCCTTCATACTTTGACGGCTGGGACATTATGACCTGGATGAAGGGAAGGATCACTACAAGGGCCCCGATTATGATTGCTTTTCTCATGTATAAACCTGAATTCTTACATGAAAATTCATTAGTATGCATTTTCATGATTTTTGCATGAGGGATGCTCAGCACCCCTCATGAAAAGACTTTTTACAGAAAGGGTAAATCTCTCGATTTATTCGCTCTCCGTCTCTTTATCCACAAGCCCGGAAGATGTCAAGAAAATATAAGGCACCCCGTATCTGTCGTCAGCTGCGGCTGATGCTGTATTTTTTGAAACCCCCGGGTTACTTGACCGTGGCCAGGGTAAACTTCGGGATTCCCGCCCGGTTCAGCAAATCCATGACCTGAACCACCACCTCGTAATCGGCCTTTCGGTCCCCCCTGATTATTACCACGTTTTTATTCATCGCTTCACTGCGCTTTTTGAACTCTTCCAGCAGGGAACCGCGGTCGATCTCACGGTCGTTGATGAACACCCGGTTGTTCTCGTTCACCGATATGACGACATCACCGCTCTCGTATTCCCCTGACTGCACAGCCTTCGGCAGGTGCACGGTTATCGCCGACTCGGACCCGAGGCTCGAGGTCACCATGAAAAATGCCACCAGGAGAAAGACCAGGTCGACCAGGGACGTGATATCGATCAGGGCCCTGTACTGGAGCCGGGTCTTGAACTTAAATGCCACTTTTTTCTCCGACGCGGGCATTTACAGATATGTCATTCATTCTGAACTGCCCTTACCTGCCGCCGCTCTTCCCGGTCCGGGGGGCTTCATTAAGGTTGTTGGCAATGTACTCAACTTCCCGGATGTAAAACTCTATTTTCGACACCATGTAATTGTAGAAAATGATTGATGGGATTGCCACCATGAGCCCGAGGGCCGTGGTAATGAGGGCCTCGGTAATACCCTGGGCCAGGAGATCACGGGCCGAGGGCCCCATCTGAGAGAGGCTGCTGAATGATTTCATCATGCCGGTTACGGTCCCCAGGAGCCCGAGCATGGGGGATATGGTCGAGATTGTCGAGACCGATCCCCCGAATCGTTCAATCTTTCTTATCGACTTTTCCGACGCGTCGCTGATTACCAGTTCCCGGTCATCCGCGGACTGCCACCGGTCGAGGACCGTGGTGATGATCTCAACCAGGGGGCCCCGGTACCCGGCGCAGAGGTTCCGGGCCGCGCTGATTTTTTTTGACCGGATATGGTCCACGACGCTGTTCACCAGGAGCCGGTAATCGATGCTGATGTTCCGGAAAAAGAGAAGCCGCTCGATCACGATGGCCAGGAGAAACACCGAACAGAGGAGTATGGGAAGGATCATGACCCAGACCGGTATGGAATCGAATATGGAAATGATAAAGTTTGTCGTCATGGCGAATCCGTCTGTTAAATGATTATCCTCAGGCCCCCGGTGAAGGTCCTGCCGGGCTCCGGGTAACCGTAGAGAAAGTAGTATTTATAGCCGTAAACATTGTCGATCTTCGCGAAGAGGTAAAATGTTTCAAGCATTTTTATCTGCAGGTTCACCGTGCCGATTACGGCCCGGGCGAGCTTCAGGTTCATGTGCGGGTGGATGTATACCTTCTCTATAAGGGTATTGTCCCACTCTATTTCGAACCGGTTGATTGACAGTTTCAGGTTGCCCCCGGCGCTGTGGACCGGCCGGTAGGTGATATTGTCATTGGCGTAGAAATAGAAATACTGGTAGTTCAGCCCGAGCCTGAGAAATGACTCCCGAATGAACATGTCCAGGATGATGTCCCCCCTGGCGGTGCACTGGAGAAGCGATATCGCCCGGGGGGTGAGTATGTACCCCTGTCCCGGGAAGAAGGTTATGGGGAGGAAGTTGTAATACTCTGAGTTCTTTTCGAAATCACCGGTCCCCTTGAGCATGAAATTCTGGACGTAGAAGTTCTTTTCCTTCTTATTGCGCACCTGGAAGACGTATTTCAGCCTGGCGTTGTGGACGCGATCCGGGGGCATCCGGTAGTTCGGCAAAACGTGCTTCTGGTCAAAATAGAGTTCCTCGGGCTTGAAGGGCCTGAGGTCGTAAATGTAGGAGATTTCTATGGAATTATATTTCAGCCCGGTTGTGGAGATGTTTATTTTCCCTGACGGGAGGTGGCCGTAGTCCCGGTTGTACCGGTACACCGGCCCCAGGGAGATCATGTAGTTCTCGGCAATCTTGAAACCGAGGAGGATCTCACCCCCGGCGCTGGTGTCGTTGTTGGATCCGTGGGGATAGTCGTACTGCCGCGCCTCCGCCTCAACGTGGATACGGTTCGCCGCCGAGAGCACGTATTCCCAGCTGAGGCGGCCGTAGAATTTATTGAAATTGCTGCTCTTTATCCCGAGGGACTGGGAGGCCGAGAGCCGGTGCACCATGTAGGTGCCGCCGAAATCGAAGTCAAAAGTGGACGGTGCCGGCTGGTAGTTGGTCTTAAGCTCAACGCCAACACGGTCCTTCTCCTCGCGGCGGAAGACCGGATTTCTGTGCATCCCGTGGGACTCGTTATCGACCTCAAGCTCCGGCCTGAGTACCCACTTATCGCCGAAACCGGCGCTCCCGGTGAAGCCTGTTTTGCTCTCGTAGAAACTCGAGTTCTTGTAGCTGAAATCGTTGGAGCGGAGCAGTTCTGAATTCAGCCGGTAGGTAAAGGCGTCGAAGTTCTGGGTGACGCTCGCCGCGGTGTCTATGGTGTTATACTGGCCGTAAAGGAGCCTGGCGTCAATATTGACGTTGAGATCACGGTCGCCGTTTTTGTCTGCTGTTTCTTCCTCGTCAACCTGCGATTCAGGGGCCGGAGCCGGATTATCATCCTGGCTGTAGAGGCTGGTCTGAAAACAGAGGAATACCAGGGCGGTTGTAATTATTAGTTCTCGTATCATTAAAAACCAGGGTGATTTGAGGCTGATATTTAAACATCAGCCTGTCTGTATATCTTTTTGATCCCGAAGGGATACTTGTTCTTTGTTTTCCGGTGTATTTTTTAACACTACAAGAAAAAAAAACCGGCAGTATGTTACAGAATTATTGCATCTGCTTTCAGCTTTCTACGCCGCGGCTGATGCTGGATCCGCATTTGCGGCACTTAACGCTGTCCTGGGGCTGGCCGGAATCGATAAAAACACCGAGACGGTATCCGCACGAACAAATGTAGGAATAACTCCTGAGCCTGTACTCTTTCATACTTTCTCCTTTACTAAGGGCATCTGCCATTATTATCGGCATTTTCGTTCACGAATCCGGGTAAATAACCGGCTGGATCCGGCCTGATAAAGCAGGGCCCGTTGTCATCCAGCCGGTTACCGGTTTTTTACTGCCATGAAAATGCGTGAGTATGCATTTTCATGGTTTCTGAATGAGAGGTGCATCGCGCCTCTCATGAAAAACTATTTCAGCTTGCCCGCCAGGTCAGTGTCTTCCCAGCGGAAACCCTCGTTTTCCCTGCCGAAATGCCCGTAGGCGGCGGTCGCCTGGAACTGGGGCTTCAGGAGATCCAGGGTCCTGATGATGGCGGACGGCTTCATGTCAAAGGTCGCCCGCACGCGCTTCGCGATCTCCTCGTCGCTGACGGTCCCGGTCCCGAAAGAATCAATCATAACAGAAACGGGATCCGCGACCCCGATGGCGTAGGCGAGCTGCACCTCGCACCGGTGGGCGAGGCCGGCGGCCACGACGTTCTTGGCGATGTACCGGGCCATGTAAGCGGCTGAGCGGTCCACCTTGGACGGGTCCTTGCCTGAGAAGGCCCCCCCGCCGTGGCGGCCCATGCCCCCGTAGGTGTCGACGATTATCTTTCGTCCCGTGAGGCCGGTATCCCCGTGGGGACCGCCGATGACGAAACGGCCGGTCGGGTTGACGTATATCCTGGTTTCATTGTCGATGAATTTCGAGGGAATGACGTTTTTTATGACTGTCTCGATCAGGGCGTCCCGGATCTGCTCCAGGGTGACTTCCGGGGTGTGCTGGGTGGATATGACCACGGCGTCAACCCTCTTCGGCGAGCCGTTCTCGTACTGGATGGTCACCTGGGACTTGGAATCGGGCCTGACAAAATTGATCTCGCCGCTCTTGCGCACCTCAGCGAGCCTCTTGACGAGGAGATGTGACAGGTAAATGGGCATTGGCATGAGAACGTCGGTTTCGTTCACCGCGTATCCGAACATCATGCCCTGGTCGCCGGCCCCCTGTTCCTTGTGGAGGCCCTCGCCTTCCGATACACCCAGCGATATGTCGTCGGACTGTGCGTGGACGTATACCTCCACCTCGCACCCGTCGGCGTCAAACCCGATCTCCGGATCAGTATACCCTATATCAGCGGCCGCCTTCCGCGCCGTCTTCTCGTAATCGACCTCCTGCCCGGAGGTTATCTCCCCGGAGAGAACTATCCGGTTCGTGGTGACCAGGGTCTCAAGGGCGACCCGTGATTTCGGGTCCCCTTTGATATGGGCGTCCAGGATGGCGTCAGACATCTGGTCCGCCACCTTGTCTGGATGCCCTTCGGACACCGACTCCGAGGTAAAGATATAATCCTTAAGCATGGTATTCTCCTTTTTAATAACGTTTTTTTGACGGTCCATACCCGCCATTCATTGTTTATATACAATATCCAGTTTTCAGACAGGGCAAAACCCGAAAGTAAAAACCGGCATACCTTTCCGCTTACCCTGGTTTGAAACAAAAATTAATTCAACGGAAACAGTCTGGCAGTATCTGTTATTCTGCCGCGTCAGCGGGGGGATTCAGCGGTCTCTTCAGCGGCTTCCTGCCCGGCTTTATCTGTTTGTAAGAGCTTCTCTTCCAGTGACCGGGCCCGGTTCGACTCGAGCACGGCGAGCCCCAGGGAGCCGATCATGAACAGGGCCACCAGTACCGCCGTTAACTTCGTGATGACGTCCGCGGTCGAGGATCCGAAGGCCGACTGGCTTCCTCCTCCCAGAATTCCCATGCCGGCCCCCTTGTCGGACTGGAGCAGTATGATGATGATCAGCAGCACGGAAAGAATCAAAAAAAGCACGGTCGATATATTAATCAATACGTTCATAGCTGGCACCTTAACAGAATTCTACACGCGGATAATATCGAGAAATGAATCAGCCTTGAGGCTCGCGCCCCCCAGGATGGCCTTCTCGAAGCGGGCGTTCGAGAGGT
>CAZEPS010000026.1:0-28133 GCA_964514165.1 uncultured Leptospirales bacterium
GCTTCTCCCGCTGATTGTTATCGGCGCGGTCATCGGATCGTACCTGAATCAGCGGGTGGCAAACCCGGTCATCCTGGAGCAGGGGCTCGGAATCCTCAGCATCGTGGTGGTGCTTTTCTTCGCCTTTCAGACAGAAAAGTACGACGAGAGTATGTCCCTGGACAAGACCGTCTCGCCGCCGGCCTGGTTCCGGGCCCAGGGAGGGCTCTTCGGCATCGTCTCAGGGCTTTTTTCCGTGGGGATCGGGGACTTCCTCATCCCGGTGATGCGGACCCGCCTGAAGATCCCGATGCGCTACACCATCGGCACGAGCCTCTTCTGCAACTTCACCCTTGCCCTCATGGGAACCCTCGCCCATCTACTGCTCATGGAACACGAGATAACCCGTGAACTGGCAGGGATTCTCGCCTACAGCTGGCTCGGGGTCATCATCGGGGGGCAGATCGGGCCGAAGCTCTCGACCATGATCGAGGACACCCGCCTGAAGGAGATCTTCATCTTCGCCCTCCTCCTCATCGGGATACACCTGATCTACCAGTCGCTCTAAAGAACTACTTTTTCCCGCTCTGGTCCACCGCCGCCCTGATGAAGTCCCGAAAAAGAGGATGGGGACCGGTCGGCTTCGACTTGAACTCCGGGTGGTACTGGGTGCCGATGAACCACGGGTGGTCTTTCAGCTCTATGGTTTCAGCGAGCTTGGTGGTGGGGTGTAGCCCCCCGAAAACCATTCCGTGCTTCTCGTAAGTCTCTTTATATTTCAGGGTGAACTCAAAGCGGTGGCGGTGGCGCTCCATGACCGAGGCCCTGTCGTAGATCTTCTGCACTTTTGTGCCCTTGATGAGATCGCACTGGTAGGCCCCGAGGCGCATGGTCCCCCCCTTGTCCATGATAACCTCCTGGTCTTCCAGGAGGGATATGACCGGGTTCGGCGTGGTGGGATCTATCTCCGTGGAATTGGCCGACTTGAGGCCGCACACGTTGCGCCCGAACTCGCTCACCGCGCAGTGGAGGCCGAGGCAGATGCCGAAGAAGGGGACCCGTTCCGTGCGGGCGTAGTTTATGGCGGCTATCTTTCCCTCGATGCCCCGGGAGCCGAAACCTCCCGGCACAAGGATTCCGTTCACACCCTGGAAGAAAGACTTCACCGACTTCTTCCTGGAGTTCTCGATGTCCTCGGAATCGATGCGCACTATCTCGAGCTCCGCCTCGTTGGCCACGGCCCCGTGGAGGAGTGCCTCGTAGATCGAACGGTACGAGTCCTGAAGGGTGATGTACTTACCCACCACCGCGATGGTGACCTTCTTCTTCGGGTTCCTGAGTGTCTTGATGAACCTGTCCCACTTCGGGAGCTTGAGCTGGTTTACCGGCAGGTTGAAGTGCTCGAGCACGATGGTGTCGAACTCGTTCCGGTGGAACATGTAGGGGATTTCGTATATGGACCCGTTGATGTCCTCCGCCGAGATGACGTTCCGCTCGGACACGTTGCAGAAGAGGGCTATCTTGCTCTTGTTTTCCGGCGACAGGGGTGTCCCGGTGCGGCAGAGGAGAATGTCGGGGATTATTCCGATCTGCATCAGTTCCTTGACGGAGTGCTGTGTCGGCTTGGTCTTCTGCTCCCCGGCAGCCGCGATGGTCGGTATCAGGGTAAGGTGTACGTTCAGCACCCGCATCTTGCCGAGTTCCTGGCGCACCTGCCGAATCGCCTCGAGGAAGGGTATCCCCTCGATGTCACCCACCGTGCCCCCGATTTCCACCAGGACGAAGTCGAGGTCGCCGCTCGATGCCACGTCATAGATACGTTTTTTAATTTCGTTTGTTATATGCGGGATGACCTGCACCGTCCGCCCGAGGTAGTCCCCCCTCCGCTCACGCTGGATGACCGTATTGTAGATCTGGCCCGTGGTGACGGAGTTCATCCTGCTCAGTTTCGAGTTGGTGAAGCGCTCGTAGTAGCCGAGATCGAGGTCGGTCTCTGCCCCGTCCTCGGTCACGTAGACCTCACCGTGCTGAAACGGGCTCATGGTTCCCGGGTCGATATTAATGTAGGGATCCATCTTGATGATGGAGACCGTGAACCCGTGCCCCTCCAGCAGCAGTCCGAGGGACGCTATGGATATCCCCTTCCCCAGGGACGAACAGACCCCTCCCGTTACAAATATGAATTTTGTCTTATGATTGTTCATGACGATAAACCTGATTGTTAACTGTTTTGAGGGAAACCCTTTCTTATTCTTCATTATGTCCCGTATCCGTCAACCCTTTTACGGTTTGACCGGGCTGAAAATGCCGGTTGAGGGAAAAATTTTACAACACAGCAACATCTTCCGGTATACCCGCTGATTTTAGTCTCCCCCGCCTGAAACATCTCTTGACATTTACAATCAGTCGTGATTAATTACCACTGAAGAGAAAATTCCGGCACAGCGATTACGCGCGAGGAGAACCATGACGGACAATAGGAAATTCCTGAGACATTTCTGTGAGATAAAGACGAAATTCGATTATTACCAGGGGAACCCTGAAGAAATGGACCTGTCAACCGCCAAACCGAAAAAGGGAAAAGGGTGCATCCATGATATCAGTCTGGGAGGGCTCTTTATCATCAGCAATGAACGGCTTTCCATTGAGAATATCGCCGATGTCCACTTCAAGACAAAAAAGGGGAAATACAATGTCAGGGGCACCGTGGTACGCACCGGGCTCCTCGCGAACAATCCATCCGAGGTAGTGCAGCGGCTCACCGGCTGCAAGACCAGCGGAGACTCCTACTTCGCCGTTGAATTCTACGAACCCCTGGCGGAACTGCCCATTGACGAATAAGGTTGAATGAAGAACATCATCATCCGCATCAATGACGTATCCGACATAGACACTTCCAGGATTAGCGTCTATGACATGAACAACCGCTATATCGATCCCTACGGGAACCTCTACGGCCTCAAGTACAACCTGGGCTCAAAAAAGGTTGACGTTATCCGCCTGGTCAGGGCCCACGACAAGCTCGCTTCGGACATGGAGTATGAAATTAACCGGAAAAAAATGACCAGTTTCGATGAGCTCAACGAAGAAGAGGAGTATATCGAAAAAGAGGAAGAGCCACCGGAGGTGGTAACCGGTGAAACAGTTGATTCTTCCATGTTCGACCCTGAAGAGTATATCAACAATTCCATAGAACTGATGAAGACCCACCGGGGACGTATTGCCGGTATTATAATGAACATCCGGAATTCAAACATCGTGTCCCAGGACAACAAGGCGGAGAGCAGCGAACTGGACGACATCTTCCGCACCATTGAAATAGACGGACTCCAGGGATTTGAAGACACGGAAAACTACCAGAAGGAGCTGATTAACTACCCCCGTTCCATCACCTATTACCAGTCGAAGATCGACACCAGGGGGCGGAAAATAGTCGAGACCCTGGCCGCCCACAAGGACCGGGTCATGAAGTTCATCTACTATTACGAGATGTACCACATGATTCACGATCTCTACCTTAAGATCATCAAAATGATGAACCGGCTCCAGGAGTTTCTCAGGGACAAAAACCCTGACAACATGCGGAACATATCTCCCCACGACAAGCAGTCGTTCCGGGACGCTGAACTCTCGATAAAGAACACGGTTTCAGAGATCGAGAAAATCCTGGACGAATCAAAGCTCTTCGAGGAATACCTCTACAACGCCGATAATTTCTAATGCGTATCTTCGCCGCCATATTTACCCCGGTACTTCTCTTCGCGCTCGTGTCGTGCTCCCAAAAAATACCATCCCCCGGATGAGATAATTCCCCCCGGTACCGTGGAACTGCTCTACGGCGAGTGTCACGGCAACGTGTGGGGCGTCCGGGACACCGGGTTCTACGGCTACTCTGAATTCGCCCGCATACTCACGGACCGGGGAATTATCGTGTCACGGGCGACCGGTTCCCTGGAGAGGGCCCTCGCGGAAACCGGGCTGCCGAAAACAGTGCTGGTTCTCAACGTGGCGAAGTTCGGATCCTACAGGAAAGGAGAGATTGCCGCGATTGAGACGTTCGTAAGCCGGGGGGGACGGCTCCTCGTTATCGGGGAGCACGAGAACATCTACGGTTCCGCTGATTTCCAGAATGCCGTGCTCCGCCCTTTCGGCCTTGAGTTCGGCCATGACTTTAATGTAAATACCTACGAGATCGAACGGGCAAACCTCATCAGGGACGTTATCATAGAGAAGAATCCGGTCTGCACCAACGAGGACTTCTTGGTGACCGTCATCGCCAAGAATCCGAACGGAAAGGACGAACACCTGGTCTACCGCATTCAGAACAAGATGGGAAACCCGGCCATATTAAAGTACTCAAAACCGGGCAAGCGGGAGTTTTACATCGTTGTCAGGGACGAGGGCAAGCACATAGATTTCAAAAAGGTGAGCGTCACCGTTAAGGAGTGCCGGGACAGGCTGACGGTCAGCCTCTATTCCCGTCTCCACAACCTGAAACCGGAAACGGCACTGTTCGAAGTCACGAACCAGGAGAGGCTCGCCGGTAAATGCACCTATACCTGGGACTTCGGCGACGGGACCACTGCAACGACCGACACCGGCTACGTGGAGCACAATTACGGGGAGCGGGAGCAGGACGCTCTCCAGTCAAGTTTTCTCGTTACAGTGAAGGTAACCGACAGCCAGGGCCAGACCGGTACCGGCCGCACAACGGTTTCGTTCCCGAACGTCCATTACCTGACTAAGCTCATGGGGAGCCCGGTTCTGCCGGTCATATACGACCAGTTCCCCCGGGTAACCGATACCGGGATAGAGGTCACCGCCACTTTCAAGAACATCTTCGATGAAACGGTCACCTTTGACACGGCTGAGATCGAGCTGAAGCCGTGCGACAGTTCCTGGTCTCCCGAGTACCGGGAACTCCCCGCATCAAGCATACTCCAGGTGGCGACCATCACCCCGGGAGGGAGCACCCAGCAGGTCGTAACCATGGACAGGTCCATCCTGCCGCCGTCCACCTGCAACGTGAACATCAATCTCAAGGCCCCTTTCGGCCCCAACGACGTTGCATCGGCAAAGCTCTACCTGAACATACCACCCATGAGCAAAGAGGATCTCGACCCGAACAGGCACAGGGTCATCGAGGACGACGAGATGGTCCGGAAGCTGAACAGGGCCGCCGAAATTCTCGGCAAGGAAAAACCGATTACCCCGGCCGACATCCAGAGGCTTGAGCGGGAGGGGAAGCTGTAGGTAATTCTACGTTTCATCCTGACCGGGTATATTATTGACAATCAAAAGGGAAGGCTTTCCGGGCCTCCCCTTTTTTACATCCTTGAGAGATTTGGTCTGTAACTTTCTCCTTTACTCAAACATGTTTTTTTTATTGCTTTTTTTAAGAGATCAGATATTTTTATTCCCTGATTGTTTACGGCGGTTATCCGGGAAGAATGGATATCTTTTACATAATATACCCCACGGTTTTCCTGAGCTTTTTGATGTCCATTGGGCTTCTGATACGGCCGTGGCGCTTCAGGAACGTCATCCTGGCCCTGTTCATCGCGGAGCTCGGCTACCTGTCCCTGTTTATCTATCTGTTGCACACGAAGCTGATTTTCGATTACCCGAGCTATTTCCTCCTCCTCATACCGGTGGAGATCAGCATCGGCCCCCTCCTCTACCTCTACGTCCTCTCGTTTATCAAGAACAAGCAGAAGTTTTATCCGGTGGACATTATCAACTTCATACCCCTGATGATAGTGACCATCATCATTATTCCCTACGGATTCGCCCCCTTTGAAGTGAAACAGGAGCTGGTGAAGATGCTGATCATAGAGGCGGAGTATAAGTTCTTCCAGATTATGATATCGTCTGTGGCGGCGGTGGTACTCCCGATATTCTACATATCCCTGTCAATATACCAGATATGGTTCAGGAAGCCGAGCGAGAACATGGCCTACCGGCCAATCATACTCCTCATTACCCTGCTCATCATCTGGCTCTTTCTCGGTGTGGTGGGGATTGCCGGGGCGGTGACCTTCTCTCCCCGCCTCCTGGTCATCGACAGCGTGGTCATCAGTTTTGTCATCATCAGCTTTTTCCTGGTTTCGAACAAGTACCCCTACCTGATGCAGTTCGGGACTATCCCCCCGAAAAAGAAATACGTGAAATCGTATCTCGATAATGTGGACCGTAAGAACATCAACCGGCAGCTCAAAATAATCATGGAGGAGGAGAAGATGTTCTGTGACGAGGACCTCTCACTGGGGAGGCTCAGCGACGCCCTGGGCCTCTCCAAGAACCAGCTCTCCCAGTTCCTGAACCGGTACCACCAGAAGAACTTCAACAATTTTGTGAACAGCTACCGCATCGAGGAGGCGAAGAAGATCATGGTCGAAGAGCCACGGCGGCAGATCATCTCAATCGCCTTTGCCGTGGGATTCAACTCTTATTCGGCATTTCACTCCACCTTCAAGAAGATGATCGGTATCAGCCCCGCGGAATACCGCCGCAGCAGAGAAAAAGACATGATATAGTATTTTCAGTTCATGAATCCGGCCGATTTCACCGCCTTGTAATTGTAGTAGTTCCAGAATATGTTGATTGAGGCGTTCAACATGCTCCTGGTGTTGACCAGGGTCTTGAACCCCCGACCGAGGGCGGTGCCCAGGTTCGATGTCTCATCGTAGACCCTGAGCCATCCGCGCATCAGTTCATCCACGGTCATTTTTTTCGGCTGGATGACCGGTTCGTAGCAGTTATACCGCACCCAGTCATTCGGATAATCAGTAAAGAGGAGTCTCCCCTCCCTCTCTACCTGGTCATAGTACCTGGTCCCCGGGAAGGGGGTCATGAGGGTAAACTGACACCCGTCGATACCGGTTTCGTGGACGAACTCGATGGTCTTGTCAAAGATGTCCGGGGTGTCCGCCTCGTTCCCCAGGATAAACCCGCCGATGACCCCGATGCCGTGGCCGTGGATCTTCTTTATGGTCTCCCGGTAGTTGCTGATAATGGGGCGCAGGTTAATGCTCTTGTCCATTGTCTTGAGGGACTCGGCTTCAATTGATTCGAACCCTATGTAGAAGGTGTTGGCCCCTGCCCGAGCAGCCGCCTTGAGGAGGTCGTCGTGCTCGGCAATGGTTATGCAGACCTGGGATCCCCACGATTTACCCATCCCCGTCAGGTTGTCGAACAGGTTCCGGGCGTGGTCTATGCCGGCCTGCCCAAGGCCCACTATGCTGTCGTCCGCGATGAAAAGCCTCTTTTCGGCGAGGTCTTCTATCTCGTCCACGACGTTTTGTATCGGCCTGAAGCGGTACCGGCTCCCGTTAAATTTTGTGACGGAGCAGAAGCTGCAGTTGCAGGGGCACCCCCGGGAGGTCTGTATCGACTGAATCATGTATTTGTCCGAGAAGAGGCTCCGGTCAATTTTCGGCATCAGTTTCATATCAGGGAAGGATGTCGCCTGGTACTGTTTATTGAGACTGCCATTGTCAAAGTCATCAAGAATCCGGGGCCAGAGCTCCTCAGTTTCTCCGGTAACCACCGTGTCAGCGTACCGGGCCGCCTCTTCGGGTAGTACCGAGGCGTGTATCCCACCCATGACCGTGGGGACACCCCTGTTCCGGAACTCATTCATGATTTGGTAAGCGCGGGGGGCCTGTACCGTGGAGGCGGTGACCGCCACCAGGTCAACGTCCGCGTTAAAATCTATCTGGTCCATGTTCTCGTCGATTATGGAGACCTCGTATTTGTCCGGGGTCAGAGCCGCCAGGACACCGAGCCCCATGGGCGGGAGGGCCAGCATTTTCATCTTTCCGAACACGGTATTACTGATGGACGGATTTATAAAAAGAATCTTCTTTGCCATTTCTTCCTCGTTATATGTCTTTTGTACGGGAAATGTACGGTGTAAAACATACATGAAAACCATAATGAATTCTTACAGGAATATGATTCTAAACGATAACTCATATACAGGACGATATTCCAGAGGCATCCAGAATGATATTCTGGAACCATGTTTCTGCTGTTGTCAGATTAAATATAAAATCATTTACAGTTGTTTGACATCCGTATAATAGTATGGCATAAATATGCATATATTAAGAGGAAGGAAAACAAACCATGAATAGCACTCCTGATCTCATTATTATCTTACTGTATCTCTTAGCCCTGCTCGCGGTCGGGTATTTTGCCAACAAAAAGATAAAAACCACCCAGGATTATTCCATAGCAGGACGGAAACTCGGCTTCCCGGTGCTCCTGGGCACCCTGGTTGGTACAGCGGTGGGTGCCGCATCAACCATGGGGAAGGCGGGCAAGGCCTACGAGACCGGTCTGGCCCTTTTCTTCGCAACAAGTGCATATGCCATTGGCCTCGGTTTATTCGGGTTCATCGCCCCCACCATCCGGCGTATCGGCATCTGGACCATCCCGGACGTGCTGGTGCTCAGGTACAGCAACCGGATGCGGATCTTTTTCGCCGTGGTCATGATGCTGGCGGTCATTGCTTTGTTCGGGGGCCAGCTCATCGCAGTGGGCCTGGCCGTGACCGCGGTCATGGGGAACCTCGGTGTAACCTTTAACGAGGCGGTCATCGCGGCCGGGATAATCATGGTCATCTATACCACAATGGGGGGGCTCGTTGCGGTCGCCTACACCGACCTTATCCAGACTGTTATCATGCTCGCCGGGATCGGGATTCTCCTGCCAGTTTTTATCATAACCGATGTTGGAGGTTCTACCCAGGTAGTAGAATATCTTAAACCTGAGCCGGGAATGTTCTGGGGTGGGCTTACCGCGGCATATATCATATCGATCTTTCTTATCGATATTCCATTCAGCCTCATTGATCCCGCCCTGTGGCAGCGGGCCGCAGCCTCAAAGGACGAAAAAACAATACGAAGGGGGATGTTCACTACCGCAGGGATCTACCTCTTCTGGACTTTTATCGCCGTGTTCCTCGGAGTCATGGCCGCACACATTCTTCCCGGACTCCCGGTCAAGGACGGGGCGGCGGATTCAGCAATTCCCATGCTGATTATACACTACATGCCTCCGGTTCTGAAGGGACTCTGCCTGGCCGCCATGATGGCCATCATGATGTCAACGGCTGATACGGCCCTGCTTGTAGCGGGGATGACCTTCAGCCGGGACTTTGTTGCTGCTATTAAACCGGATACAGATGATAAGAAGCTGCTCCTTTACACCCGGCTTTTCATCATTGTCATCGGCGTCGGGGGGGTCATCTTCGCCATGAACATGCAGGGGATATTCGATATTCTCCTTCTCGCTTTTGCCATATTCGTGTCCGGAGGCTTCATTCCGGTAATGGCTGCAATCTACTGGAAAAAGGCCACCGAGGCCGGGGCCCTGTCTTCATCCATTTTGGCGTCCATCACTGTTGTGGCCCTTTACGGGATTAAGCTCTCCGGGGGACTTCCGACCTGGATTGAGCCAATAATCGTCAGTATTGCCGTTAGCCTTATTCTCATGGTGGGGGTAAGCCTGGCGACATATAAAGAGGAGACAGCGACCCAGCGGTTGATTGAGAAGAGCGGTGATGTTGAATAAAGGGTACCTCTAACAATTTTATTTAGCCTTGATTAATCAAGGCTAAATAAAATTAAACCAAATTATGTACCCAAAAGGGAACCTCTTGTTTAATTAATAGAGGTTCCCTAATGTATTAATCGTATAAAAAATTCAACAAAAAAGTACCTCCCGTTCGTATAGCTTTCATACGAACGGAGGTACGTACATGAAGATTGACACAACGATTTACTGTAGACGGGTGGTGATTGACAGGATCGATGCAACGGCGAAAAAGTTCTCGATTTCCAGGAGTAAACTGGTTTCTCTGCTCTTGAAAAAGATGATGGAGAGCAAAAACACCGATAAGAATCGGTTCTCAAGGGTAAAATACCAGAAACGGGACAAAAATGCCGAATGGAAACGACCCCATATTATGCTGGAACCGGATCTATATGAGAAAAGCATCGATATGCGAAAGCTGTACAAGATGTCTGTGTCCCATATCATAGCAGTTGCGTACAGAAAATATTTTGATACAGTAGTACAGGAGCTGAAAAATGGGGAATCCACCGATAAGAATCGGCGGAATTATCTGTGTATTGGGAAACAGTATGGTAAGATTTTCTCCTATACAGTATTTTGGGGATATCCACCAGATGAAATCCTGATAAAACTACTAAAATAGACTAGAACCCCATAAAAAATTCACAAATTCATAATGTACTGAGTTACGCTTTCAATGTAACCGTCTTCCCTGTGGCAAACTTGTCCAGCGCCCCTACGTCAAGCTCCACACCCAGGCCGAGCCCTCCTGGCAGAATTGCGGTCCCCCGATCAGTGTATTCAATCGGGGAAATGATTAAATCCTCATCCATCATGATATGGCCGAAGAGTTCGGTAGCGTGGCCCAGGGAGTGATGGCGGGCAGCTGCCACGTGAAGGAGCACCGCGTTACCTATCCCGAGCCCCTGGTTGTGGATCACTGAGCCGAGGCCCTTCTGTTCCGCGTAGGATATCGCCCGGAGCATGCTGGTAATGCCCCCGGGGCGTTCCGTGTTGAGTCCCACCACCCCCACTGCACCGGTCTCCACCAGGGTGACAACATCTTGTAAAGAAAAGCACCCCTCGTGGCTCATGAGAGGGACATTGACCCGTTCCTGAACATACACCATCCCCTGATAATCTGCACCCCACACCGGCTGCTCGGCGAAATCAATACCGTAAGGCTCAATAGTCTGGATAGCGCGGACCGCGTCAGGAGGGGAATAGGCCTGGTTATAGTCGACCCGGAGCCGGAAGTCGTGCCCGAACTCCTCCCGGAAAGCCGCGACGATCTCCCTGTCGGCTCTGACCCCTGCCCCGAGCTTGAGGCGGATGGTGCGGAACCCCCGGGCCCAGACCATCCTGCCGATGTCTATCATGGTCTTCACGTCAGCCATGGGAATGAGCGCCCCAAGGGGGATCTCCTCAATGACCGGGCCCCCGAAGAAATCACAGGCCCGCCTACCGGAAATCTTCCCCATGAGATCATAGCAGGCCATGTCTATAAGCCCTTTTATCACGTCGTTCCTGGCAGTGTTGGCGTCCATGCGGTGCCGTATACGCTCCACAGCAAAGGGATTTTCACCCAGGACGAACCGGCCGAGCCATTGTTCTATAAGGATTATGGCCTGCTGTGGCACGATGCCGGTTTCGACTGTCCAGATGCAGATCTCCCCAAGCCCTGTTGAACCGTCCTCTGCGGTGAGCCTGCATATGACAAAGTCTCCGCCTTCCCAGCCTTCATCAGAGGGTATGGCCATGCCTTTGCCGTCGCCCATCTTAAGGGCGTCGATCACGATTTGACCGAAAGGAACATGGAGGGGAGTCAATTCGATTTTTGTGATCAAAGGTGTGGAGTCCGGTTTTGTCATTAAAGTCTCTCCAGAGGTTTATTAACCGGTTCCATTACAATAGACGCGGATCAGATTTTCAAACAGAATTTATTCTATATATCAAATGCTGTTGACGACTTTCTGAAGCCTATCCCTGACCTCAGTTGCGACCCCTTCCAGATCTTTATTCTCCACGGCCTGCATAGACGCGAGAGGGTCAACCGCGGCAACCTCAATTTTCCCGTCATCGGTTTCCTGCATGATAACGTTGCACGGCAGCATGGTGCCTGTTTTGTTTTCGGCCTGGAGGGCCTTGTGCGCGAAAGGGGGATTACAGGCCCCGAGGATCTTGTATTTCCTGAAATCAACATCGAGTTTCTTTTTCATCGTGGACTGAACATCAATTTCAGTAAGGATCCCGAATCCTTCCTTTTTTGATTCTTCCAGCACCTGTTGTTCTGCTTCTTCAAATCCCTTGTCAATTGTCTTGCTGAAATAGTACATAACAGTCTCCTTCGCTTCGTCAGGGATCTCCATCCCCATTTCGACGGCATACTCCGAGCTCACGACCTTCACATCCATGCCGTTGACCTTCCCTTCAACACCATTCCCGGAAATGACGTTAAAGTTCTCTACTTCCGGGAGCTCAATTCTTTCACCGGATGTCTTTTCCAAAATTTCATCGGCACGGGGATGTTCCGACCGTGACTCAAGGGCCCCGGCATAGCGGATTACCTGTTGCTCATCATAAGTCCCGTATCATCATGGCGTGATGATCGGAGTGATCATGGGAACCGTGATTTCCGTGGGAGTTCATGTTACCGTGGTCGGAAATGCCGTTTGTCCGTGATTTATGTTCATCCATGAAAGCCCCTGTTTTTTAGAAAGTTATTGAATTATTTTCTATAGTATAAATATATATGCAGGAGAAAATTCCGTATATGCGTGATTCTGTTGGTATTGGTCTCACGGCATCCGTGAGACTGTATAGTCCCGTACACGTTACTACCGTGTTGAGTTAAATGAAAGGAGAAACAGGTTATGAATAAAACAGCCGTCGTTTTCGGCGCCACCGGCCTGGTTGGGAGCCACCTCGTCGAGGAATTACTCAACGACGGCCGGTACGGCACGGTACGGATTTTCGTCCGGCGGGAATCAGGTTTGACCCATGACAAGCTCGATGAGCGGATCATCGACTTCGATAATCCGGAAATCTGGTCTTCCGATGTAACCGGTGACGAGCTCTTTTCAGCCCTGGGGACCACCAGGAAAGCGGCCGGCAGCCTCGAAGCCCAGTACCGGGTCGACTATACCTACCAGTACAACGCGGCAAAGGCGGCCGCTGACAACGGGGTGAAGACCCTGGTGCTGGTCTCGTCGCCGGGGGCGAATCCGAAATCAAAGATATTCTACACCCGCATGAAGGGGGAGCTGGACCGGGACGTGCAGAAACTGCCCTTCGAGATAATTGTGCTGATAAAGCCGTCCCTCCTCACCGGCAAGCGGGAGAACACGCGGCTCGGCGAAACCCTGGGTGCGTACATCGGCCACATATTGACCCGGGTACTCTTCTTTCTTTACACCTTTCGGCCCATTCACGGGCGAACCGTGGCCCGGGCCATGGTGAACGCGGTCAACGGTGCCGCGGGAGAAAGGGTTACCGAGATCAGCCTGGGTAAACTACACCGGGCAGCCAGGGGAGGAAGAGCCGGCTGACCGTTTCACCCGACCCTAATCATTTTTAAACAGGGCCGCCCCTGCGATAATAATCATGCAGAGAATGATAAAGCTGTCCCCGATAACCGAATAGAGGGTGCGTACACCCCGGGTCGGCACGTGGGCCAGGAGGATTTTGTCGCTTTTGTCGAAATGGCTGAGCTTCCCCAGGACCCGGCCGCAGGGGTCAATGACCGCCGAAAGGCCGAACCGGGTCGACCGGACGATAAAATGGCCGGATTCGATTGCCCGCAGCGCTGCCATGCCGGTATGGATCGGATCTATCCCCCGCCAGTCGGATGACGGCAGGGCGGCGATATCGACCCCCAGTTTCCCGTTTCCCCGGGCCAGGTAGGGGTAGTCGTAATCGTAACATATGGCCCCGCCCAGGACCGCGTATCCGGCGTCCACCGCGACCTGGGGCTCTGACCCTCTTACCGCCGGCTCCCCGGCAACCGGTTCATGCTTGAAATAGGTGTGGTGCACAGACCCGTCCGGCCTCACCCAGATATACTTGTTCTCATATATTTTTTTTCCGGTAACGGGCACCACGTATGCGGCCACAATGTCAACGGCGAGTTCTTTCCCGAGGGCTCTGACCCTTCCGGTAAAATTTCCTTCCTCTTCTTTCAGAACGCCGCATGAGGCCTCGGTCCACACCACGAGCCTGGCACCGCACTGGGCGGCCTTTCTGGTGCGTTCATAGAGCTTCTCCCGCACAAGCCGCCGCTCCTCCTCCGAAGGCAGGGGGAACCCGGCCACCCGTGAGTCGGTCCCGACAGCCGCCACCTTCACCATCTCACGGGAACCCCCCTCCCCCAGGCCGACGCGGAAGTGGCCGTAACCGATAACTATCAGTAAAATCACGGCGGTACCGGCAGTCGCCCTTGCCGGCCTCATGGCGGAAATCCAGTCGGCTATAAGCATGTTCACCAGGTATATGAGGAAACCGAGTCCCGCCATGCCGAAAAGGGACACGCTCTGGAGAAGGGCGATGGAATCGACCTGGGTATATGCCGCGGCCCCCCAGCTGGCAAAGGGTGTGAAGGTATACTGGATGTATTCCATGACCACCATAGCTGCGGGGAAGACCAGGAAACCGAACCTCTTCTCTTTTAAAAGATCCCAGGCAATGAATCCCACGAAATGGAGGGTGGCAATAATAACAGCGAACCCGAAAGAGAAATAAAACTCCATCGGCGGGGTGATGATCTTGAAGATGGCCACGGACCAGGCCGCGAAGTACGTGCCGAAAAGGGCGAGCCGCGGCAGGAACCCTTTCTTCATTCGAAGAAATAGCAGGAAGGGGGCGTACGCGAACCAGGCGAAGGTTCCGATCCCGTACCGTAAATGGGTAAGAAAGATGAGTACCGCCCCCAGGGGGAGCAGCCACCAGCCGTATCTTTCTATTGTTTCATTGACTTTTAATGTCATGGAGTAACCTCCTTGAAATTATTTCCGAACAGTGTTCGTTTTTAGTATAAAAAAATTAATCATTTCAGACCCTGTAGATAGGCGCGGATCATACCCTCAACTGCTGAAGAAAAATCCGCCTGGAAATCGCGAAGATGCGCCAGCCGGAGCGTGGCTATCCCGTGGACAAGGCTCCAGAGTCCGAAGGCGGCGGTTTCCGTGTCGAGATCCCCTCCGGGATCGAAACCCCCGGCATCGCCGTACCGCTGTACCGCCTCGAGAACCGGCGCGTAGGGGGACTTGGCCGGGACCGCTTCATCAAAGGACCGGCGCCGGGAAGGCATCCGGGAAAAAACCAGGAGAAAGTCCCGGGGATTGTCCAGGGCGAACCTGATGTATGACATGCCGAGCTGGACCAGTTCCTCCATCGGATCAGGCTCCCCTACCTTCCGGAGTTCCCGGTTTAAAAGATCCATGGCCCGGGAGGCCAGCTCCGAGAGAATGGCTTCCCATCCGTCAAAATACTCGTACAGGGAGGCCGGGCTGTACCCGGATTCCCGGGCCACCATGCGCAGGGAAACCACCTCCTGCCCGTGTTTCACCACCAGGTCCCGGGCGGTTTCAAGGATATGGCGCCGGTTCTTTTCATACTGTTCATCGTTGCGGGTTCTCATATCAAAAATCACCGATAATTATCGGTTGTATTATAAATCTAACACTGTTCGGCTAATAAGGCAAGTGAAATTTTTTATTTTTTTTCGGATTTTACGTTACCGCCGCCGTAAGACCGTCCGCCGGTAGGGCTCCATGGCTTCAATCTTTTTCACCGGTTCCGGTTCGCGCCATGCGTAAAAGTCGACTGCTATTTTGTCCCTGGTGATGTCTACGATAACAAAGCCATTCTTTTCCACAGGGGACAGTTTTTCCTTCATAACAATGTCCGTGGGCGGTTCCGCCACCATGCCCCGGAAGGCCGAGGGCCACATCCGGTGGCCGGTACCGAGTGAACCGGAGCATATCGATATGACCGGGTTTTCAGAAAGGTCCAGGTCGCCGCTTTTCGTGATGATACCCTCAGACTGGTTATGGAGGTCCCCGCATATAAAAAGAGGGGCGCTCCGCTTCATCTGTGACGCAGCCTTCAGGAGCCGGTTATGTTGGGCGAACCATCCGGCCTGCCACTGGTATTTCGGTATCTTTTTGGTGAGGCTTCCGTCATCGCCCCGAATATCAGGGTACCACTCCATCCACTTGCCCGCGCTCCAGCCGAAGACCGTTGCCGGCAGGTTCAGCACGTGGAGTGCCTCCTCGGCACCCATCCGGTCTATGAGCCACTTCTCAGCGACAGGATGAATCATCACCGCGTCGTCCCCGGTGAGGGTGGTGAAGCGCCTGCTCTCGTACAGGAGGGCCTCCAAAAGTTTCCCGTACCGGAGGGTGCCGTAGCACTCGCTCACTCCTGGTGCCCGGTCGTCCGCGCCGGTAGCAGGGAGCGACCGGGGCCGTTCCCGGTCAGGGAGGTATTCAGGCAGGTAAAGCTTCTGAACGGTGCGTCCCATTTCCATCATAAAGGGGTCCGGGGGAAAGGAGATCCCCCCCTTGACAAAGGGGCTCCGCCACCCCAGGGTGAGGAGCCGTATGTCGAAACCGCCCTCCTCCATGGCGGTGTCGTTTTCGAAGTAATCGTGATCGTCTAAAAGAAAAAACATCGAAAAAGATCTGCACACCGTGCCGTAGAGACAGGCAATCTGTGGATCCACCGCCCGCTTGAGCACCGCCTCGTTCTCCGTGCCCAGGACCGGCTTGTCCCGATCAAATGTCCCCACATGATGCTTCGATCTCGGTGACGCCCCCATGACCTTTGCCGGCTTGTCGTAGGTAAGGTCGTAGTATATCTGGTCGCCCGTAGAGATAACGGCGTCCGGTTTCAGGGAGAGCGCCCGTTTCAGCAGTCGGTTCCGTATGGAAAGGGGCTGGGGACCGGTCTTAAACCATTCCCGGTGTACGTCGTGGCCGCCGAGGCCGGTGTAGATGAGGAGCCGCACACTCTCCGGGTTTGAATAGGGATGGGGAAAGGTCTTGAGCGGCCAGGGGTCGCAGAGTTGCTTTCCGGAAGAGTCTACGAGAGACAGGACATATTCCGTGTCCGGATTCAGCCCCGGCGCGTCGAACATCCAGAACCGCCCCTCGGAGTCGGTCATGGCGCCGGTGACCGCCGCGGCGTTGCCGACCCTGAGGACCGGGGCCTCTTTTACCGGTTCAATGAAGGACATCTTTATGAGCATGCGTTCATGGTTCACCGTGGGAAGTATGTGCATGACCTTCCCGTGGTTCCAGCCCGGGTCCCGGTTTACCGGGTAGTCGACTTTTTTGACTATGAGGTAGTAGCGCAGGCCGAGAATGGCCACGAAAAAAATGATGAGACTGATAAGAACGCGTTTAAGGATCCTTTTCATGACTGCCCTCCGTTATAAAATATTACACAGTTTTGAAGATATGGCAGAGCGGGCTCGGCACCCTGGACCGGGAACCCTTGAGCTTTGCCGTGAAATATGCCCTTAATGACCTCAGCGGATTTATGGGAGTAAACTCCAGGGGATTTACCCTGGCCAGGTGAAGCATGGCCGCGGTGGTGGCGGCGAGATCGTTGCACTCACCGCTCAGGTACACGTTTTTCCGTCCCAGGCGGCTGATGAGCCGTTCGGAGATCTCCTCGATTGCGCAGTGCCCGGCTATGAGGACCTTTCCGTTCACGGCGTCTATCTCCTTCATGTCGAAACCCTTTCCCATGATGAGGGTCCATCCACCCCTGCCGTTGTAATCGTGATGGAGAACTTGGAGCAGGGTCCGGGGGTTGTTCACGCACCCCTCTTTGCAGGCGAGCTCTTTACCGTAGATGAGGTTTACGTCAGCGGGAAAGGAGTCTATCAAATCGGCAGGGTACCCGCCCCGGGGCATGTCTCCGATGAGGTCGAGACCCTGGAGTTTCGTGATGTCCCCGGAGAGCCTGATGTCATTCAGGTTTTTGACACCGCCCCCGAGTCCCCGATCCAGAGCGATTTTCAGATGGGGTATATCCTTGACGGAGAGGCCGAAGATCTTCGCCCCCGCCATGTCCGCGGCCACCACGTTCCTGCTGCCGACGAGGACCCGGAAGGGCTTCACGCAACGATCCGCCAGGGCGGTAACCGGGTAGTGGCCGTGTATGGTCCCCTCCACCCCCTCGATAAGGGTCACGTCGGGCTGCACCAGGGAGAGGACATCCACCAGCTTGTTTGCCAGGTTGTAATTATGATCGAATCCCCGGCCCCCGTGAAAGGGGAACCCCCACTGGTTTTTCACCCCCAGGGTGACCCCGGCCATGGAATGGGTCTTCAGCTTCGGGAGGTTTATATAGAGGTTTTCCCTTCGCCGTTCCATGAGCTCACGGGCGACTGTTTCCGGCATCTCGAAATCGACAAGGTCATACCCGAGTGACTCTCCTGCAGCTGCCGCTTTTTTCCCGGTGAAAGTGAAGCCGACCGGCTTCTCTTCGTCAAGGTAGATCGGTACCGCCCCGGTACGTCGGCAGATCTTCCGGTAACCGTTCACCTCGTAAACAATGCGGGTATAGTTCGACTGGGTGGAGTTCTCCATGAGGAAGACCTGCTCCGCCCCGGCCTCGTACCAGTACCGGATCACCGCCTCCACCACCTCAGGCCTGGTATGGCAGTAGGCCTTGCCGTCGATGCCATTCGGCTTGATGTAAACCCGGCCGCTCTTCTTTAGAAGGGAACCTCCCCCCAGCTCCTCGAATATTGAAGTCACCTCTTCGCTTACCGCGTCCACCATCTCACCGGAAAGCGGCAGGTACCGGGTGAAACTCTCCTTCTGATGTTCGGCGTTGAGGCGTTTGATTACTACCCGGTTATCTGACATGGGGACCTCCCGCGGCTGCTGCCGCTCATCCAGGATATGAGTTTAGTATACCTTAAGGTTGGGAAAATGCAAGCGGGATTTTTTTCGGGATCGGGGTCAGGGCCCCAAAATACCGATTGTTATCGGTGATACCGGGGGTCAAAGCATCGAAAAATACTGTTCCACCGCATGGAAGTTCTTTTTAACATTCTCCGCCCCGGTGATGCAATTCATGTGCCCCGGCATGAGGTACTCGATATCCATTGAAGCTATCCGCCGGATGCTTTCCGTGAGCTTCTTCCCGTCGCCGCCGGGGAAATCGACCCTGCCGAAACTCATCTCGAAAACCAGGTCGCCGCATGCCAGTGCCTTTTTATCCTTCCAGTACACGGAGACTGAGCCGGGGGAATGGCCCGGGGTGTGGAGCACCTCCAGTTCGCCGGAACCGGTGTCCCAGGTCCCGTCCTCGAGCACGTGATCAAAGTTCACCTCGGGGAACGGCATGCCGAACATCTGGCAGAACCGGGGGCCCTCGGTCTCGTAAAATTCTATTTCGTCCTTGTGCATTGCCACCGGGATACCCTTGTCCTGGAAGTGCTGGATCCCCTCGAAGTGGTCCGGGTGGGAGTGAGTGGCCACAACAAGTTTCACATCGTTTGGGTCGAGGCCGTCTTTTTTCATCTCCTCGAACCGCACGTCAAGATACTTGGCCAGGCCCGGATCGAAAAGTATATTATAGGGCTCGCCGAAATAATACATGTTGCAGTTGTTTTCGAACACCCCCCTCCAGATGTAGGCGTAAATTCCCTCGGAAAGTTTCATTGCTGTACCGTCCTGTTCGTGTTAATGAATTCGTAAAATTCGTCCAGTATCCTTGCAGGCTCGTCGCACCGGTTTAGCATGAGGTCTTTCAGGAAGAGACACGAATCGAGGTCAAGATCCATTATCTTCACCCCTGTCCCCCCCGAATCGGACCGGACTATTCTGCTCTCAAGGGTGATATTCCTGGCCATTCCCCCGCTTGAGAGATTCAGTTTCACGGTTACCCCGGTGCCGACCGGTATGGACTCGTCGATATCAATAAACATCCCCTGGAGGCTCATGTTCAGAACCTGCCCCTGGATCTCGGCGCCGTTATACCGAACCGTTGATTCAATCTCAAAGGGTACCCGGGTATGTTTTCGTTTTTCCATAGTTTTTCTTGAGAGGCGCTATGCACCTCTCATTCAGAAACCATGAAAATGCATACTCATGCATTTTCATGTTAGTATATCTGATACCTGGGGCCAGATTACGTTACAGGGCCTCAGGATCATGAAAAAGTATCCCGCGGGCCGAATTATTTTTCTTGCATATCAGGGCCCTGTCCCTAATCTGCGTCACTATCATGAATCTCAAGCCTCTTGTCCACGACTTTATGGCCTCCGGTGAATTCCGGGAACTCCGGGAGCGCATTGAGGGAGGTCCCGAAAAAATCGCCGGCTCCTCGATAGAAGGGATTCATCCCTCGTCCTATCCGATCATCATTTCGGCGCTGTACGAAACCGCCGGAAGGCCAGTACTGGTGGTTACGGAGCAGTCCCTCATGATGCAGGAGATCCACACGGACCTGACCTGCCTCATGGACGAGGATCTCCTCTATACCATCCCGTCATGGGACACCCTCCCCTATGAGTACATTTCACCACCGGAGCATATCGAGCGGGACCGGGTAACGTCCCTTTACCGTCTTCTGAACAAAGAACCGGCGGTGTATGTCACCACCGTCGAATCCCTGGTGCGGAGGGTCCCCTCCCGGGATTATTTCACCCGCCGGGGCATGGAACTCGCCGCCGGGGATGACTATCCCTTTGACGACATGGCCGGGATGCTCTCGTCATACGGTTACGACAGGGAGCGCCAGGTTCAGGCGTACGGGCAGTTCGCGGTCAAGGGGGGTATCATCGACGTGTTCATCCCGTCATTGGACAACCCGGTGCGCCTCGAATTTTTCGGCGACACCCTGGAATCGATCCGGGAGTTCGACATCATATCCCAGGTGTCCCATACCGGCCACGACACGGTGACCCTGTACCCGCGAAAGGAGATTGTTCTCTTTAAAAAAGAACGGGAGAACCTCCTTGCCTTTTTCGGAAAGAACATGAAGAAATCCACGGACCTGCCCGAGGACCTCAGGAGCGGGATTGACGGCGGCGCCCTGGAAACAGTTCCCGGCATTGAGGACGTGTTTCCCGCGGTCATCGATTCCGCTGACCTCATGTCATTCGTTCCGGAGGAATGCCTGTACGTTTTCATCGAGAGCACGGATCTCATCGCCAGGCGGAACCTCATCGAAAAGACCTTCACCGATCTCTACGAGCGCAAGAAATCGAAGACCGTCTGCCTTGCCCCGGAAAAACTCCTGTCACTCGATGCCTTTGACCGGGCCCAGGAGAAGGCTCTGACCCTCCAGGTTTTCACCGCCTCCCAAAACGCCCTGAACTGGCATCTCCGGGGAATCCCGAACTTCCACGGCCGCATTACAAAGGTACGGGAGGAGCTCGCCTCCCGGCTCGCTGAGGGGTGGAAGGTGGTGGTGACCACGGCCTTCGAAGGCCAGGCCCGGCGGCTGTACGATCTCCTCGGGGAGCTCACCCCGGACAGCGATTTCGACGCAATCAGAGAGAGCAGTCCCCTGAACATTGTCCTCAGCCCCTTCCGGGAGGGGATCGAGCTGACAGATGCACGGACCCTGCTCCTTACCGACCACGAGATCTTCGGCAAGAGCTACCGGAAGAAGAAGCAGTTCAAGAAGAAAACATCCCGCCCCATCGAGTCCTTTCTCGACCTCACCCCCGGAGACTTTGTTGTCCATATAAACCACGGCATCGGGATATTCAACCAGATAGAGCGGATGTCAGCCGGGGGGGTGGAGCGGGACTTCCTCATGATCGAATACGCCGACGGGGACAAACTTTACGTCCCCCTGGACCAGATAACCCTGGTGCAGAAGTATATCGGCATCGAGGGGCGAAAGCCGCGCCTTGACCACCTGGGGAGAAAGTCGGCCTGGAACCGCATCAAGAAGAAGGTGCAGGAGTCGGTGGAGGAGATCGCCCGGGAGCTGATCAAGATCTATTCTGCCCGAAGCGCCATGAAGGGATACCAGTTCCCCCCCGACACCCTCTGGCAGGAGGAGTTCGAGGCCCTGTTCGAGTACGAGGAGACCCCGGACCAGATAACCGCCATCGAGGACGTGAAGGACGACATGGAATCCCCGAAGCCGATGGACCGCCTGGTGTGCGGGGACGTCGGCTTCGGAAAGACCGAGGTGGCGATAAGGGCCTCGTTCAAGTCGGTCATGGCCGGCAAGCAGGTGGCGATTCTCGTCCCCACCACGGTCCTGGCCATGCAGCACTTTTCCACCTTTAAAAGGCGTTTCGCCGAGTACCCGATTGAAGTTGACATGATCTCCCGGTTCCGTTCCCAGGGTGAGATCAAGAAAATACAGGAGCGTCTCGCCGAAGGTGAGATCGACATTATTATCGGCACCCACGCCCTCCTCTCGAAAAATCTCACGATAAAGAACCTGGGGCTTCTCATCATCGACGAGGAGCAGCGGTTCGGGGTCAAGCACAAGGAGGAGCTGAAGCGGTTCCGCACCCTGGTAGACGTGCTCACCCTCACCGCAACCCCGATCCCCCGGACCATGCACATGGCCATGTCGGGAATCCGGGACCTGTCGGTCATCATCACACCTCCGGAGAACCGCCAGTCCATCGAGACCTACGTCATGGAGGACAACCCGGACATACTCCGCGTGGCGATCCTCCAGGAGATAGAACGCGACGGCCAGGTCTTCTTCGTGCACAACCGGGTGAAGACCATCGACGCCCAGGAGGTTCTTTTAAAGAAGCTGATACCCGAGGCCTCCTTCTGCGTGGCCCACGGCCAGATGAACGAGCATGAACTCGAGGCGGTTATGATAGAATTTCTCGAGGGCAGGCACGATGTCCTCATCAGCACCACCATCATCGAATCGGGACTTGACATGCCGAACGTGAACACCATCATCATCAACCGGGCAGACACCTTCGGCCTCTCCCAGCTCTACCAGCTTAAGGGGCGCGTCGGCCGGTCAGTGCGCAAGGCCTACGCCTATCTTTTCTACCAGAAGCACACCCCCCTGTCAGAAGACGCCCAGAAGCGGCTCCAGGTGATTTCCGAGTACTCCGACCTGGGCAGCGGTTTCAAGATAGCAATGAAGGACCTGGAGATTCGCGGCGCCGGGAACATCCTCGGGCACGAGCAGTCAGGCAGCATCATGGAGGTCGGGTTCGAGCTCTACACCCAGATGCTTGAGGACGCGGTCAAGAACCTGAAGGGGGAGCGCCCCTCACGGATCTTCCGCACCCCGGTTTTTCTCAAGACCGACTTTTACATTCCCGACGAATACATCGAGGATGAACGCCAGAAGATAGAGTTCTACAAGCGGTTCGAGTCGTGCGAGACGGTAGACGAGATCGATCTCCTGACCGGTGAACTCACCGACCGTTTCGGCCCTGTCCCCCGGGAGGTGACGATCCTTGTCGAGCTCGAGAAGATACGCACCCTGGCATCATCACTCGAGATTGGCGAGATCCTGGAGGACTCGAAGTCGATTCGCATACGGATATCCGGGGATACGGTCATAGACCGGGGGTGGCTCGTGGAACAGATCGCGGGGGATCCGAGGCTTTCCATTGACCGGAATGACGAGGAGGTTCTTCTCTTCAAGGCGACATACGGCGACAATGAAAAAAAACTGGCAGAGCTGAAAAAATGGTTGCAACAAATCCAATGATTGCTACTTTCAGTTTTCCAAACTCGGGTATAAAAAAAATTGTCACATACAGGTTTTCCTGCGGATTCCCGGCACCATATAAAAAACACCAGAACCGGTTTATGTAACATTACCCAAAAATCTATTATTCACAGAGGAAGAGCAAATGGTAATTAAAAGATTATTTCTTATCGCCATTGTCAGTTTACTCACGATATCGGCGACAAGCTGTAAAAAGGGATCAAAATGGGCGGTCAAGATTGACGGCGAAAAGATCTCCATTGACGAGTTTTACAAGTTCTATTACACCCAGAACAAGATGCTGCTCAACCTGGACAAGGAAGAGATCGATAAACTTGCCGACGATCCCCAGCTGGCGGAGCATCCCACTATTAATAAAACCAAGTTCATGGACTACCTGGTGAGCAGAAAGTTGCTCTACCGGAAAGCAATGAACGACGAGGACATTGACAAGGAAGAACTCAACGCACTGATTGAGCTCTCCAATCTGAACGCCGCTGCCAACTATTATATACTCGAAAAGCACAAGGACGAAATCGAGGTGTCCGACGAAGAGGCCGAAATGTTCTACCGGAACAACCAGGAACAGTTCAAGGGCGTCCCGATAAACGACCAGGTGATGAACGGGATAAAGCAGCAGATCTTCATGCAGAAACTCGAAGCGAAATCGAGCGAGTTTATAATGAACCTCATCGCTGAGAGCAAAGTGAACAGGGAAGGATTCAAAAAACACCTGAAGGAACAGAAAGAGGAAGACGGCAAAAAGAAAGACGAAAAGTCAAAAGACTCTGACAAGAATGCAAAAGACGATGAAAAGTAGCGGTAGCCGGCAGGAACATGTTAGCCTGAATAATCTGCCGGGAAATAGATTCAGCACACGCTGAAAGCAAATTAGTGATTCTTAAAAAGGCTATTTAACAATAGCCTTTTTTTATTGACAGTATTCAATATATTATAATACAATAATGAAACCTCTATTAATTAAACATGAGGTTCCCTTTTGGGCACATATTTTGGTTTAAATCGGTTTTATCCATTTTAAATAATGAATAAAACCGATTTATAGATGTACCTATAAGTGACGACAATAGCAGTATAAAAACAATTCACGTCATACAGATCGCGAGGAGAAAATTGATGAATTCTATTAAAAGGCATGCTCCAGTTATAATTATTTTATCAGCCCTTATTTTCCCGATCCATTGCGCAAGCGGAAAAGGGGTCAGGCATGTAACGAGGACCATACAACCGGGCAATTCCATTGCCATCATCATAGATTCCCCGAACAAGCTGAAGAACGTGGTCTTAAGCAGGTTCATGGCAAAAGGATACGATGTCAAGGCGGTCAATGCCTCTGATTTTTATACGATTCACGATGTTTTTGATATAAACGATTTCAAGCGGCTCTCCCGTGTTAATAAAATGGACAACTTCCTGTCCATGGAAAAGACCGTTAATAATATCTTTAAACTCCATATATACGGCTTTGAAGTCAACAAGGCTGAGATGCTCACGGAACTGCGAAACCGCTGGAACGTCAATTACCTGGTGCTTTTGGAACTCAGCGCCTGGGAAAATGTAAGCTGGGGCCGGGCAATCGATCTCAGGACAAACGAGATAATCTGGCTTGAAAACTATCCCACCAGGTACAACGACACCCTTGAATCGGTCATCGATCATTTTATCGCCAGCATGAGCAGGGTTGATCTCGGCGAATAGTATTGTATGAAGAAGAACCTCCTCTGCACTGTCGCGATACTTTCCGTGGGCCTGTTCACGGCACCGGCGGTATCAGCAGCGCCAAAAATTGCCTTCGGCTATCTGGCGAACATGTCAAATGACGCCAATTACGACTACCTCGAGACCATATTCCCCAATTCTTTCGCTAATACACTGCGGAGCATGTTCAAGGTAAGGGTAATGAAGCCGGAAAAGGTGAAAGACCTCCTGAAACGCCGCAAATCAAAGCTCGAAAAGAGTTACGAGCCCTACGAGCTCTCGGAGCTGACAAGAAAACTCAGGGCGGACATTTTCATAAACGGAGAATTCACTCCCCTTCCGGGAAACCAGGTGAAGATTATACTGAACCTCTATATTCACGGCTCAAACAAGATCTTCTCATTCACGAACGTCGGCAGAATGGAAACCGAAATTTTCAAACTGGTGGACAGGATCGCCCAGATTGTTATCCATTTCATGGGCAGTTCACAGGTGTTTCAGAAGGGGATTGTCCCGAAAAACAGCAGGATCGGTATATTGACCAACCTGGATGGCCTCGACCTTAACCTCCTCTACGGAACGTTCCTGACCGGGGGGTACTCCCTGGGGGGAGTTCACGGAAACACCCTGGAAAATATCCTTCCTGAATCCCTTCTTGACAGGTTTAAATACTTCAGGCTGAAAGACGATTATTATGACTACGTAACAGACCTGCGAAAACTCCGGTTTCCCTTTGGCGAGTGGTCAGGCCAGAGGCACCGGGAAAGGATAGACACGGTCAAGCGCCTCTATAAAATATACGATGCTGATTACCTGGGTACCAATGGTGAAATGCTGGCCCGGCTTTCAGCATCATTCAATATCGATTATCTAATCATAATCGGATTCAACGACAGGAAGAACCGGGCCTGGGTCCGTTGCATCAACCCGAGAACAAGGGAACTCATCCTGATGCAGTCAAACATAAAGGGAAATGTATCGGGAATAAGTAAAAAAATTATTGATACGATGTCGGTCCGCATCGAAAAAATCGACACATTTTGACGAGTTTCATCTTCCCTTTAATTTCGCGGAATATTATTAATACAGCCTCTGCCTCTTGAGGAACGAGAAGCGTATCCCGACATTGATGATTAAACCCTGGACATCACCGGTGATGAACTTATCCTGGTACGCGGTATAACCGGTTCTCGCCCGGGTCGCGTTTGAGAAAATAACGTGGTATCCCATGTCAAAGTAGAGGGCAAAATGCTGAGTGATATCAAACATGATACCCCCCTTGATCATGAGAGGAATCCCGGTGCCGGTAACGTTTGGGGGAAGATAAAAGTATAGCGGCGGACCAATAATCTGCAAGGGATTCGCGCTTGAAACAGCTTTGCTCTCAGCATACCCGGTCAGGGCTGAAGCCTTGAGACTCAACCGGTTACGGGAAAGCCAGGGAATCAATTCACCCGGAATGATATATTCAAGGCCCCCCATATAGTAGGTATGCTTCGTCTCCATCTTGAAAGAGCTGATATAGTAGGAACCTGAGGTAAAAAGTACGTTCGCCACAATGTTGAAATTATCGTTAATGCTGAATCCAAGAAGACCCCCATAGGCAAAGTGATTGTCTGTTGATTTGGTGGTCATAAAGGCGCCCTGGGGATCAAGATTAACGTTAAATGCCATAACCGACGTGGAAGCCATGATAACGATTGAGCAGATTAGCATGATTCTCTTCAATGGAGTCTCCTTGAACAGATATTTAATTTTTTATTATTTCCATCTTTTATATTCACAAACGTGTATCAAACTATGAAAAATTAGTCAAGTAAAAGATATATTAGAGACCGAGAATCTTTTTTGTAACAAAAGCGGTTAGATGATTGACAATAATAATAAAAATCTGTTTTCTTGCATTTGAGAATATAAGCTTAAACATTTTAAAAACCCCTGGCAATTAATAACTAATAACAGGCTATAACTGGTAAAATGAACATTTTAAGAAAATCACTGTCTTTTTTTATCTTGAGCGGCATACTAACAATTATGCTGTTCCTGCCCGGATGTGGTGACGATCAGGCGGAAACGCCATTAGTTGGATTTATCAATCCCCCGGGCCTCCAGCCTGATGATACAGATACAAAAGTACCAAAGAGATCCCGTTTTTTTGAAATGCCTGTTTCAGACGCAAAACAATATAGTTTTACAGGATCATTTACTGAATTTTGTGGCGCAAACGCTCAATGTTCTGCGGTTTATTTCAAGGGCCTGGTCGGACTGGCTCAATATGAGGGTTTCGTAGCCAAGGACCTGCATGTGTCGCCGAGTAACTTCACCCTCTACGCCTACCATGTAGTGGGAAACGACACCTGGACAATCAAGGTCATCATAGACGGCAAGGTCGGAACAGCTGAGACAACAACACCCTTTTCATCAGGGCCGACCACTATTCCCCCTAACCCGCCAACTGTGACCATAAACGGAAAGACCTATGAGATTGCAACCTCTTCGGCTACTTTTAACGCCATAACATTGGTCGACGACCCTACTGCCACCTCTCCGAATACGATACACACGATTAACAACGGAGATACCATAACCGGCCAGTTCTATCCGAACAACTTTCCCCCGAAGTAGCGCTTCAGTTCACAGGCCGTCCTAATTCTCGATTCTTTTCAGGATGGCGTCAATGTCGATACCGAACCTTTCGAAAACAACGTTTCGCGACATGTCAAGCTTCAGCAGGGCGATATTGTACCCGACCAGGGCACCGATCTCACCGTACCGGGCCTGCATGTAGGCGTCCAGGGCCAGCTTGATCTGAAGGGCCTGGTACCGGCCCCGGCGGAACTTTGCCAGTACCTGGTAGTAGTAGTTCTGGGCGTATTCCCTGGCCTGCTTCGTCTGGACGTATATCGTGTAGGCGGATTCGCACTCCTTCACGTTGGACGCGATTTCATCACGAATCTCCTTCT
The DNA here is from genome assembly GCA_964514165.1 of uncultured Leptospirales bacterium. Classification (GTDB taxonomy): domain Bacteria; phylum Spirochaetota; class UBA4802; order UBA4802; family UBA5550; genus CAZEPS01. The sequence goes on from CAZEPS010000026.1 coordinate 27,924, forward strand.
CGAGCTTCTCCAGGTCGAGCTCCGACTGCTTCAGAATGAGCCGGGCCTCGCTCACTGACGCCCGGGCCGTCTTGTTCATCAGGGGGTATGATAATTCAACGTTGGCGGAATATTCGAGGGCTTCTTTTTTCAGGGTATCTCTGTATTCACCCCTGCTATAGAGATTATCATCCCTGCTGTATGGATTGTTGCCGACCCCAAGCTTCAGCT
>CAZEPS010000027.1:0-12356 GCA_964514165.1 uncultured Leptospirales bacterium
AGTTGAGTTCGTTTAAATCAGTGCCGCATCGTGAACACTTCATATGCATATCCCTGGTTTGTAGTTCTATGTATATGATCGGAAACTTCTAAAAGTTTTATAAATAGTATTTATATATCTTTACACTATTTATTCCAAAACATGTTTTTTGGAGCACAATATTCCGCCAAAAAAACAAAAAATTGCCTTTACAGTAACAGGGCACTGAATAACATCTGCGTTAATTTGAATCTGTGGGGGACATTAATGGCTGAAAGGTCACAGAATATATCGTCATCCAAGGCGAAAAAGAAAAAGAAGAACCAGAACCTTCTGAAGCTCTATACCGAGATGAATAAACTTTCCACGGACGCTGTTGACCGGGAGGTGACCAAGCGCTTCAGGACCATTATCGACACCCTGGAAGAGGACATCACCAAGGCGAGCCTGAGCGCTATCCTGAAAGACCCCCTGAACGCCGAAACAGACCAGTTTCCCGAGAGCCTTCAGCCCTATATCAAGCACTACGTCTTCCTTTCGAAAAGGGATATAAAGAAAATGAAAAGGGAGGCCGGGGCCAGGATCAAAGGCAAGACAAAACCGAAGGCTAAAGCGAAGACAAAAAGTAAATTGAAATCTAAATCAAAACCAAAATCAGCGAAAAGCAAGACAAAAAAATGAAAATACGAATCAAGGCCTTCGCCAGCGTGAAAGAGCTGGTCGGTTTCGAAGAGAAAGATCTCATCGTGTCCGACGGCATTTCCATTTGCGAGGTGGTTGACCTCCTGGCGAAAAACTATTCCGATCTCACGAACCACCGGGACGAGCTCCTCTACGCGAAAAATGAAGAGTACTGCTCAGGCATCGAAACCCTCGATGAAAACGATACCCTGGCCATATTCCCCCAGGTCAGCGGAGGTTAGGCAGTGAAGCGGGTTATTATCCAGAAAGACCCGATTGACATCGGCGGTTTAATGGAAAGCGTCGCGACCGACGCTGACGGCGCCGTCGTGAGCTTTATCGGCAGGGCGAGAAATTCGTCACGGGGTAAAGACGTAACCTCCCTCGACTATGAGGTGTACGACACCATGGCGCGCCGAGAAATGGAAAAGATAATGAACGAGGCGGTGGAGCGCTGGTCCCTGAACGGCTGCTGTATCGTTCACCGGTACGGCCACGTTGAAATCGGTGATGCGAGCATATTTATAACCGTTTCGTCCCCTCACCGCGACGAGGCGTACCAGGCATCCCGGTTCATCATCGACACCATAAAGAAAAAAGTCCCCATCTGGAAAAAGGAATATTACAGCGACGGATCAAGCTGGATATCCGAGTCGGCCTGATCCCGTAATTCCCCGGCGGCTGAAATGGGAAACAGCAGAAAATACATCATTCTCCTCGGTGACGGCATGGCCGATCACCCGGTCGAATCACTGGGAGAAAAAACCCCCCTGGAGTACGCCCCCACCCCCAACATGGATTCACTCGCGTCACAGGGAATCGCCGGCCTGGCGAGGACGGTCCCTGCCGGCATGGCCCCGGGGAGCGACACGGCTAACCTATCCATTTTCGGATACGACCCGAAGGTATACTACACCGGCAGGGCCCCCCTGGAGGCCCTGAACATGGGCATCGAACTCGGCCCCCGGGACATGGCCTTCCGCTGCAACATCGTGACCGTCACCGAAGGCAAGATGGAGGAGTTCACCGCCGGCCACATCGACACCGAATTCACCCGCCTGGTAATCAGGGAGCTCGCAGAGAACAATAAACGCGGTTTCATAGAATTTCACCCCGGTGTCTCGTACCGGAACATCGTCATCTGGCGGGACTATCACCACGCAAATATAACCGATACCACCCCGCCCCACGACATAACCGGCCGCGGGGTTCAAGAATACCTTCCCCGTGGGGACGGCGCCGACCTCCTCCGGGAGATCATGGACGAGTCCCGGGAGATAATCCGAAACTCAAAAAAAATTGATTCTGCACGAAAAAAATTCCGGGGCAACCCGGAGTCGGTCTGGCTCTGGGGGGGCGGAGGAAAGCCGGCAATGCAGACCATGAAGGAGCGGTTCGGATTCGACGGCTACACCATATCCGCCGTGGACCTGATCCACGGTATCGGAAGGGCCGCGGGGCTAAAGCCGATCCCGGTGCCCGGGGCGACCGGATACATTGACACGAACTACCGGGGCAAGGCCGAGGCCCTGCTCAAGGGCCTCCGTGACCGCGACTTCGTGTACCTCCACGTGGAGTCCCCGGACGAATCCGGGCACGAGGGCAACCTGGGTCACAAGCTCAAATCAATCGAGGATTTTGACCGCCTGGTGGTCGGTACGGTCATGGAAGGACTCGCCGGTTTCAGCGACTATTCCCTCCTGGTCATGCCGGACCATCCGACCCCGCTTTCTATAATGACCCACACGGACGAACCGGTGCCCTTTGCCATGGTCCGGACAGGAGGCTGGGGAAGCGGGTTCACCGGCATGAAAAAAAGCGGTTTCTTTTCCGAGCGGGCCCTGGCCCAAACCGGCCTCTTCATCGAAGAGGGGCATCGCCTTATTGAACTTATGATACACGGCACCATGTAACAAGGCAAACAAGGGGTTATCATGAGAAAGATTGTTATCACACTGGTCATACTCGCCCTCGGAACCGGGGTTTTCTTCGGTGTCCGTTACTTCCAGAAAAACGACCTGGAGGAGGCGATCGGGCAGTTCGAGGACGGTGACTACGTTGACGCGATCGTGATGCTCAACGGCCTTTTGAAAACGGCCGATTACGACACCAGCGAGAAGATCCACTATTACCGGTGCAGATCCATAAACGGCCTGGCCCGCAAACTCGAGAAAAGGTACGACGACGAACTCAGGGAGGCCTCCCTCGAGAACAGTGACAAGGAAGAATTCGAAAAGGCGAAGCGGAAGATCGAAAAAAAGCTGAAAAATCTCAACGAAAAGACCGGCGGAGATCTCGCATACGTGCCTGGACCGAAACAGGGGCGCATCGTTCCCCGGGGGCAGTTCTACGACGAGTTCACCTCCCGGTTCAGGGGAAGCAGCCTCATCGAGGACCTCCAGTTCGAGGAGATCGAAAACGTCGGGAGGTCTGACCCGGAAAAACAGATTGGCGCCGTCATTGATTTCTACCGCGCCCATCCGAACACGACATACCTGTCACAGATAGTGCGGGTTCTTTTTGACAGCCTGAAAACAGAGACCGTCACGTTCAGCGACCGAAGCGACATCCTCTGGAGCATCATCGTTACCTACGTGAAAAAATATCCCACCAGCTCGGAGATGAACCGCCTCTACCGCTGCACCGGGAACAACGTCAACCTGAGAAATTCCCCCGGCATCGAGGGAAAGCTCGTGGGAAAAATCAAAGAGGACGAGATACTGATTCAGATCGAGAAATCGATGGACACCTCCCAGATTGGAGACGTCAGGGACTACTGGTACATGGTGGCGAACCTCTCCGGGCTCCGGGGATGGATATTCGGGAAATTCCTGAAACAGGTGGACCCCTCCGATTTCAAGGGAGAGGACACGGTTGAGGTGTGGTCATTCGAAGAGGACTTCAGCAGGTGGATCGACTCAAACACCCCGGAAAACTGGATTCACGCGGCCGGGAAAAAAAGCGACGCCATCGGTTTCACCGCCGCCGGAGACCGCCGCGTAGCCTTTCTGAAGGGAGCGAAGGGCGAGCCGTCCGGCCTGTTCAACAGGTTCACCACGTCCCGGGCCTTTACTCTGGTCGCCCGGGCGCGGCATACCGGCGGCGGGCCGGTTTCGACCGCGGCATATTCTCTCGGAAACGGGACGGTGTTTCAGCTTGTCATCGCCGAGGAAGCGATCGAAATTTCGGGAAGAAAAATACCTGCGGCGACGTCAATGTGGCACGAGTACCGGCTGGAGAGCGATGACGGCCGGTTCGCCTCGCTGTCGATTGACGGGGAGGTTGTCGCCGGAAGAATCAAGCCGGAAAACAACAGCGCCTTTACCCTCAGGGGCATCTACTGCCTTTACAGCGACGGTTCTGCCCCGGCGGGGGCCGAAATCGATTTTCTGAAAATACGCTGATCAGTCGAGCCGTTTCAGTATGGCCCGGGTGATATCGTTCATGTCAATTATCGGTTTGTGGAGCACTGAATCCTCCGACATGCCGAGATTAATGAGTTCTTCCGGCAGTAAATAATCGATAGACCCGGTATGCACGAAGAATTCAATGCCCGGTTTTATGCTGTCGGCCCGGAGAATGAAATCGTTGCCGCTCATGTCCGGAAGCCGTATGTCCACGATTGCCGCGTCGAAATTTTCACCGGAAATAAGCTCCAGGGCGTCCTCACCCCTGAGTGCCGTCTTCACGGTAAATCCCCTGTCTTCGAGAAACCCGCTGAGCATCCGGCACACCATGTCTTCATCGTCAACAATAAGGACTTTTACGTCTTCTGGACTCATACCCTTTATCCCGTTGGCAATTTAACGGTGAAGGTCGATCCCCTGCCCTTCTCCGATTCTGCGGTTATTATTCCCTTGTGGTTGTTCACGATAATGAAGTAGGATACCGAGAGCCCGAGGCCGGTCCCAAAGCCGGTTTCCTTGGTGCTGAAAAAGGGATCGAAAATCTTTTTCAGAATGGTTTTGTCAATCCCGGGGCCGTTATCTGAAATTGAAATGACAGCGTAGTTTTTTTCGACGCCGGTTTTTATGGTTATCATGGGGTATTTGTTTTTACGGCCCTTCTCCATGAATGCCTGGGCTGAATTCTTCAGAAGATTAAAAACCACCTGTTCAATTTCGGAACTCGAGCACCTGACAGGGGGGATGTTTTCGCCATACTGCCTCACGATCTTTATCTTGCGGAAGTCGTATTTTTTTTTCAAGTCATAATCGTTGTTGGCGATGGAAATTGTATTGTCAATCAGTGAGTGAATGTCTGCCTCTTCCTTGTCCCGCCTGCTCTTGCGGCTGAACTGGAGCATGTTCGTCACTATCTTCGCCGCCCTGGTCCCGGCCTCCCTGATGCCATCGAGATATTCAAAAACCTCCCGTTTTTTCAGATAGTCCATGACGCCGTCAAGATCAATGCCGAGCTTTCTAGCCGCTTTCCTGTTTCGGTCCAGGTCAGGTGAGAACCGGTTCTCTATGATCTGCACACCCTGGAGTATGACCCCCAGGGGATTGTTGATCTCATGGGCCATGCCGGCCGCGAGTCCCCCGACGGTGACCATTTTTTCTGTCTGGATCATAAGCTGTTCCGCTTTTTTTCTCTCCGAAATGTCGCTCACAATCACCTGGAGGGAACCCCTCCCCCGGAAAGTTGTCTGATTAAAGCTGAACTCCACGTATAATCTCGCGCCGGAAGCGTCTATCAGAGCGGTCTCAAGCTTCTGAGGCTTCAGTTCACCGGTAGATATGGCGCTGCAGATTCTCCTGATATTTTCAAGTTCATAAGGATAAATATAGTTCTCGAAACCGGAGCCGAGCAGTTCACTGACGGAATATCCCAGCAGGGACGCGAGCTGGTTGTTGGCAAAGCTTATAACTCCTTCCTGGATGATGCATATGCCGTCAATAGCGGCCTCCACCAGTGAACGGTACTTCTCTTCGCTCTCCTGGAGGGCCATTTCCGCGGCTTTCCGCTCAGTGATGTTATGGACGATTCCCTTGACCCCTTCAAACCGGCCGTCAACCATGACCGGACTGCTTGATGTCCTCCCCCAGAGAATCCTGCCGTCCCTGGTGACAAGACGGTATTCCGCTTCCCCGGGAATGCCCTGTTTTCTTTTTTCAAATGTCCTGGCGAGCAGTGGAAGATCATCCCGGTAAAATATCAGGGACACGGGCTCCCCTATCAGTTCATCCGCCCTGTAACCGAGCAGTTTCTCAACCTGGGGGCTTATGAATGTAAAAACACCGTTTTCATCAAGGGAAAAAAGTATCTCATCCAGGCTGCTCACCAGGCTCATGTATTTTTCCCGGCTCTCCCGCAGGCGCTTCTCGAGGTTGAAACGATACAGTGCTGAATCGATGTTCGAATAGAGCTCCTGTATGTTTATCGGTTTGTTCAGGTACCCGTAGGGAACCGTGTCCCGGGCCATTTCCACTGTTTCGCGGTCAGCGTTCGCCGTTATGTAGATGATAGGTACTATTGCTTTTTTGTGAATTTCCCGGGCCGCCTCAATGCCGTTTATATCCCCGTCGAGAACAATATCCATGAGGACCATGTCCGGCTTGTGCTCAATTGCCCATTCCACCGCCTCTTTACCCGTGGAAAAAATCCCGATAATCTCATAGCCGAAAGACTCGAGCATATCTTTCAGATGAAGAGCGACTATCTGTTCATCCTCAACAATGAGTATCCTGGCCCTGTCCGAGCGATTCACCATAGCGGTTCCAATTATATCAAATCACGTGCTCTGTTGCAAGATATAATTTTTGTCGTGTTAAACGAAACGCTGGTACAAATTACAGCTGCAGGAAATGCGGGGGCATTTCAATAAATGTTAAAAGGAGGGAAACACCGTATAAAACTAACAGCTGTTAACCAGAAGCCGCAATCTCTGTGCGGCCCCGCTGACGCTATTAGTACTGGCCCAGTCCCGTACCTGCTCCACGGGCACGATATCCTTCACGGTAATATCGAACAGTTTTCTTCCGAATTTCTTAGCCTCTTTCAGCTGGAAGAGTACCTCGTGGAAGATCATGAGCTGGGATATGACTTCCCCGGCAATTCCAAACTTTCTGATGATATAGAACAGCCTGGAGTTTTTCGGATTCACCCTGGTCTGGGTGTGAATCTGGACCGGCAGTACCGGGGTATCGGTATTGAGGGCATAGTGGATTACACCCTTTTTCCAGTCAGCGTCCATGGGATCGCCACTGTAGAACCGGCCCTGCCACCGGTGCGCCACCTCGGCAGCGGGAAATATAATAACCGCCTTTTCCCGGCGCAGGGAGTCCTCGATTTCATTGTGGAAGGCTTCCCGCTGTTCCCTGGTCGGGTTGGAAAAGATGGGCACGGTGACTGAGAAGCGGTGAACGTCGTCATGGCCGGTCATCTTGGTAAAAATCGGATTCAACACCAGGGTGATGTCGCGGCGAACGCGTCCGATAACGGGGACAATCCCCATGTCAAGGACGCCGGTGGGATGATTGCACGCAACCAGGACCCTCCCCTTCCGGGGAACCTTTGAGAGATCATGATGGCCCCCGATGTCGATACCGGCTGACCTGAGCATCCCCTCGATAAAATCGATGCCGTCTTTCAGGCAGCGGTTGTCGGCCACGATGAACCGGGCTTTTTTAATCGCCATGAGCCACTCAATGAAGCGATCAAAGGGGCCGTCCACGAGTTTCTTCAGCGGCGCCGGGAGATCATCGATAAATGTGGGAAATGCCTGGCGGAGCACCTTGACGTCAAGTACCTCTTTGTATTCTTCTGTATCCGTGTTTAAAGATAGATTCATGACCCTGACCCGAATTAATATGAACAAAATGTCTGTATAATGTTATATGACCGTTAAGAATGTTAAGATTAAATAATGATATAATAAAAATATTATAATGAAATCATTTACAAGAAATAATATCTCTACTTAATAAATAGTGTTTCCCAAAAGTTTGCAACAACCGGCCGATTTGACAAGAGAATAATCTACTGCTGCGATTTTTTAAGAAAACTATTGTATTTGTGATTGACAAAATTTTTATATAAAAAATACTATCTCCAGTTTGGAGGAAGTCGGGTGTGAATCCCGCGCTGTCCCGCAACTGTGATGCCGGCCCTGCCGGATGAGCCAGATCTTCCAATACTGGGGTATCCTCGAGGATAGGGAACCGGTATATCCAGAAATGGATTAAAAACAGGTGAACACGCTTCGGGGCGTGTTTTTTTATTTTCCGAAGCATTCTTCAGGGATATCTCATAATTCTATACAAGGAGTTCATTTATGAGATATCTTTCATTTCTACTGGCCTTTCTATTAACAATATCGTTCAGTCCCGCCCTGAAAGCGCAGGAAGACACTGACGATAAACAGACCGCTATAGCCGATCAGAATAGTGAAGACGGAGAAAAGACCCGTCATCGCGTAACGAGCGACAGGGAAATCGTCGTGACCGCGACAAAATCCGAGATCATGAAACGGGAGACGGGCGCTTCCATCACGATTATTTCAAGTGATGAGATCGAAAAAAAAGGCAAGCGCAGCGTCAGCGATGCGCTCAACGAGGTCCCGGGACTGAACGTGTCCCGCTCATCCGGATTCGGGGGTCTTACCGACGTGTACATGCGCGGCGCCGCGTCAAACAGCGTCCTCGTTCTCATCGACGGGGTCAGGGTGAACGACCCCACGGCCCCGGCGAAGGGGTTCGATTTCAGCAATCTCACCACGGAAAATATCGAACGGATAGAGGTCATCAGGGGATCCCAGAGCACTCTGTACGGATCCGACGCCCTGGGCGGGGTCATAAACATAATCACAAAAAAGGGTGAGGGCGATACCGAATTTTCCCTCAAGGCAGAGGGGGGGGCCCACCTGACCTTTTACGAGAGGCTTACGGTTAACGGCGGTTCGGATAACGCCTACTATTCGGTCGGCGCGTCGAGGACCGACTCCCGGGGAATTTCAAAGGCGGCGAGAAACCGTTTCAGCTACGGTTTCCTTTTCGACAACGACAGCTACAGGAACACCTCTGTGTCCGCCAGGCTCGGCCTGAAATTCGTTCACGACAGCTGGTTCGATCTGACCATGCGCTACTACGACTCGAATTATGAAATTGACGACGCCGCCTTTGACGACGATCCGAACCACCGGTACGCGTCGGAAAAACTGTCGCTCCGGGTCGGGTACTCGATACCGGTATTCAAATGGTGGGATTCCGAGGCCTCGTTCTCCTACATGAACCAGCTCAGAAGGGACAAAGACAGCGCTGATTTGGTTGACGGCCTGGAATACCTGAACATGTGGTTCAAGGGAACCATGAAGCAGGGTGAGTGGAAGAACACCTTCAAAATAAAAGATATAGACGAAATTATCATCGGAACAGTGTACGACAACCAGCAGGCCAAGACCCTGCCCTATTACTGGGGCACCTCCATGTTCGGACCGTATTCAATGTCACCATACGATGCAGTGGACAAGAGCGAAGAGAATATCGCGGTGTACGCCCAGAACCACCTGAAGCTCATGGACCGAATTTTTATCATTACCGGGATCAGGTATACCCACCCGGAGCACTTCAGGCACAACATCAGCTATTCTGCGTCCGGCTCCTTTATCATCCCGACCACAGAAACACGTCTCAAGGTAAGCTTCAGCACCGGCTACAAGACCCCTTCCCTGTACCAGAGATACGCATTCCCCTATTTTCACATGCCCTCCATGACGACCTACTACGGGAACCGTTTCCTTGTTCCCGAAAAAACAAAAAGTTACGATGCCGGGTTCGTACAGCCACTGTGGGGAGAAAAGATACTTATAGAAGCAAACTATTTCTCTATCGACTACAAAAACCTCATCTATTACGACGACTTCCTCTACCAGTACTTCAACGTGAGCGCCATCAGCCGCGGGGTCGAGGCCATACTCATGCTGAAACCGGTCAAATGCCTCTCCATAGCGGCCCAGTACACCTATAACATAGCCCGGTACCGGAAGATTGATCGGCAGCTCCTCAGGAGGCCGAAACACCAGGGAAGCGTTACGGTCAACTTCAGTTTTCTCGAAGAGAAGGGCAACCTCAATGCCACGGTCAATTACGTCGGCCGGCGTTCAGACTTTATCGTGTACCCCTACATGAAACAGATGAACTCGTACGTTAAGCTCGACCTTGCCGCTTCCTACTGGGTATGGGAATACATCCAGGTGTTCGCCCGTGCAGAAAACATTACCAACGGCGATTACGAAGAGGTCCGCGGTTACCAGATGCCCGGGGTCACTGTATACGGCGGCTTCCAGGCTAAAATATAACAAATGAGTAAAAACCCCTCCCGTGGAGGGGTTTTTCTCGTTCAGTTGCTTGACAATTGCCGCCCCCGGGCTTAGAACAGCATGACCATGGAAACACTTCTCATTTTCATAACCGGCGGGGCCAGGTCCGGAAAGAGTTTACTGGGGGAAAGCCTTTCACTGGAGATCAACCGGCTCCTCGGGGAAAACAGCCCCGTAGCGTATATCGCCACGGCCGAGGCGATGGACGGGGAGTTCCGCCGGCGGATAGAACTCCACCGCGCCCGGCGTGGTGATCGGTTCACCGCGTTCGAGGAACCGCTTGACATCGCCGGGGCGGTCCGTTCCACTCTGAAATCGCATAACGTTTTCCTCCTCGAATGCGCCACCACCTGGCTCGGAAACGTTTTTCATAAAATGGGAAACGATAATGCCGGTACCTTTCTCGATGACACGCTGAAAAAATTGATGGAAGTACTCGGAAAAAACTATCAATCCGAAAATAATGATTACGCCTCACTGATGAAATCCGACGGAATATTCAAAGGGCAGTACTGTAAGCCGTTATACAAACTGGTTGACGGTACAGCCGGAGCAATGATAGTGGTATCGAACGAACTCGGGCTCGGCATCGTGCCGGCGGACAGGGTGAGCCGTGAGTACCGGGACCTTCACGGCATAATGAACGCCCGGCTTGCCGGGATGGCTGACGCGGCATTTTTCACCGTGTCGGGGATACCGGTCAGGATAAAATAAACCATTAACTATATAAGAATTCGCTGATTTTATCTCGGTATATTAGATTTGTTGCAAATCCAAGTCAAAAGTCATCGTGAGGTGTGAAACGACGAAGCGAGCTTACATATTAATTGGAGAATACCCATATTTCATGATAATACAAATGATTTCGCAATTTTGTTGAGAGATTGCTTCGGCAGTCTGCAACTGCCTCGCAATGACAGTGAGTTTTGCAGCAAGTCTATTAAGAACATGTCAAATTCCAAAAAAATTACCAAAAAGTTTGAACGGCAAAAATGAGCATAGAAAAGCAGATAACAAAAAATGTCGAAAGTATTTTAAAGGAGATAAAAAAGACCCCGGACGGCGGGCAAATCCCACGGGAAGGAGCATCGTCATTCCTTTACGAACACCTCTCCAATCCGGGAGAAATGATTACCCTGAAAACGAAAAACGCTTACCATTTCCTCTACATTGACCACGACGACGTTATCCAGGAGATGGACCCGGCCTCGGCGAAATGGACCGCTGAAAAGGATAACGGCAGGTTCGCCCTCACCCTCCTCTTCATGACCGCGGACTCTCCGTCGAGCATCATCTTCACCTTCCACCTCGACAGGGAGGAGAGCGCGGCCCTTCTCAGCTGGATCAAAAAAAAGAAGAAGGTAGAGATTACCTTCCTGAATATACTCTACGGCGGTATCGTCAGGGAACGAAGCGCCGTGTTCCCGATTCCTAAGAACATACTGAAAGTGATATAAAAAAAGCGGGGAATTGTCCCCGCTTTTCAGTTTATGCGATTGAGTGATTTCTACTCTTCCAGTGCCCCGGAGAAGACCGGCGACGAGGCCTTGACCACGGCGCTCTCGCCGCTCAGGATATAATCGCACTTGCCGAAGAACTTCTGGAACTCGGCGCCGATGTAGAACTGCCCGGAAAGCACCCGGCCGGAGTAGAAGGCCGCTTCCAGGTTGTCCTCGAGGAGCTTGTCCCGATCTTCGCCCCTGGCGTCTCCCACGAGCTCCTTCATCTTCGGTGTCGCCTCGATAAGGCCGATGAGGTGCATCCACGCGAAGGTGAGGGTGGTGAATGCCTTCTGGAGCGGGGTAGCCACCGCGAAGATGTTCAGGAACTTGCCCCCGGCCATCTGTTCCAGGAGGTACTTGACGGTCTCGTCCATCTTTTCCAGTGCCGTCTCGAAGATCGTGATGTACTTGTCGTCCACGACACCCTTGGCCTTGTCCAGGGACTCGCGGAGCTTCTTCTTGAAAATGTTGTAGTTGTACTGCTCCTTGTTCATGAGGAGTTTCCTCATGGTGAGGTCCATGGACTGGATGCCGTTGGTCCCCTCGTAGATGGCGAGAATCTTGGCGTCCCGGGCGTACTGTTCCACCGGATAGTCGGTGCAGAATCCGTAACCGCCGTACACCTGGATAGCGTCCCCGGTCACCTCCCAGGCGGTGTCGGTGTTCCCGGCCTTGCATATGGGAATGAGGAAGTCGAGAAGCCCCTGGGCCTCGTCCTTCCCCTCACCGTCGAGGACGTGGGTCAGGTCGGTGAGGTAGCCGCAGTAGTAGGCCAGGGTCCTCATGGCCTCGACCTTGGCCTTCATGGAGAGGAGCATCCGCTTCACGTCCGGGTGCTCGATGATGGCGACCCCCTTGGCCTCGGGGTTCATCAT
>CAZEPS010000027.1:12366-27472 GCA_964514165.1 uncultured Leptospirales bacterium
ATGTAGGCGGCGCTCGATACGGAGCAGCCCTGGAGGCCGACGTAAAGCCGCGCCTCGTTCATCATCTGGAACATGATACGCATGCCCTTCCGCTCTTCTCCCATGAGCCAGCCCTTGCACTCGCCGTCGTCGCCGAAGTTCAGGGTGCAGGTTGCCGAGGCGGTAATCCCCATCTTGTGCTCGATGCCAGAGCAGACGATGTCGTTGAACTCGCCCATTGTCCCGTCGTCGCTGAAGAGATATTTCGGGACCATGAATATAGAGATGCCTTTCGTCCCGGCCGGGTCGCCCTCGATCCGTGCCAGTACCGGGTGGATGTTGTTCTTATAGTAGTCGTTGTCCCCGGAGCTGATGAATATCTTATTACCCTTTATTGAGTAGGATCCGTCGTTGTTCCTGGTGGCCCTGGTCTTGAGAGCGCCGACGTCTGAACCGGCGTCAGGTTCCGTGAGGCACATGCTGCCGCCCCACTCCCCGGAAAGCATCTTTTCGATTGCGATCCGTTTCATGGGTGAATCGGGTAAAAAGTTGATGTACAGATTTGCCGCACCCAGGGCCAGTATCGGATACATGGTGAAGGAAACGCTTGCCGCGGTAAAGTAGTCGTTGCACACCTGGAAAATAACGTCAGGCATCCCCATGCCGCCGAATTCCTGGGGAATGGCCAGGCCGACGAAACCGGCCTCGTAGTAGGCGTCAAGGCCCGGTTTGAGCTGTTCCGGTATGATGACCTCTTTCGTGTCGGGCTTGTACTGCGCGTGGACCTTGTCTGACTCGGCGTTTGCCGGATAGACCTGCTCCACGGCGATGGTCTCTGCCAGGTTGATGACCTCGTCAAAGGTGTCCTTGTCAAAATCCGCGTACTTTTCGTACTCGGTCAGTTTATCGACTTCAAAGAGTTCAAAAAGGATAAACCTCACGTCCCTTGAGTCAACCAGTGGATTTAAAGCCATGAGAACCTCCTCATTGTGTTTGTAGAAATTTCTTCCGCATTCAGAATGCTTCGACTAATGGGCACATCTTAAAACCAGCATTTACAATTATCCTTAAAATTATAAATGCTGGTTTTGTCAGACTTTGTGCACACAAGGGGACTTTAAAAACATAGTTTATAGAAGTCCCCTGATGATATATCCACGGGGGCCCCGGCCCCCGAATATATTTCAAGAATGTGGGTCTCGAAAGTAAAGGCGGAAACGGGCGATCCCAGCCTCATGGAACAAGAATAATTCGGGGCCGGTATTTGTCAAATAATTGTTAACAGGACGGGATAAAAAGGCCGGGGGAAGTATCCTGAAACCTTTTTTTCAGATGATCTCTCATCTCTTTCGGGTCGCCGACTATTATGCGGGTCCCCGCGAGCACATCGAGATACCCGACCTCGTTTTCGAACCGGGGGACGATATGCAGGTGCAGGTGTTCAACGCTGGCCCCGCTGTTTCGCCCCAGGTTGTACCCGATGTTGAAACCGGCGGGGCTGTACTCCTCCCTGAGGATTTTAAGGGTTTGCGCCAGGACCCTGTGGGACTCCAGCGCCTCGTTTTCGGTAAACTCGTCGGGGCTCGTGATGTGCCGGCGGGGAAAAATCATCAGGTGGCCGGTGTTGTAGGGATAGAGGTTGACCGCCACGATGAAGTTTTCTGTCCCGGCGATCACCAGGTCAGGCACCTCGGGACTCCCCCCGTCAATGGCGCAGAGAACACAGTCCACGTCCGGCTTGTCTCCCTTGACGTAACGGAGCTTTTCCCTGTTGAAGAGGTGACTCACCGCTGTTTTTCCTACCGTCTCTTCGAGTACATGTAAATCGTATAAAAGGATATACCGACGATGACCGAAAGGCCGAAGGCCGCCATGATGATGTAGAAGATGTCGAGCCTTTTCAACAGGGCCACCTTGGTGAGCGAGTCCCTCTCCAGGTTCTCGATCTCAAGTTCAAGAATCCGCTTGTTGGTCTTCATCTCCTCGGTGGAGAAGACGTGCACCAGCTGGTGGAAAATGTGCCGTGTCCGGTCAAGACGCTCCTGGATATCCTCGACGTCGGCGTATTTATTCTCAAGGAAGTTGATGTTTTCCTGTATAGAGTCGATGCTGGTTTCGATCGACTTGATGTCCTCGACGATTGCCCGGGAATATTCAATGCTGTGGCAGCCGGTGCAGTCTTTTTCGGTGATGATGTTGACCGAAGAGCGCTTTATGTTATGGGAGCCGTGGCAGTGGGTACAGTTCGGCTGGTTCGTCTCGAGAACCGACTGGTAGTGGGGGCCCCGTTTGAACTGGATGAGGGCCGTCGCGTGGCACCCCCCCCTGCCGCAGAAGTCGGTGATGACGCTCTTGTCCGGCTTGCCGATGAAATGATACTCTTTGCTCTTGGACAGCTCCGCGTCGTTGATTGCCGGGTTGCCCCCGTGGCACAGGTTGCATTTGTTCCCCACGGTATAGTGGACGCTTTTCTTCCATTCAACAACCGGCTGGTAAAGCCTCCCCTTCAGCTTCTCGTGGCAGTCGAGGCAGGAGTTGCCCTCCTCAGGTGACGGTGACTCCGGTATGTTCATGTCCCGGATCAGGTTTTGAGCGGGAAGCCACGCCTCCATTCCGGGAAGTATCCCGGCAGCGACTGCAAGGGCCGTGATGAGAATTATGAGAAATTTCCGATTACGTACCATGGCTACCTCGGTTAAAAAATAGAAATCTTGAACGCCGGCAGGATCACCGTCAGCACCAGCATGACAAGGTTCGCGTATACTCCCGCGATTATGTCATCCATGACGATACCCATCCCCCCCTGCATCTTCTGTATCCTGTTGACAGGAAAGGGCTTAATGATATCGAAAAATCTGAACACGAAAAAGGCCGTGACCGCTATCTTCCAGTTGAAGGGATAGAACAGGACCGCGATCCAGTAGCCGAGCATCTCGTCCAGGACCACCTCCTGGGGATCTTTCTTTCCGAAAAAGCGCTCCCCCTCCCCCGATATCTTTATCGAGGGGTAGATCATCACCAAAACAACGGCCAGGTTGGCTATCCAGCTCGCCTTTCCGAAGAGATAATACTCGATGATGTAGATACCCATGGCCACCAGGGAACCGGCTGTCCCCGGTGCGACCGGGAAATAGCCGGAATACATGCCGGTAAATATGAATTCCTTCAGGTTCATTCCCCGGGCCGGCCCTTCTGAGACGGGTTGACCGGAAGGAAGAGGCGCCAGTTCGATAAAAGGTACCGGGCGCCGGATATGGCGGTCAGAATTGTCACGCCGAGCATAATCCAGTAGGGTATGGACCTGTCCGTCAGGACCGCCCCGCCCTTTCTCACCATGTATATCATGATTATGATGACAACGCTGGCCATCTGGAAGGCGGTCTTCACCTTCCCGAGCTGGCTCGTCTTGAGCTCGGTACCCCGGCGAATGGCAAGGTACCGCATACCTGTGATCATGACGTCCCTGCCGGCTATGACCAGTATCATCCAGAAGTCTAAGATCTCGAAATAGGGATCGATGGCAATGACCGCGATAAGGGCCGAGATGACGAGAAACTTGTCGGCCAGGGGATCGAAGAACCTGCCGAATTCAGACTCCTGCTGCAGTTTCCGGGCGCTCCAGCCGTCGAGAAGGTCAGTCAGCGAGGCGATGAAAAAGACCGCCAGCGCCCAGATCCACCCGGTAATGGTCCTGAGCGAGAGGAAGTATATGAAAAGGGGTATGAATATTATCCTCGACAGAGACAAGAGGTTCGGGACGTTGAACGTAAAATCAGTCAGCTTCAACAGAGAACTCCCATGAGATCGTATTCCACAGCGTCAGTAACCCTGGCTTTGACAATAGTGTTACGGGGGGCCTCATCAGCGGTCAAGTAAAAAAAGCCGTCCACCTCCGGGGCGTCAAACTCGGTACGACAGAGGAAGGTCTGTTCGTCAATCCGTTCTTCCACCATGACCATTACTTCGCTTCCGATCATGGCCTCCAGCAACAGCCGGGATATCCCCTGCTGAAGCGACATCAGTTCGTGATACCGCCCCTCTGCCGTCTTTTTCGGCACCCTGCCCCCGAGTCCGGCGGCCCGGGTTTCCTCCTCCCGGGAAAAGACAAAGGCCCCGGCCCGGTCTATCCGCGCCTCCTGGACAAACTGGACCAGTTCCCTGAAATCACCATCCGTTTCCCCCGGGTATCCGACCATGAAGGTGGAGCGGATCCGTATTCCCGGCACCCGCTCCCTGAGTTTCGCGACCAGTGACAGGTATGCATCGCCGTCGCCCCTCCGCCCCATGGAGGCGAGTATCCTGCCGCTGGCGTGCTGAAAAGGGACGTCCAGGTACCTGGTCACCTTTTCGTTTTCGGCCATCACACTGATGAGGGTGTCGTCGATGAAATCTGGATGGCAGTACATGAGGCGGATCCACTCCGCCCCGTCAATATCTGACAGCAGGTTCACGAGTTCCGGTAGCCCGGTTTCCTGCCACCGGTACCGGGTAATGTCCTGGGCGATAAGAATCAGTTCCCGGGCGCCCCCCCGTACCGCGCGTTTTGCGTCGTCGAGCACTGCGTTTCTATCATACGACCGGTGTTCGCCCCTGATAAGGGGGATGGCGCAGTAGCTGCAGTGGTGGGAGCACCCCTCTGAAATCTTGACGTACGCGTAGGGAAGACCGATTGTTATCGGTACCCGCCGCTGATTTTCGGACTTTTCGGCCGAAATTCCGAGGGCGGAACCCAGGGCGGGGACAAAACCGTCGTCCGGGATGCCGTACACGAAATCGAGCTCAGGGATATCTTTCACTATCTCTTCGAAATAGCGCTTCGACAGGCACCCCATGGCCGCGACCCGGCGCCGGAAGGGCCGCTCTTCAGTCGTGTTTTCCATGGCAAAGGGTTTCATCCGGGGAGGGAGTTCCCTTGCATCGAGGGCGTCCAGTATCTCCCCGATCGATTCCTCCCGGGCCGGCTCGATGAAACCGCAGGTGTTAATTATGATGATATCAGCATTTTCAGAATCGTGTACCGGCCGGTATCCGGCCGCCATGAGGGCGCCGTTGACCCGTTCCGAGTCAACCAGGTTCTTGGAGCAGCCGAGGGAGAGAATGTAGCAGGTGATATCCCGTGAATGGAACATTCGCAGATAAGGGGGCTCTTACCAGTCGTTGACCACGATATGGTAGAGGTTCGGGTTGTTCACGTCCTTCTTCCAGGTGATGACCTTGTTCGCCACCTGCCCGGACTTGCCGAACACGTAGGGCTTGCCGTTGATGTTTGCCCTCATGCCCCCGGCGTTGCCGATCTTGATCTGTATGTATTCAGTCGCCTCCCACCGCTGGCGGGTCCCCCCGGGGATGAACCCCCGCATCTTCCTCACCCCGTCGAGATAGAGCTCGATAAAGGACTTTTCGGTGAATTCGGCCACGAAGACAATCTTGAGGTTCTTCTTGTTCAGGGCGACAACGCTGGTATTGTCCCCCTCCATTATCGGCTCCTCTATGACTGTCTCCTCTTCGGGGGTTGCTTCAGGCCGCTCCCCCAGGGCGACCATTATCTTTGCTCTGTTTTCGGTCAGGCCCTTCAGGGTAAAGGTAACGTCCCGGGGGAGGTCCTCCACCGTGACCGTCTTCGGTTCGTCGAGCTCAATGACCTGCCTGGTGTTGCCGGGGAGGAGCTCCAGTTCAACGCTTTTCCCCTTGATGTCTCTCAGGAGAAAGACCACCTCTTTCTTGTCGACCATAAACTGGACCGCCTCGTTCTTGTAAACAAGGATGAAGCCCTTGTCGTTCTGGAGCTGGAGGTTCCGGATGTTTTCAATCTCATTTCCCCTGTTCTGGGCGTTATACTCATCCTTGAGCTCCTCGATGGAATCGTTCTCGGCTATGTCAATGTCCGATTTGAAGATGGCCCTTAAACCGCCAATGACCAGGATGACCGCCACGGCTATGGCGGCGATGAAGATGACGCTCTTGTACTGGTCAATGTAGGTTGAGGCGTTTACAATAAGCGGCGACTTGGTCGGCCTTGTCAGCTCTTCGAGGGGAGTGACGCTCTCGCCTATTTTGTACCCC
This sequence comes from uncultured Leptospirales bacterium, assembly GCA_964514165.1. GTDB lineage: Bacteria > Spirochaetota > UBA4802 > UBA4802 > UBA5550 > CAZEPS01. Next base: position 18,409 of record CAZEPS010000027.1, read on the forward strand.
TTGTACGACTGGACTATCTTTTCCGTGTCGAGCTTGAGATATTCCGCGTAACTTCGAAGGAACCCAATAAGGTAGGTTTCGCTCGGAAACTTGTCGAATTTCTCCTCTTCCAGGGCCTCGATGTAGTGATGGCTGATGTTGGTGTCCTTTACCACGTCCTTGACGGTGAGTTTTTTCGCTTCCCGGGCGGCCCGGAGTTTTTCACCAATGCTTTCCACGAGCCTACTCCTCCGAGATCATGGGATTCTTTATTACACGCGCCCTGGCGGGGATGTCGAATTTGAAGATACCGTTGGGCAGCTTCACGTTCGTCTTGATGTCTGAAAGGACAATGTCGATCTCCTTGCCGGTGGAGGTCTTGCCGTTCGCCTTGCGGATGAAATAGTCCTCGGATATCCAAAGCTTGATGCTGCGGTAACCTGCCCTGCTCTCCTTCTGCTTCAGGAGAAGGGTGTACATCTTCGCGCCGTTCGGCTGCGTTTCCGGCTGTTCCTTTGAGGCGAACCGGTAATGGTACTTGGAGAAAAGCGACCTGAGCCCTGACGAACTCGTGGTCGAAAACAGACCCGGATCATCCTTTAAATCCTGCTCCGCCACCACGTTCATTGAGGGGATATAAATCCACATGGTACTGCCGTTGGAGATGATCTTCTGGCCGTAGGGCTGGCGAAACTCGATGAGGAGCTTATTGTTCGCCTTGTACTTGACTATTCCGCTCTGCCTGCTGGCCTTGCCGTGCTTTTCAGAGACGATGTTGAACCTGGCCTGGTATGAATCGAGGCTGCCGAATTTTTTCTGCACATCCCGGACCACGTCGCTCACCGTGATGAAGTCAAACCTGTAGGCGCCGGCGCTCGCAGTGATGAACAGGATAACCGCAAGGGATATAGTACAATATATCGCTTTCGTGCTCATTTTAAATTTCATATAACTATTTAAACCGATGTCAGCTGAATTTTTTGTGACAATTAATACAACCGCTCACGTAAAAGTCAATACTAAAAAAAATGTTCAATTTATCAGAAACGGATCCTGCCGGCCGGTCCATTCTGAATTTTTTTACCTAAATTCAAAAAAAAACTCTATTAAAATACTGGACAAATATATTAATTATTGTAGAGTTGTTTTCAGCTTTGAACGGCTCTGTCAAACTCATTCCGGCTCTCTGGAATGAGTTTATCATATTCCGGGATGGCCCCGTCAAATTTAAACCGCAGGGATAACTATGAAGGCAATATTTATCGGGAACAGAAACCTCCGCGAAATCGAACTTCTTGACATGAAAAAAGACGAGGATTTCATACAGCTCCTTGATGAATACATGCTGATGGAATCACCGGTAATCTATTTCTCAGCCGGGGATTCAAAGATCAAGGAGATCCTGATAAAAAAAGATCCTACCTTTTCTGTTTAATTATTACATACTTCTTTTTATATATTAAATTATATACAAAACACCGCCAGCATCTTTTTTCCTAAAAAACACTTGATTATTACCGGGGGATGGATTAATAATCCCAAATCAATTTGCGTCGGTAAATATTTTTTTACTAAAACGGTCTAATCAGGCAACGAGTGCGCAGAGAAAGGCATTAAGCAGAAAGTTTGTGAAGCTGTCAGGATCGAATTTTATAAAGGGTACATTTAAAAATGCCTTGAATAATCAGGGCTGAATAAAAATTAAACCATAATACGTGCCCACAGGGAAACCTCCTGGTAAATTAAGAGTGAATCCCTGAAGATAAAATATTTGATAGCGATAAAACTTGACCATAACTCATTCCCTCTGTGCCTCCGTGTCTCTGTGGTTCATGAGATTGTAACAATATATAGATATGGAGAAGAAAGATGAAGTCAGTAATTGGCATTGATATAGGGTCCCTCTCAATAGGGGCCGCCAGGGTCGGAGCGGACGGCGCGGTACTCGAAACCGGTTACCGTTTCCACAACGGCCAAATCCGGGAGAACCTGGAAGAACTGCTCGAATCATTTGACCGTGCCGGGGTAACCGCGTACGCCGTCACCAGTTCAACCCCGGACATACTGGAGGGCGCCGGGGTCTGCGATAACCGGCTCGCGGCCATCGCGGCGGTCCGGCGTTACCACGACAGGGTTGGGTCCGTTCTTATCGTCGGGGGCGAAAAATTCGGCATGGTATTATTCGACGAAAAGGGAGAGTACCGGAAGTACGTTACCAACTCCTCGTGCGCCGCGGGAACCGGGAGTTTCCTCGACCAGCAGGCCCGGCGGTTGAACCTCTCGGGCATCAGTGAATTCAGCGACATCGCCTACAACAACACCGGGGAGATACCGAAGATTGCCTCCCGGTGCGCGGTCTTCGCCAAGACCGACCTTATCCACGCCCAGCAGGAGGGGTATTCCCTGGCGGAAATCTGCGACGGCCTCTCCTACGGGCTTGCGAAGAACATTGCGGACACCCTCCTTCATAACCGTAAGCCCCTGGGGCCGGTCGTCTTTATCGGGGGGGTGTCGAAGAACCGGGCAGTGGTCAAGCACCTTTCCCGGATTATCGATACCGGGATACTGGTTGACGAAAACTCCCAGGTCTACGGCGCCATCGGGGCGGCCCTCATCCACATGGAAAACCATGACATAAACGAGATGGATCCCCTCCCAAATTTCAGGAAACTCCTGAAAAGCGGAACCGCCGCGAGATCGTACTACTACGCCCCCCTTGAACTCGGCCTCACGAGCTACCCCTCATTCGAGAGCGAGACGCGGTACGAGTTCATGCCGAAAAACGGGGAGTACCCCCGGCCGGTGGAGGTGGACCTCTACGCTACACCGGAGCCGGGTGACACAGAGACCTATATCGGCGTAGACATCGGCTCCACCAGCACCAAGGCCGTGATCATGGACACCGACGGCCGGGTGATAGCCGGGCTTTACACCAGGACCTCCGGGCGGCCCGTGGAAGCTGTCCAGTTCCTGTTCGAGGCAATAGAGGACATATCAGCGTCGCATAACGTTAATTTCACATTTCTCGGAGCGGGGACCACCGGCTCCGGGAGAAAGTTCATCAGGGAGATTATAAGCGCCGACATCGCCCTGGACGAGATAACCGCCCACGCCCGGGCCGCAGTCGAGCTCGACCCGAAGGTTGACACCATCATCGAGATCGGGGGGCAGGACTCCAAGTTCACCACCCTCAGCGGCGGCCGGGTCACCTTCTCCATCATGAACAACGTGTGCGCGGCCGGCACCGGGAGTTTCATCGAGGAACAGGCCGAAAAGCTGAACGTTTCCCTTGATGAATTTTCCGGCCGGACCCGGGGAAAAGAGGCGCCCCTTGCCAGCGATCGGTGCACGGTCTTCATGGAGCGGGACATTAACAATTACCTGAACCGGGGGTACTCGGTTGACGAGATCCTGGCGAGCGTTCTTCACTCGGTGCGGGAAAACTACCTCACCAAGGTCGCGGTCGAAAAGAACATCGGAAAGCGGGTCTTCTTCCAGGGGGCCACCGCCAAAAACAGGGCCCTGGTCGCCGCCTTTGAACAGCGTCTCGGCAGGCCTGTCATGGTGTCGAAGTACTGCCACCTCACCGGGGCCTACGGTGTCGCCCTTCACCTCAGGGACGAACGGTACGCCGCATCGAAATTCCGGGGCATCGGGATTTATAAAAAGAACATACCCGTTCACTCCGAGGTGTGCGATCTCTGCGCCAACCACTGCAAGCTTACCCTTGCCGAGATAAACGGCGAGGTTACCGCCTACGGGTTCCTCTGCGGCCGTGATTACGAAACGAAAAAATTCGTTAAAAACGAGAAATCCCACAACCTCCTGAAAGAGCGGAGTCGGGTTCTACAATTCAAACCGGAAACCGGTCCTGAAGCCGGGGTCACGGTGGGCATACCGGCATCCCTCCACCTGGTGGACGAGATCCACCTCTGGAAGAAGTTCTTTGACATTCTCTCGATCAATGTCGTCACCAGCGAAAACTACCGGACAGGGCCCAGTGACGGAAAGAAACTGGCCGGGGCCGAATTCTGCGCCCCCCTGACCGCCCTTCACGGCCACGTCAGGCACCTCCTTGACCGCGCCGATTATGTGTTTCTTCCATTTTTTCTGGAAAGAAAAAGCACCCCGAAGTGGGGGCGCCGGCAGTACTGCTACTACACCCAGTTCGCCCCGTCCGTTGTGGCGACCGCCATGGACGAATCCGGCCGTCTCCTCATGCCCCTCCTCCGGTCCGTAATCGGCAGCTTTTACACCAGAACACAGCTTTATAAAATGGTAAAAAGGATTGCCGGAAAGAGGATAAATTTTCTCCAGGTATCCCAGGCCTATGACAGCGCCATGGAGTTTTACGAAGAACGCCAGAGTAAGCTTGTTGCCTTGTACGAAGAGAATTCCCGGGATGACAACGATATCCAGGTTGTCTTCCTCGGGCGGCCCTACACGGTCCTCAACCCGGCAATGAACAACGGGATCCCGGAAATTTTCTCCCGTCTCGGAATCAAAACCTGGTTCCAGGACATGATCCCGATCGATCAGAACAGGACCTCGCCCATGCAGTGGCTCCTCCGTGCCTTCCACTGGGTCTACGCGTCCCGCATTCTCGAAACCGCCCGGCACATCACGGAGGAGGACGGCCTCTACCCGGTTCTTATCACCTCGTTCAAGTGCGGGCCCGATTCCTTTGTCATAGATTATTTCAAGAGCATCATGGACGGGGCGAAAAAGCCGTACCTTATTCTCCAGCTCGACGAGCACGATTCCAGCGTCGGGTATGAGACCAGGATCGAGGCCGCGATACGGGCCTTCCGCAACCACAACTCACACGGAACGGCCGTGCGGGCTTCCGCCATAATGCGGGAGCCGGACGTCATCACCGAGGACTCGTCCCTGCTCGGGAAAAAGACGGTACTTTTCCCGGTATGGGACCCGATTATCTGCAGGATTCACGAGGCGAACATGAGGGCCGAGGGCTACGAGGTGCGGCTCCTGGAGGAGTCGGACGATTCAATCCGTCGCTCGATGCGCCACAACACCGGGCAGTGCATACCCCTGAACGCCGTCGTGCAGAACGCCATGGAACACATCGAGCGGCACGACCTCAGGCCCGAGGAAACCATGCTCTGGATCATAAAAGGCGCCGTTGCCTGCAACATTAAGATGTTCCCCTACTACATGCAGAAAATTCTTGAGGACCACGGCAACGGCATGGAAAAGGTGACGGTCTACCTCGGTGACTCCAGCTTTTTCGACCTCTCCCTCAACATGATGATCAGCACCTACTTCGCCAACATGTTCGGGGGATACATCAGGAAGATGGGGTGCCGGATACGCCCCTACGAGAAGGTGCCAGGGACCACGGACAGGGCCGTCGAGAAATCAGTTGAAACAGCGTACGAGGCCTTTCTCAATAAAACCTCCCGCGAGGAGGCGCTGGAGAAGATCATCCCCCTGTTCGAGGCCATAGAAACCGAAAAGGTCTGGAAGCCGAAGGCAGCCATTTTCGGGGACATTTACGCCCGCGATAACGACACCTTTAACCAGGGCCTGATCAAAACCATCGAGGAGCACGGGGGTGAGGCCCTCACCACGCCCTACAACGAGCTGTTGAAGATAATCGTCGATCCCTATATCCTTCGGTGGTTCCGGGAAGGGAAATACTCCGAGGCGGCAGTGGCCAAACTTTTGCAGAAGACAATCCCCATGATGGAGAAAAAATACTACCGGTATTTCAACAGGATATTGAAAGAGGGGGTCAGCGAACAGGTTCCGAACCACCGTGAACTCCTGGGAAAGCTGAACGTTCGGTACGAAAACACCGGCGAGTCGATGGAGAACATTTTGAAGATATTCCACGTCATAGAACAGCACCCAGACGTGGCCCTGTTCATCCAGACGAACCCGGCATACTGCTGCCCGTCCCTGGTGACCGAGTCCATGGCCGCTCGCATAGAGGAGGTAACCGGGGTCCCCATCGTGACCATCGAATACGACGGCACCGGGGGTTTCAAGAACGACGACATCATCCCCTACCTGAAGTATCCGAGAAAGGGAATAGAAAAAAGAACCGGCAAGAAGGAGAGCCGGGCACTGTAGGTTTCACAGGCGCCGGTGGTGAAACTCCATCCTCCCCTTTTCGATGAAAACGACCCCGTAACTCCCCTTTGAGGCCGTACCGGGATTGAAGAGGACCGGCCTCCCCTCGCGGTGGGTCGTTACATGGGTGTGGCCGAAGAGAACGAGGTCGGCCCTGTGCAGCCGGGCCTCGATTACGAGCTGATCGAACCCGTCCTGTACCCGGAAGAGGTCCCCGTGGACCGCCATGACGGTCGCCCCGTTTATCTCCTGTATGACCTGCCGCTCGTAATCGTACCCCCGCCAGGTGTCAACGTTCCCGAGGACGCGGATGACATTCACCCCCGGCGGGACCCGTACGGGGGCCAGGTCCCCGGCACCGTCACCGCAGTGTACTATCCAGTCCACCGGATGTTCCTTCACCAGGGCCTGTTCTATTTTTACCTGGTTTCCGTGGCTGTCTGATATGACGAGGAGCTTGGTTTTCATAGTATAAATTATTACTTTCAAACATGTAATTCATCAACTTCAGAATACTATATCCTGTAAGATATTGTCATTGCGGGGCTGTCGTAGACAGCCGAGGCAATGATAATCTTAATAATTATTATTTCTTAAAATTGACCATCATGACGGTGCGGTCGTCGGTTATCTTCCACCGGGTGTCCGTTGCCGTCTCCTGGATTCGGAGAAATTTATCGCCCGGCCCCCCTTTCCCGTCCAGGATATCGAGGATACGGCCCTTCCCCAGGGGGCGTTCTTCTTCATCGAGAATCTCCAGGACCCCGTCCGTGCATATGTACATGGTGTCGATTTCATCGATACCGACGGTGAAGGTTTGAAAGCTGGCCTCCTGTATGGGGCCGAGAAAGGAATCGCCACCCCCGAGCTGAAAGACCTTTCCGTTTTTGAGGCAGAAGGGACCCGGGTGGCCGGCATTGGTGTATTCGATCACCCCTTCATCCGGCTTTATCAGGCAGAAGAACATGGTGACAAAGGTCTCGAGGGGAAGGTTTTCGTACAGGTCCCGGTTCATTACCGTCATCACCCCCCCGGGGTTGAGGCTCACCTTGATTGCGTTGCGGAAGACCATCTTGACGATGGCGGTAAAGAGGGCCGCCGAAATGCTGTGCCCGGTAACGTCACCGACGAAAAGCAGCACCTTCCCGTCCATGAAGTGTATGTAATCGTAGAGATCCCCCCCGATGTCGGAAAGGGGCTCAGACCAGATATCGATGGTGAGGTGATCGGTCTCGAGGCCAGATTCCGGGTAGAGATACTTCTGGAGCTTCTTCGCCATGAGGAGTTCTATCTTCATGAACTCGTTGAAGTGGATCATCTCCCCGATCTTGATGCCGTTCTCCACCCGCTTGAGCATTACCTCCGGCTCTTCCGGCTTTTTGATGAAGTCATAGACGCCGAGCTGGTAGCTCTCGACCCGGTCGGTCATGCCGGAACTTCCCGAAACCATGAGCACCGGTGCGGGGGTGATCTCTTTCGACCGGATCTGCCGCAGGAACTCGAGGCCGTTCATCCGGGGCATGTTCTTGTCGAGCATAATGAGGTCCACGCTTTCTGACTCGAGCTTCTCCAGGGCCTCATACCCGTTGGACGCCTCGATGACCCCGTAACCGGCCCTGGTCAGTATCCGGTGGAAAACCTTCCTGACATCGTCCTCATCGTCTATAACCAGTATCTTTTTTGCCATTTAATCTGTTCTTGATCAGCTTTGACTGCCACCCGTTTTCAGGTTTCTACCAAAGGTTTTATCGCCGAGGATACCGGCTCAGGCCACAACCGCCCGGACGCGCCGCTTCTCGTAGAAGTAAGAACCCCAGGTTATTATCGTGAGGAGGAGAAAAAAGGCGGTAGAATTTGTCCCGAGCCTGGTGCCGAGTTTCCGCCGTTCCAGGAGAATCTCCAGGTACCGCTTCGCGGCCTGGTCGATTTCGCCTCCGGTATAGATGAGCTTGTCGAAGAAAACCAGCGAGTTCTTAACCGGGATGCCCTCCAGGTCGAAATGATCATACCCGGCAAAGAGATGGGGCGAGCGGAGGATAAGGTATGCCTGCTTGTAATTCCCGTCTATGTTTTCCGTGGAGGAGAGGAGTTTTTCAACCTTCGGTTCCACGATAAGCGCTGAGTGGGCGGTCACTATCGCTATGAACACTGTTATAACCGCAAGGACAATCCCCCCGTAGAAGTAAAGCCGGGTGTCATTGAATTTTTTCATTTAACCTTCCTCTTCAGAACAGTGATGATGTTTTCTTTCCTGTAATCGAGATCATCGAGGACGATGTTTTTTTCATCGATGTAGAGATTGTCTATTCCCCTGTTTTCGAAAAACTCCTCCCTGTCAATGTTGAGAATGTCGACCAGGGACAGGATCTCTTTTTCGGAAAAATCCCGGTGTATGTCGATTATCCCCGTGTCAAAGGGGAGGATCACCGGGATCTCGAAGGATAGCCGGACAGACCTGCCGTTTTTCTGGGCCGGGTCGAAGAGAACCACGTCCCCCTTCACGTTCGAGAGAACCACGTCCTTGTTCTCGTTCGGGATACCCCCGGAGAAGTTCAGGGTGTATACTTCCCGGTCTTCGGTGACCGTTGACTCGACCCTGATACTCGGGGAAAGCACCTCGTCCGGGACCTTGGCGCAGCCGGTTATGACGGTTAAAACCAGCGCAATCAGTATATATCTCTTCATGACCATTCCTGCTGATAGATTATTCACCTGAAACTACCGGGAGACAGCGTCACGTCAAGAAAAATATGATGCCGCCGGCATAAAAGCTTGACAGTTGTGACGCTCCCGTATTGGTATGTTTCCAATATTTTACAAGGAGAGTACCATGAAACTGTTTTCCGGAAGGACCTTAACCGGCGCCGCGGCCCTTTTTATTATGCTTATCGTTTTCATCCAGTCGAACTGCACCGATAAAGGGAACAGCTTCGCCTCGAACGGCAAGTCGTCAGAGTACGATACCACCGCCCCTTTCCTCGCTGGACGC
>CAZEPS010000028.1:0-26766 GCA_964514165.1 uncultured Leptospirales bacterium
GCCCTGACCTGCTTCCAGCGTGCCATCCAGTCCGACGACAAAGAGGTGCAGAAAAAGGCGTTTTTCAACATCGGGAACCTGCACATGGAGCAGGGAAATTACGACGAGGCGGTCAAGGCATTCATCAACGCCCTGAAGATCGATCCGAACTATGAAAAGGCGAAGAAGAACATCGAGTACATTCTGAAACACCAGAAAAACCAGGAAAAAAACAACGACCAGAACCAGTCCGGTAACCAGGGAAACAAACAGGACAAACAGGACCGGCAGAACCAGGACCAGCAGCAGAACCAGAACCAGGGACAAAACCAGCAGAACAAAAGCGGCATGAGCAAAGACCAGATCAAGAACCTCCTTGAGTCCCTGAAGAAAAAGCCGGTCAGGAGAATCAAGGGACAGTCCGAGGGGAGGCGCGACGTTGAAAAACCCTGGTAGATTACTGCTCGCCCTCACCCTGCTTCTCACAGCCACATGGGCAGGCGCCGCGACCGAGCTCCAGACGAGTCTTCAAAAAAACACCATAGCCGTGGGAGAGAGCACCGTTCTCCAGGTGAAACTCCCCGGGGACGCGTCGTCGGCGAAACCGGTGGAGTATCCGAGCGTCCCCGGCATCGAGATATCCTACTCGGGAATGCAGCGGAGTTTCGAATACATCAACGGAAAGACCTGGTCCGGGGTGACCCTGAACTTCACGGTCACAGCCATGCGGAAAGGGAACTTCGCCATCCCCCCCTTCAGGTTCAAAGACGGGGACACGGTTTTCCAGTCCCGGAGGGTGAACCTGTTGGTGACCGGCGGCGGGGCCGCTCCCGATGAAACAGCGGCCCCGGGGCGGATACGTTCCCTGGTGGATATATCGAAGAACAGGGCCTACGCCGGGGAGCCGGTGATCATGCGGTATTTCATCCTCGCCGCGGGGACCGGCGTTCAGCTCGACGGATTCGAGAAGCCCCCGGAGACGAAGGGCTTCATCATAAAGGAAATCAACGAAAAGATCGGGAGCGAGGTCGTCACCAGGGACGGGGTCGATTACGTGAAGTCTCATATCATAACTTTTTTCCTTGTCCCGGCGGCGCCAGGAAACTACCGGGTCGGCGGGGGCACGGCGGTCGTATCAACCGAGGAGCGGCGTGGCGGCTCACCCTTCGGGCCCTTCTCCATGTTCCCGTTCAAAACCCAGCGGCGGCTCTATTTTGATGAAGAGCCGATAACGGTAAGCCCCCTCCCGGACGACGGCAGGCCGGAAAACTACAGGGGGGACATCGGCCGGTATTCGATAAAGGCCGACTTTTCCGGCGACCCGGTTGACGTCTACGGGGAGAAGCGGATCGAGGTGACCGTCACGGGGACGGGAAATATCCTCACCCTGTCGCCCCCGGTTTCCGGGCGCGAACCGTCGAACATGAAGATACTCTCCGAGGATGGGGAGGCGGACTTCTCCCTCGAGAATGACAGGCTTTCCGGCACGAAAAAGTTTGTTTTCACCGCGGTTCCTGAAGAGGCGGGAACCTGCGATCTCGGGAGTTTCACCCTCGCCTTTTTCAACCCCGAAAGCGGAAAATACGAGACCGTTGAGACTGAGCCTGTCCGTTTCCAGGCCCGGGGTGACGCGGACAAGAACAGGATGGAGTTCGATTCAGACGAAAAAAACCGGGTCGACTTCAACGTCTTCTATATCGCCGGGGTCCTGGCCCTTCTCGCCGGTTCGATCATCCTGGTGATCATCTGGGAGAGAAGAAGGATCAGCATAGTGGCCGGCGAAGATGAAACGGGGGGGGAGGTCGAAACCGATGAAAAAGAACGGATCGACGAGGAACTTCCGCTCCTCATGGAAAACCTCCGCAAACCGGTGAACAGCGGGGATTTCATCAATACGGCTAACAGGGTGCTGGCCCTGCTCGAAAAACGCGCGTCAGACAGGGAGAACGCCGGGGAGATTCTCGGTTCAATCGAGCGTATCCGTGAGGAAAATTACCGGTACAAGTTCGGCGGGCGCCAGATTACCGGCCCTGAGATGGAACAGGTTTCCTTCGAGATAAACGATCTCTACCGTGATGTTACCCGGTCCCGCAGGTGATCACGCCCTCTTTTTCGATTCCTCCCAGAGGGAATCGAGCTCTGCAGGGCCCATCTCGTCGATTCTTTTCCCCTTTTCAGAGGCCATCTTTTCTATTGTCTTGAACCGGTCGACGAACTTGTCGATGGTCCGTCTGAGTGCGATCTCGGGGTTAATCCCCCTGAACCTGAGAACGTTGACGATGCTGAACATGATGTCCCCGGCCTCGTCGATTATCTTCTCCGTATCGTCCGATTCAACCACCTCCCTCAGCTCCGTGAGCTCCTCGTCGAGCTTCGTCATGGCGTCGTCTATTTTCTCCCAGTCGAAGCCGACCCGGGAAACCTTCTGCTGGACCCGGTACGCCATGAGGAGGGCAGGGAGGTGCCGGGGGACCCCGTCGAGCATCGACGTGCGGTGGGACTTTTCCCTGAGCTTAATCTTTTCCCAGTTCTGGATTACCCCCTCGGAATCTTTTATGGTTTCGTCGCCGAATACGTGGGGGTGACGCCGGATCAGTTTCTCCGCGATCTCCCCGGCCACGTCGTCTATGGTGAACAGGTTCTCTTCGCTGGCAATCTGGGAATGGAGGTAGACCTGGAAGAGGAGGTCCCCGAGCTCCTCCCTGAGGTCGTCGGGGTTCCCGCCCGCTATGGCGTCATAAACCTCGTATGCCTCTTCGATGAGATAGGGCTTCAGGGTCCTGGAGGTCTGCTTTTTGTCCCAGGGGCACCCGTTTTCCCCGCGCAGAATCGAGGCGATTTCCATCAGTTTATAGAGGGGCCGGTCTTCGCTGAATTTCATGTCATGCTCCTTCGCGTCAAAAACAGCTGGTTTCAGTAACAGGGAATATGCCGGGACGTCAATGTATTTTCCTGCCCCTGGCCCCTGGACAAGGCAAAACTCTTGACACGGCGCCCCCCCTCTGGTGAGATGAGGTCCAATGGCATGAATACGAATTTTTCATGTTTGTGAATGAAGGGTGTTGCATCCCCCTCATTTTAAAATTTAAAAATAACAGGATACGGTTTTGCAGAGAGAAATCACGGTTGACAGCCTCGAGCAGTTCGTCTCCCTCCTGATGGAGAACGAAATCAGCAAAGTCGCAATGGCAGAGGTAAAAGAGAAGCGTTCGGTCCAGGTAGATCCAGACCACGTGCAGGTTGTCCAGGTCTCAAAGGTTGACCTTCTCGCCTACAGGGATTCGGTCCTGTATAAGTGCGTGATAAACAACCCGGATACCGGGGCTGTGAGCGAACTCCTCCGTACGAACGGCCTTGACGTAACCAGATCGAACAGAAATATAACCTGACACGGCCCGGTCATGGCGAACCTCCTAGAAGTACGAAACCTGAATGTCAGCTTCCACCTCACCGATTCATCGGTCCTGGCCGTCAGGGACGTTTCATTCTCCCTTGAGGAGGGGAAGACCCTGGGCCTGGTAGGTGAATCAGGGTGCGGAAAATCGGTTACCGCCTTTTCGATTCTCCGTATCGTCGGCCCCCCGGGTGAGATCGAGGCTGACGGGATTCTCTACCGCGGCAGCGACATCCTCTCACTGGACGAAGGGGACATGCGAAAAATCAGGGGCAGGGAGATCGCCATGATCTTCCAGGAGCCGATGACCTCCCTGAACCCGGTGTTCTCCATCGGGTACCAGCTCATGGAAAGCATCGAGCTCCACACGGACATGAAGAAGAAAAAGGCCATGGAATACGCCGTGGAGCTCCTCGGAAGGGTCGGCATACCGAACCCTTCTAAGCGGATTCACTCCTACCCCCACGAGTTCTCCGGCGGGATGCGGCAGCGGGTCATGATCGCGATGGCCCTGTCAGCCTCGCCCTCGATTCTTATCGCTGACGAGCCGACCACCGCCCTGGACGTGACGATCCAGGCACAGATCCTCGACCTGCTCCTCGAAATCCAGGAGGAGCGGAAGATGGCACTGCTACTCATAACCCACGATCTCGGCATTGTGGCCAACGTGGCGGACGATATAGCCATCATGTACGCTGGTGAGATAATGGAGCAGGGGGAAACAGCCGGCATCTTCACCGATCCTCTCCACCCCTATTCAAAGGGCCTCATCGAGGCAATTCCGACCCTGGACGATGTCCGGGATCGCCTTAAGACAATCCCCGGGACGGTCCCGACCATCCGGGAAAAGCCGGCGGGATGCGTCTATCACCCGAGGTGCCCCATCGGTACGGAGGAATGCCTTGCAAAGCCGGTTGAACTGCTGGTGAAGAGGCCGGGGCGGCTGGCCCGGTGCATCAGGGTACAGGAAGATTAAAGGGTACATCTAACAATGTTATTTAGCCTTGATTAATCAAGGCTAAATAACATTTAAACCAAAATACGTACCCAAAGGGGAACCTCTTTTTTGATTAGTAGTTTTTCATGAGAGGCGCGATGCGCCTCTCATGCAGATGCATAGCATGCATTTTCATGGTAGGGGTTCCCTAGAGCTTGGCCAGCTTATCGGAGTAGATTCTATCGTCTATTATGTGGTCATTTTTCAGCTTGTAGTAAATCTCCTCGGCAATGACGGAGGCGATCTTCTCTTTTGCTGATTCCTCGTCGATGCCGTCCGCAATAAGCCGGTCGTAGGCCTGTTTCACTGCCGGCGGGTTGTTCGACTTAATCTGTTCTTCTATGGCCCTGATTATCACCTTGTAAAGATTGAAATTCTCTTCCATGGAATTATCCTGAAATATGGAATTGCTGCCAGTGTACCTGGTATATAAACCATATTAATTATGGGGACTTTTTAAAACTATGTTTTTGAAGTCCCCTTGTGTGCATCCCGAACCCATATACTATATAATGGAATCGGGAATAAAACCAGCATTTATATCATAAGGATAATTGTAAATGCTGATTTTTAGACATGCCCTTATATCAAACAATGAAAAAAAGTCAAATCATATTGGTAGTTACCTGTTGTTTTCTGTACCGTATACCGCCGGGTCCTGAAATGGAATTTAACAACATTTGTTTAAAAAACACTTGATATCTGCACCCGGTTAAACAGTATACAGGTGATAGCGTGAAATTACCATATGCTCGATTCGGAACAGAAAAGCGATTCATCATACCGCGTCCGGGCTCGTGATGTTGACTTTTCGGGTATGTGTGATATGATGGTGTAATCGGATACTGCAGGGACCGGATTCCATGGATACAACAAGTTCCCATATAGCCCTGATTGATTTCAGCTGCAGTGAAGGCAGTATTTATAATTTCCTCTCAGAATATAAATTCAGGGTCACCATACTAAGTGATCGGGATACCGCGATCAAATCCTGCAGGGAACTCAAGCCGGATCTGATCATGTACCGTACCGCTTCCTCTGATAATATCGAGACGGTCCGTCCAGTAATTCATAATTTAAAAAAGAGTTTTACCGTGCCGGTTGTACTGGCTCCGCAGACCGCTGAAATAAGTCTTTACCTGGCCGCTATCGAAGAGGGTATTCACCATTTCATCCAGACCCCCTGCAGTGACACGTTCATGATTAGGAAAATAGAGGACATACTGGCCCTCACGAAAAACGACACTCCAGGAGATGAGATGACCGTTGATCTGAGCTTCAATGAAAAAACCTATATATTCCGCTACAACGACAGTTCCCTGTCCCGGCTCCTCGTCTCTCTCCTTGAGAACAACTTTCACCAGAACATGATTCTCAATACAATCGCTTCTTCACGGAACGGATACGACAGCAGGATGTGCGACGGGATATTTCTCGACGAAGACATCATGACCGATGCGGAAAAGCTGTTTGAAAAGAAACTTTTTGACGCCTATAGTAACGGCGAGATGGAGCTCTACTACCAGCCGGTCATGTCTATCGCCGACGAAAAACTGATCGGGTTTGAGTCGCTCATACGCTGGAACGATCCGGTGAACGGTATCCTGATGCCCGACATGTTCATCCCTGCCATAGAAAAATCCTCCCTCATACTTCCGATAGGGTACTGGATAGTCGAGGAGGCCGCGAAGCAGCTCAAAACCTGGAATGATTCGTGTAAGAATAATCCCCACTTTAGAATTTCCATAAACCTGTCGGCCTCCCAGTTCATCCACGAGGAACTCTTTGAGACTGTGTATGAAATCGTGAACAGGTATCAATTAAACCCGGAAAACTTCGCCATCGAAATAACGGAAAGCGCCCTCATGGAAAACATTGAGAACGCCAATCTCATGCTCCTCAAGTTCAAATCGAAGAGTTTTCCAATTTATATGGATGATTTCGGCACCGGCTATTCCTCCCTGAGCTATCTGCAGTACTTTCCCGTCGATACCCTGAAGATAGACAAGTCCTTCGTGGAATGGATGCATATCGACGAACAGAGCGAGCAGATTGTCCGCACGGTGATTGCCCTGGCCCACAATTTGAAGAAGAGCGTTGTTGCCGAAGGGGTCGAACAGAAGGAACACATCTCCTTGCTGAAAGAGCTCGGCTGTGATTTCGGGCAGGGTTACTACTACTCCGAGCCCCTCCCCCCCGGCATGGCGGGGGAGCTTCTGCGAAAGTACGGCTACATCTCGTAGTTCCTCTGTAAATTCTTGTACGACAGGGCCTCCAGGAGGTGATGGTTCTGAATCTCCCCGGAGCCCTCCAGGTCGGCGATGGTCCTGCTCACCTTCAGCATCTTGATGACCGATCGCGCCGACAGGTTCATGGCGGTGACCGCCCGCTCCAGGATTTTTTCCGAATCATTGGACAGTCCGCAGAAGTCCCTCACCTCCCGGGTGTTCATCCTTGCGTTGAACCTGGTGCCGGAGCCGTTATACCGCTCACTCTGGATAGTGCGCGCACTCACGACCCTTTTCCGGATGTCCTCTGACTTCTCGCCGCTGCCGGTCCCCATGATGTCCCGATAGGGGACCCGGTTTACCAGGATCTCCATGTCTATGCGGTCGAGCACCGGGCCGGAGATCTTCTGGAAATAGGTCTGGATCCTGAAGGGGGTACACCTGCACGGCACCGTGTCGTCGAAAAGGTACCCGCACTGGCACGGGTTGCTCGCGGCAACGAGCATGAAGTCGGCCGGGAAGGTATAGGACCCTGAGGCCCGGGACACGGTTATAATCTGGTCCTCCAGGGGCTGGCGCAGGGCCTGGAGGACATTGCTCCTGAATTCCATAAACTCGTCGAGAAAAAGGACGCCGTTGTGGGCGAGGGAGATTTCCCCCACGCTCGGGACCGTTCCCCCGCCCACGATGGCGGCGTCCGAGGAGGTGTGATGAGGAGACCGGAAAGGGGGCTCGGTCACGAGTCCCCGGCTGCTCTCGAGGACGCCCCTCACTGAATGTATCATGGTCGTTTCGATTGCCTGCTGCTCGTCCAGGTCCGGCAGTATGGACGGAATCCTCCGGGAGAGCATGGTCTTGCCTGAGCCCGGCGGCCCGTAGAGGAGGATGTTGTGGTGGCCGGCTGCGGCAATCTCAAGGGCCCGTTTCGCCGTTTCCTGCCCTTTGACATCGCTCAGGTCCTGGTAGTTCCTCCCGGAGCTCGGCGTTTCTTCGGGGGGGCAGGGGGCCATCCTCTCCCTGAATACGGATATTGACTCGTGGATGTCCTTCACCGGGTACACGGCAACATTCCTGACAGCGGAGGCCTCCCGCCGGTTGCCGTGGGGGACTATCACCTTCCGGTACCCGTTCCGGTACAGGGCTATTACCATCGATATGATCCCGTTCACCGGCTTGACCCTGCCGTCCAGAGAGAGCTCCCCCACCACCGGGATGGTTTCACCCCCGATGTCGATCTGACCGGTGGAACGGAGTATGTTGAGGGCGATGGGGAGGTCCAGGTTCGGGCCCTGTTTCTTCATGCCTGCCGGGGCTAGGTTGACCACGAAATTCCGCGGTGGGAAGGAGAACCCGGAGTTTTCTATGGCGGACCTTATCCGCTCCCGCGATTCGCGGATCGTTGAATCAGGAAGCCCCACGATGGTAAAGTTGGGAAGCCCTTTGACGATATCGACCTCTATCTCCACGATGTGGGCCTCGATCCCCCTGAGGCCGAGTGACACAGCTCCTGAATGCAACTCTTTTCTCCTGAATGATGTCTGAAAGCTATACGAACGGGAGGGTGAAAATTGTAAAAAAATTTCCCGGGGTTTTAAAAAAAATTCTATTGACCGGCGAAAAGCGGCCGGTTTTATCAGGTGAATGTTATGAACAACGGTGATATTTTTAAGAGAGCGGGGATTGCAGGCCCCCTGATGCTCGCCCCTATCGCGGGCTATACCGACTCGGTTTTCCGGGGGATCGCCAGGGGCTTCGGCGCGGGACTGACCGTGACCGAGCTCGTCAGCTCCGAGGGTATCATCCGCCGGGGGGCGAAGACCATGGAACTCCTGAGGTTCAGCGATGAGGAGCGGCCACTGGCGGCGCAGATTTTCGGATCCGATCCCGGGGTAATGGCCGGTGCCGCGAAAATCGTGGAAGAATTCGGACCGGACCTGATTGACATCAACCTCGGGTGCCCGGCCAGGAAGGTGTGCGGCACCGGATCCGGCTCGGCCCTCCTCCTTGATCCGGGACGAATACGGGAGATTGCCGCAGGCATGGTCGAGGCCGTGGATGTGCCGGTCACGGCCAAAATCCGGATAGGGTGGGACGATGGGAACCTCACCTTTCGTGAGACAGTCCGGGCCCTGGAGGATGGGGGCGTGTCGATGATCTTCGTCCACGGCCGGACCCGGGCCCAGAAGTACGAGGGCCTCGCCCGGTGGGACGTAATAGCCGAGATAGCGGCCATGACCGGCCTGCCGGTCGTCGGGAACGGGGACATACAATCCCACGATGAGGCCTGGGACAGGCTGAAGGAATCCGGGTGCCGGGGGGTCATGATCGGACGGGGGGCCGTCGGCAACCCCTGGATATTTTCAGGAGAGAAACCCGACCTGGAAGAGATTATCGACACGGTTACCATGCACCTCGACCTCATGCTTGAGCATTACGGTGAAAGGGGGCTGGTACAGATGAGGAAACACGCCCTCAGGTATATACATCACATGAGGAACTCCTCCCGGGTGAGGGGGGGGCTCACCACGGCCGCGACCCGTGACGACTTTGTTAGTATTCTGCACAGCCTGCGGGACTAGGCCTGCCAGAAGATCGATCCTTTCACTGATTCAACCAGCCGTTCCATGTCTTCGGGAAAAACGTTGCCGATACAACCGATCCTGAATGTATCGATATCGGTGACCTTTCCCGGATAGAGGACGAATCCCCGTTGTTTCACCAGGTCGTAAAACCGGTTGAAGTCGAACTTCGTGTCATCGGGATAATAAAACATGGTGATTATGGGGGAGTGGAGTCCGTCGGGAAGAACTGTTGAAAACCCGATACCGCGCATCCCCTTTACCATGGCCCGGTAGTTTTCGGTGTACCGTTTCTGCCGCGCCGCGATACCCCCCTCGGCCTCGAGTTCTGAAAGGGCCTGGCGGAACGCCAGAAGGCTGTGGGTAGGGGAGGTGAAGCGCCACTTGCCGCCCTGCGTCTCCATCGTGTTCCACTGGTCATACATGTCCAGGGAAAGGGACCGTGCCCGGCCGGCGCACCGCTCAATCTCGTCCCGCCTCGCCAGGATAAAGCCGAAGCCGGGGACCCCCTGTATGCACTTGTTGGCGCTGCTCACCAGGAAACCTGCCCTGAGGTCATCCATATCCATGACGATTCCGCCGAAACTGCTCATGGCGTCCACCATGAATATTCTGCCGTGCCGTTCGACGATTTCTCCCATCTCCCGTACCGGGTTGAGCATGCCGGTAGTGGTTTCATTGTGGACGGCCATGACGTGGGTGATACCGCAGTCTTCCCCCAGGGCGCGGTCGAGCCGGTCCAGGTCCGGCGGGGAGAGCTCCCCGCTGTCATGGACCGTGACCGGGATGCCGAGGGTTTTGGCGATGGCGACTATCCGGTTCCCGTAGGCCCCGTTAGACGGCACCAGGAGTTTTCCGTCCCGGGGTACGGCGGATCCGATCAGGGACTCAACGGAAAAGGTCCCGCTCCCCTGCATGAGAACCGCGGTGTATGTTTCCCTGGACACCGAGGCCAGTTCCACCAGCCTGGATCGCACCTCCTGGACGATATCGTTGTAATCACGGTCCCAGGTGCTCAGGTCCCGGAGCATGGCCTCTTTAACGGTTCCGGTGGTGGTGAGTGGCCCCGGGGTCAGGAGGATATAGGGGTTTTCAGGGAGAGGTTCACTTCGGGACATGGGGAACCAGACCCTGGGTCAGCCTGTCATTAATGTCTTCGATTACACCGGGAAGGTCGGTAAGTCTGTCGATGACGAAATGGGCCCCGGCACCGGCGAGTTTCTCCCGGGCCGCTTTCATGATGCGGGCGAGATCCCCTGGCGGACAGTTATCAGCTTCGTCCTGCCGGAGGCCCACCTCGCTCCCCCCCAGGAGAACGCCGATACTCCAGGCGCCGGCGTTGAGACCCTCATGGATGTCGGCCACGGTGTCCCCCACCTTTACCACGGATTCGGCCGGGTAGGCCTGGAGATTGATCATATTTTGGAAGATCATCCATGGGTATGGGCGCCCGGCAGGGGTATCGCTGGAGGTAACCATGGAGTCGGGCAGGTAACCCCGCTCTGCGGCCCGGGGGGCCAGGACCTCCATCATCGGGGCGGTGTAGCCGGTGGTGGATCCGATCCGGATATCGCTCTTCCTGAGGGATTCGACCAGGTCAACGGCCCCCGGTATCGGTTCGCTGTACCCGGGAAGAATGTCCAGGAGCTTTGGCTCGAAGGAACGGTAGAGGTCGTCTATGTCTTCCTCGCCGGGCGGGGAACCATGTTTCGTTATCCAGAGGTCCCGGATCCGTTCCAGGTCACAGAGGGCTTTTATATGGTCGCGCTTCATGAGTCCCATGGGCTGACGGGCCTCCTTCACGGTGATGCCGATTTCCCGGTCCCTGAAAATTTCGATGAACACGTCAAGGGGGGCGAAGCATCCAAAATCAACCGTTGTGCCGGCCCAGTCAAAAATGACGGCGGTAACGGTCCCGGTGTAAGGTTCGGTACGAACGAAAGGTCCCATGGCTTTCTCCACTCTTCTGAATTGCCGTAATGGTTCCCAGTATCACCATGGAACTACAACTGTCCAGTATTTTCTGTTGAGAGAGACGCGGGAAGCCGCTGCTTCGTCCCTGGCGGACAGGTTCAGATCTTTAATAGTGCCTTCATGAAATATTAACAATAGCCTTATCAATTACTCATAAAGGTTTCCTATACGTACCGGGACAGATCGGGATCGGACATGCCAATGACTATTCGTGAACAGATAAAGGAGAGACTCGACCGGTCTCGCCTGGCCGCCTTTTCTATTTACGCTATTTTCGCCGCCTTTTTCACCTATTTCTGCATGTACGCCTTCCGGAAGCCCTTTACCGTGGGGACCTTTGACGGGACCGTCATAATCCCCTTCGTCGGGGCGGTGGACTACAAGATTGCCCTTATCATCGCCCAGGTTTTCGGCTATACCCTGTCGAAGTTTTACGGAATTAAGTTTGTTTCCGAGATTATGGCGAACCGCAGGGCCGCGGCCATCATGGCCCTCATCGTGCTGGCGGAGCTGGCCCTCCTCGGCTTTGCCCTAACCCCGAAACCGTACAGCCTCTTTTTCATATTCATGAACGGCCTCCCCCTGGGCATGGTATGGGGGCTGGTATTCGCCTATCTCGAGGGGAGGCGGGTCACCGAACTCCTGGGGGCCGGGCTCAGCGCCAGCTATATCGTGTCGAGCGGGGTGGTGAAAACCGCGGGAAAACTGGTCCTCGATTTCGGTGTCCCGGAAACCTGGATGCCCTTTGTCACCGGGCTTTTTTTCCTTCCGCTCCTGGCGTTATTTGTCTTTCTTTTGGACATGGTTCCGCCTCCCAATGCGGAGGATGAAAAGCTGCGGATGAAACGGCAACCCATGGACGGGGAGCAGCGGCGGGTCTTTTTTCTCCGGTACGCCCCGGGGATCGTTTGTCTGACCCTTCTCTACATGTTCCTCACGGCCTACCGTGATTTCAGGGACAACTTCGCCCGGGAGATCTGGGACGCCCTCGGTTTCGGCGATCAGCCCCTCATCTTCACCTATTCCGAGATCCCCATAACCCTGGTGGTGCTGGTCATCCTGTCCCTGGTTATGATCATCCGAAATAACCGGAAGGCCCTCTTCACCATCATGGCCATGATGACTGCCGGGTCGGTCCTCATCGGCGCCAGTACACTCGCTTTTCAGCTCAATCTGATCAGCCCGGCAGCCTGGATGATACTGGTGGGGCTCGGACTCTACCTGGGGTACGTCCCTTACGGGTGCATCCTCTTCGAGCGCCTTATAGCCGCGGTCGGTTTCATCGGCACCGCCGGATTCCTGATTTACGTGAGTGATGCTTTCGGCTACCTGGGGAGCGTGGCACTGCTGCTGTATAAAAATTTCGGGAGCCCGGAACTCTCGTGGCTCAGGTTTTTTATTAATATCAGCTATGTTACCGCCCTGGTGAGTGTCGTGTTTTTCCTGATTTCCCTGGCCTATTTCAGGTGCCGCATATCCCGCGGGGAGATGCAGGACCGGGAAGCGGTCGGTGCTGGAGTTACTGACCAGCCAGGGTGATGTTCACCTCACGATCCGGGCGTAGATCATCCGACCGATAAGCGAGAGAGACGCCAGAACCAGAACGGTTATTGAAAAAACGATCCAGGTAAGCCAGTTGCCTCCGGCGAGAAGGCTTACCGGGCTCCAGCTTGCCGACTTGACGATCCTTCCCTGCCTGCCGCTGTACTGTTGAGGAACGTCAGCGATTCCGTTGCTGTCCAGGTCCCGAAATGTCCGGATGTATTCCATGATGGCGATCCACTCCTTGGCCTCCTGGATACCTTCCCGGTTTTTGTCGATGTCAACCCGGGCTTCGGCAAGATCAGAAATCGGTTTGCCATTGCGGTCCTTGGGTACGATGTCGAGGATCCCCATGGTAAAGCTGCCGATGAGTTTGAGAAAGGTACTGTTATAATTGTTCGCCACGACACGGTAGAGCGTTGTATTTGATTTGGAATAATCGAGCGGCCTGTATCCCTTTTCCGGGTCACCCATCCGGATTTCGGTGACCCGGTCA
This sequence comes from uncultured Leptospirales bacterium, assembly GCA_964514165.1. Classification (GTDB taxonomy): domain Bacteria; phylum Spirochaetota; class UBA4802; order UBA4802; family UBA5550; genus CAZEPS01. The sequence continues at coordinate 13,190 of CAZEPS010000028.1, forward strand.
AAGATGACCCTGTTCGGATTATAGGTGAATTGAAGGCCCGAAATCTGCAGGTAGTAATCGGAGCCTTTGAGTGGATGGACGCTGGTTAGTATTTCCAGGGCCTTTTTCAGCTCTGAACCGGTGAGGTAGAGTGATACCAAAGGGTATGCCATGGTGTTGTCCGCGCCTATGCCCAGTGGGAAAGCCCTGAAAATATCGCACACGGCCAGCCTGCCGGTTTTTCCCCGTAACACTGGGTCCCTGATGAGCCCGTATGATTCTATCGCCACCGAGACCAGGGAAGCGGGATTGGCCGGGTCTGAATCGTAACGGTTTACATACCATACCATGGCGTCGGTAATAAGGTTCCCCAGGTTTGATTCCGCTTCCTCTATGACCAGGTCAAAATCAGATTCGGCGATTATCTTTTTGAAGGAGAGCCCCCTGCTTTCCAGCACGCGTCGGTCGATTTCCTGCATGTAACTGTTAATGATACCGGTTATGGCCGGATCGCCGGGGATAGTGTCGTCAACGGTTACCGCCCGGTAGTTGTCGAGGGAGAGGCCGCTGCCGGTCACCGAACAGTCGAGCACCCCGACCTGCCTGCCGTAGGCCCAGGCCTGGACTATGATAGTATCGTTTATTACAATCGGTTTGTCCAGTTTCGTATGGGTGTGGCCGCTGATTATAACGTCAATGCCGTCAACCTCCCGGGCCAGTATCTCGTCTTCGGATTTTGTCTTGTCTTCCCAGATGCCGCTGTGGGAGAGGCATATGACCAGGTCAGCACTTTCCTTCTTCCTTAACGTGTCGACCATCTCCCGGGATGACGCGACCGGGTCCGTGAATGTAACGGGGGACGCGAAGGGTGCCACTTCGGCAGCAGCTTTTCCGATAATGCCGAAGATGCCAATTCGCAACCCGTCCCGCTCCAGGACGGTGTATGGTTTCACGAGCCCACTGCGGAAGATTTCCTCCAGTGAGTCGTCTTTTTCGCTGTCGCTGAACTGAACGTTTGCAAGAAGGAGCGCCGGTAGTGCGCCCCGCCTGCCGGCGGCGCTTATTATTTTCGCCAGGCCGTCAGGTTTCAGGTCAAATTCATGGTTCCCCAGGGTCGCTGCGTCGTAGCCTATTTTTTTCATGATCCTGAGTTCCACTCCCTCTTCCCGGCTGATCATGTGGAAGAGCGATCCCATGAGAAAGTCGCCACCATCAAGGACCAGTACCGTGTTGTCTCGAACTTTCTTAACATTTTTGATGACAGTTGAGATCCGCGCCCACCCGCCGATAGTTTCATCATCGCCGGTCGTATCCGGCGTGTAGTCTATGTTTGACGAAAACCCGAGAAGATGGGAGTGCATATCATTGGTATGGACAATAGTAAGTTTTTTTGGCGCGGCCATGGCGGATGCCGCTATAAAAATGACCGCTGCTGAGATGGTGATAATGAATGTTCTTTTCATAATAAACCCCTGTCTGTTTTTTCATCAGTATTACTGTCTCTCAATTCCTTGGCTCTTCGTATGTCGTGAATAAACACAAGATAATAGATAACTGCCACCGAGCCGGCCATGAACAGAATTGGTTGTATCAGCCAGGTCAGGGCCGGTACGAGAAAGAAGAGTCCTCTCATCCCGAGGAGCAGGTTTTGTTGCCCTGACATGAAAGATTCTTGAATCAGTGACAGGGCTTCATTGTTCTCGATGCAGTCCTTTTCGGGAAAGGCGCAGAACAGCAGGGTTGTCCTGTTCATCATTCTTATGGCCAGTATGAAATTCAACACGCAAAAGAGGATGATGAAAACATTGAGGGATATCTGCACCAGGGATATCGGAAGCTCCTCAATGCCGAAGAGGAACGTTGTGTCACTCCGCGACATCCCGCTGTACAGCCCAACCAGGATGCCGAGAAGAATAAGAAGCGCGGAAGCGTAAATGGAATTTCCCATCACTATGTTGCGCAGGGCCTGAATGACGACGATCAGGTTCTGGTCCTTGATCCTGCTGGTGATCCAGTGCCTGTATATTTCGTTAATCTGGTAGTATCGGGAAGCATTGATCTTGCGGGAATTGATATACATAAGAATGACGTACACAAGGATGCATGCCAAAAAAAAGATCAGACTTATTTCATTGAGGGTAATCATGATTAACTATCCCCTTGTATACATGAGTAAATGTCCGCGAAATGCCGCTCTTTTCCCAGAAACGTTTAGACAAGGCGCCGGGATGTTATACGGTTTTATTGCACCAGAGAGAAAAACAGGTCCCGTTAATCATCTTTGAGATCCGCCCTGAGTCCGAAGATGAGAAAAAACAGGGCGACCGCCTGTATCAGGTGAAAGGCCCCGTTGTTGTTGAACTCCCATATCAGGGTGAAATGGATAAATTTTATCGACTGGACCCCTGCCGCCAGTATGGTTATCAGCACGCCGACGGTCATGAGCCATCCTCCCCTGATCTGTTTCTTCATCGAAAGAAGGGTGTAAGCACCCAGGGCGAAAAGCGTTCCCGCCGCCTCGTAGATAATGAAGATAAAAAAACTGTACTTTATGAAGAGCGACGCCACGAGTTTGGTTATGAAAAAGAGAAGCGCAATAACGATCATTATGGGCATCCACCGGCGGGATGCCGCTTCTCCCCAGGTATCGTATATCACGCCTATGACGAAAAAGGCTATGGTCATCCCCAGGAAAAGGTTCAGCGGCTGCCACATGATGTAATTGACTTTCTCTGACATCTGAAAACCGTGGGCAACGGCTCCGATGAGGGACGCCAGGGCAAGGAATATGAAGGCCCACTGCCATATTAATGATTTCCACGGTTTGAACCTGTTCATTTTTTTCAGGTAGAAAACCGCCCAAACGGCCATAATTCCTAAAATCAGGTCGGTAACGGCTGTTGTCTGCTCCAGGGGATCAGTAATAAATTCCATATTTTCACCCTCTTTCTGAATTTTTTATGACTATATATATCCCATATGTGTAAAAATCCAGATCTTTTATAAAAAAAAAGAGGAGTCATTGTCATGCCTCCTCTTATGCTTGGTCTTGCGGGTATACACGCTTTTCGGCGTCTCCACCCTGGGGGGTTTTGTCTTTAGACGAATCCCGGACCGAACCCGCTTCAGCTGTTCATTCCGTGTGTCGGTCTTTTTCACTGGAAGCCTCCTTTTTTATAATCGCCGCTAACAAAAAACCTTCCGTGTTTTATGTCAATAAATATTGCTGCTGGTTACGACTATTAATTAGTTTCTGAATGAGAGACGCGATGCGCCTCTCATTCAGAAACCATGAAAATGCATATTTAAGCATTTTCATGGTAGCCACAGATGCATGGTTGAATAAAAAATAAAACAAGGGGATCTCAATTAATCAAATAGGAGGCCCCTTGTTCCATTTTCTTTTCTAAAATTCAAAAAATTTAGAAACCTGTTTCAAACTCTCTTTAAACAATTTTTAACGTATAAAAAACCCGTGTCCACTATGCCTCTGTGGCGATCTTACATCTTCTGAGTAAGTATTACATACTTTTCGGAAGCTCAGTTATACTGAAACCGCGGTTACAACAGATTGCCTGCATTCCCGTAGGAATCGTTGAAGCGGTAAAGTACCCCGACTGACGTGTATCCCTCATACTGTAACGCTCCTGAGGTCACGGCGTCGCTTTCGATTTTACTCTGGCCGATGAAATATCCGGCCTTTCCCCCGAATTCGAAGGTAAGGGTTATGTGTTCCCCAAAATTAAAGTTGAAACCGAGAAGGGTAAGCCCCAGGTCCAGCTTCACGCCCGCCACCTTCAGTTCTGTGCTCAGCAGCGAATAGTAAATCCCGTAGAGGAGTGCGTCCGTGGTGGACCCGCCGGAAACGGGGACCTCGCCGAACATGATGTGAAACCCGAGACTGGGCCCGAACCAGAACCGGGCGTTTTTTCCCATCAGGCCCCGCGGGGCCACACCGAAGCAGTTGTCGAAACTCAACCGGTTGAGCTCGTAACTGCTGCCGAAAATCCGGTTGTAGCCGAACTTGAACCGGTAGTTAAACACCTCGTTTTTCGCCAGGTTCGTGTCCACCATGAGGCCGCCCCCGACGGTGATGTCCGAGGAATCGCCGGAAATGTGTCCGGTCGTCCACGAGGTTCCTCCCCCCGCCCCCTGGATAAATACCCCGATACCGGTCGCCATGGCGGAACCGGAAAACAGTAGAATGATACAGCCGGTTATGACCGGCACAAGAGATTTAAAGAACATGAAATCCTCCTTTTATTTGCGCGTGATAGTATCGCACTGTTAGTAATAAAGCGTTACGAGGCGGCCCGAAGTGACAAAAAAAAGTCCATCCGGTTAAAAACATTAAGACCATCATGGTACAGGTAAAAAAAAACCTTGAAATATTTGCCGGATCTGGAAAGGGTAAAGGTGAAGGTGACCGGATCGTATAATCATGATCCTCCCTGTTTGTTTACCATGAAAGTTATCGATTATATCACAAAAACGCGCGAATCAGGCCGTCCCGTCCTGGGATGCTTTCCACTGTACCCTCCAATGGAACTTTTCCACTCCATGGGCATAAAGCCTGTTGTGCTCTGGGGTCTCCGTGATGACCTTGACATCCTGGACGAGAGCGACCGCCATCTCCAGAATTATACCTGCTCTGTGGCGAGACGGCTTGCGGAATTTCTCCTGTCGGATTACACTGAATTACTGGACGGGATTTTCATGTACAACGCCGGAGACACCCTCCGTAATCTCCCGGAGATAATTGAACAGGGCCTGGCCACGCGCGGCAGGGATTGCCCCCCCTTCATGAAACTGCACGTGCCGGCGGTTTCGCCAAACCATAACCCCGCCAGCGTCGATTACCTCAAGCAGAAGATCAGGAACCTGATCGATGAATGTACCCGGATTTTCGGGACAGAATTTTCGGAAAAACGCTTCTGGGAGAGTGTTGAGATTTACCGGAAATGGCGAAGCCTCCTCCTTGAGGGGGACAGGGCCGTTGCAGCGGGATGGGCCTCTTTCGCGGACTTTCAGGAGGCGGCCATGGCCGGATATTTCCTTCCGGTCGACGAACATATTCGGATGATGGAAGAATTCATCCAGGGCGCGGACGCCCCGGGCAGGGAAGATGCCGGTGTCCCGGTTATCCTTTCCGGAATTCTCCCGCCCCCCCGGGAGGTTACCCTCGCCATGGAGAGGGCCGGGCTTCGAATCGTGGGTAACGATATCGCGTCACTTTACCGGTCATACGCCCGGACCCCGGAAGCGTCCGGGGACCCCCGGGCATGGTACGCCGACTTCTACCTGAACCACTTTCCCTGCACAACGATACTGCACCACGTTGACCGGCGTCTCGGTGCGGTTGAAGACCTGGTCCGGGAGCGGGTCGCCCGGGGAATTATCTTCATCGGGGAAAAGTTCTGCGAATACGAATACTTCGAGTTTCCCCTGGCAGAGAATTATTTCAGGGGAAAGGGGGTCCAGACACTGGTCCTCGAATTTTCAGCCGATGACCGTGAGGGCGCCGCCCGGTATGAAACCAGGATCGAGACCTTTGCTGAGATGATAAAACAGGGGATTTTCCCCGTTTAAAAAGGAGAGTACCATGACCGAGGAAAAGAAACACGCACGGCAGAAGACTGAATCCGGCAGGCGGCTTTCCCGGCTCATGACAAAAAGCTACATGGACATTCACCGCCGCTCCGGTGAGGGGGCCTTCGTGGTATGGATAGCCATCGTGGTTCCCGCTGAGATATTCGCCGGTTTCGACAACGTGGTGTATGGAGTCCCGGAGAGCCACGCGGCAATGAGCGCCGGAAAGGGGGTCGGTATGCTGCAGTGCGAAAAGGCTGAGCGTGAGGGGTATTCCATGGACCTCTGCTCCTACGCCCGCATAGATCTCGGAACTGTCTTTGACGGCGGAAAGGACTCACCGTCAATGGGGCTCCCGAAGCCGCACCTCCTGGTCTCCGACACAAACAACTGTTCACTTCTAACCAAGTGGTTCGACGTCCACCATCGGTTGATGAATGTCCCCCATTTTATTCTGGATGTTCCCTTCGCCTATGGGGCCCAGGCCGAAGAGGACCTGTTGTATATTCAGCACCAGTTCAAAGATCTCATAAAACTCATAGAGGAGATGAGCGGACAGAAGTTTGATATTGACAGGGTCCGTGAGGCGGTAGAGTACACGAAACAGGCCTCGCGGGAGTGGAAGCGGTTCCTCGCCTGTGCCGAACACCGGCCGTCCGGCATAACCGCCTTTGACTCCTTCGTGCAGATGGCACCGATTTTGACCGACCGGGGCACACCGGGACTGGCTGACCATTATAGACTGCTCGCCGACGAGACTGAACAGAGGATGGCCGACGGCATCTTCCCGGTCCCGGACGAGCGGTACCGCCTCCTCTGGGACAACATTGCCCCGTGGCACCAGCTCCGGTCCATGTCGGGACGGCTCGCGGAACTTGACGCCAACATCATCGCGGCAAGTTACACCTACTGCGTCGGGAGCATCGAAGGGACCTACGATCTTTTCGATTATCGGGGGGACGATCCCTTCTACTACCTGGCCAGGCTCCAGAACTTCTCTGTCTGCCCCATGGGACTGGAGAACCGCCTCAGGGCCATGAAGGAGGCGGTGCGCCGCTGTTCCATTGACGGGGTCGTGTTCGCGAGCAACCGGAGCTGCAAGGTCTATTCCCTCATGCAGCTGGACCAGCAGCGGCGTATATCCGAAGAACCCGGGGTGCCGGCGGTCATGATAGACGTGGACCACGCGGACATGCGCAAGTACAGCGAGGAGGGGGCCTTCGTTCGCATCGAGGCCCTTCTCGAACAGATTGACGCCGCCCGAAGAGGAAAGAGCGCGTGACAGGGCTGATGGCATTTTATACCACGGATTGATTTGATTTACATCAAGTTCTCACGTACGTTCATGGTATATTTTTATGATAAACACCGGGAACCATGTGAATAATCAGCCATGACTTCCGGCTAAATAAGCCCTGGATATCAGGAGAAACAGGAGGTATGTAGTATGATGCCAGCGGGACCACTTATGATTGAACACAGGTTAATTGAAAGGATGATCAAACTCCTGGAAAGGGAGACACTTACTATCGAAAAAGAAAAAAAAGCTGATCCCCTCTTTATTGAAACCGCCGTTGATTTCATACGAATGTATGCCGATCGGTGTCATCACGGCAAGGAGGAGGACATTCTTTTCAGGGATCTGGAAAAGATTGATTTAAAACAGGAGCACAAAAAAACAATGGATGAGCTTGTCGAAGAGCACGTACAGGCGAGAGATACCGTGGCCCGGCTGGTTGATGCGAAAAATCGGTATGTCAGCGGTGACAAAGATGCCGTGACTGACATTGTGAAAGAGATGAAGTGGCTCGTCGATTTTTATCCGCAGCATATAATTAAAGAGGACAAGCATTTTTTTCTGCCGGTAATGGAGTATTTTTCCGCAGAAGAAAAAGACGGCATGCTGAATGAATTTTATGAGTTCGACAAAATCCTGATACATGAAAAGTACAAAAATGTTGTTGAGGGTCTCGGGGGCTGAGCGGAGTCGCAGCCCCGGCAGGGGTGTTATATCTTCTCCTGGCATTTCTCACATCAATGACAAATACCGGTAAAAACCTTGACTATATTGGAGCCGAATTTATTAATGCAATAATCGGAAAGCAGCCTCTGATTTTTGTTATTTCACCGGATTTGCGCTCCGAAATCGCCCAACACTGCCGGGGTAAAGTCATGAAATCGAGCACCATTCCCGAAATAGTAGAAGACATCAGGAACGGTAAAATGATAATCCTTGTCGACAACGAGGACAGGGAGAACGAGGGGGACCTCATTATCGCCGCTGAACACTGCACCCCGGAAGCGATAAACTTCATGGCCACCTACGGCCGCGGGCTTATCTGCGTTCCCATGACCCCGAACAGGGCCGCCCAGCTCGAACTGGACCTCATGGTTGAAGACAACAGGGACGCTTTCGGCACGGCCTTTACCGTGTCAGTGGACGCCCGGGAAGGTACCACCACCGGCATTTCGGCCTACGACCGGGCAAAAACCGTCCAGGCCCTCATCAACGACAATACCCGACCTGAGGACCTCACCAGGCCCGGGCATATTTTTCCCCTCGCGGCCAAACGGGGTGGGGTACTGGTCCGGGCGGGACACACCGAGGCCGCGGTTGACCTGGCCCGCCTCGCCGGACTGAAACCGGGGGGGGTCATCTGCGAGGTGATGAACGAGGACGGCTCCATGGCCCGGAGGCCCGATCTCGACGTGTTCGCTGAAAAGCACGGCATCAAGATCGCCACCATCGCCGAGCTGATCAAGTACCGTCAGCACAAGGAACGCCTGGTCAACAGGATATCAGAGGCCAAGCTGCCCACGCCGTTCGGGATTTTTAATGTTATCGCCTATGACACCGAGGTCGGCATGGCGACCCATATAGCCCTCGTAAAAGGGGACGTCGAGAACACTGAAAACGTGCTTGTGCGGGTTCACTCAGAGTGCCTCACCGGCGACGTGTTCGGTTCACTCAGGTGCGACTGCGGCTCCCAGCTCCACGCCGCCATGCAGGCGATTGACCGGGAAGGACAGGGGGTCATCCTCTACATGCGTCAGGAGGGGAGGGGTATCGGGCTCAGCAACAAGATAATGGCCTACCACCTCCAGGACAAGGGTTTCGATACGGTGGAGGCAAACGAACAGCTCGGATTTCCCGCTGACCTCCGGGATTACGGTATCGGCGCCCAGATCCTGGTTGACCTCGGTCTTCATAAGATTCGCCTCCTTACCAACAATCCGAAAAAGGTCATCGGCCTCGAGGGCTACGGCCTCGAGATCGTCGAGAGGGTACCTATTGAGATTAAGCCGGAAAACGAGAACCTGCGCTATCTTCAGACCAAGCGTGACAAGCTCGGCCACCTCATCCTCGGGAACGGGAGCAGGGAACATTCAAAATGAGCGAAAACGCGTCAAATATTCTCGTCGTCGATGACGAGGAGGTAATCCGTTATTCACTGCAGAAAAAGCTCGCCCGCCTCGGGTATAACGTCATCTCCATGGAGAAGGCCGAGGACGCCCTCTACCTCCTGAAAAACGGTGAGCGGGTTGACCTTATCATAACCGACATAAAGCTCCGGAAAATGGACGGTATCGAGCTCCTGCGGCGGGTGAACCGGCAGGACGACCCGATACCGGTCCTCATTATCACCGGCCACGGGAACGTGGAGGACGCCATCAGGGCCCTCCGCTACGGGGCAATCGATTTTATCAGGAAGCCCTTTGACGTGAACGACGTGGCCTCAACGGTGAGGCTTATTTTAAAAAGAAAGCTTGAGAAGAAGCTCGCGGAGAGCTACGCCCGGTATATCGAGCACCAGAAGATTGTATTTATTATACCGGTCGATTCCGACATCATTACCGCCCTGTCGTACCAGCTCACCAAGGACCTGGTGCCGGCCGGGATCTGCAACAATACCACGGCAGAGAACATCGCCCTCTCCCTCCAGGAGGCCCTGAGCAACGCCATGTTCCACGGGAACCTGGAGATCCCCTCGTCTATACGGGAGGATAAGGGGGTCAAGGGCTTTAACGCGGAAATCGAAAAAAGGAAGGACGATCCGAGGTACGCTTCAAGGTCGGTGAAGGCGGAGTTTGAACTCACCAGGGACTATGTCGAGTATATAATCGAGGACGAGGGGAAGGGGTTCGACCATGACGCCCTGCCCGATCCCCGGGACCCGGAAAACTTCTTCAAGAACAGCGGCAGGGGGCTCCTTATAATACGGATCCACATGGACGAGGTCGAATGGAACGAGACCGGCAACGTTGTACGCCTGCGGAAGTACCGGGTTGAACGGAACAATATCCATCAGGAGGAAATGATTGTACACCATAAAATGGGAAAATGATTCCGTGTCGCTCATTGACCAGCGGTATCTCCACGTCAGCGCGCCGAATCTGGAAAAATATAAAGAGGACATGAACGCCGTGTTCGAAATCTTCGCCGCCACGAGGCCGACGGCGGTCAATCTCTTCTGGACCATTAACCGGATGAAGAAGCTCATGTCCGAACTGAACGGAATCGACGAGATAAAAAAGCGCTTTGTTGACGAGGCCCTGGCCATATACAACGAGGACATCGAGTCGAACAGGGCCATCGGAAAAAACGGTTCCCGGTTCATCGAAGACGGGGACGTGGTCATGACCCACTGCAACGCCGGGGCCCTGGCCACCGGGGGGTATGGCACCGCCCTCGGGGTCATCCGGGCCGCGGTGGAAGAGGGCAAGAAAATCGAGGTGTACGCCTGCGAAACCCGCCCCTTTCTCCAGGGGGCGCGTCTCACCGCCTGGGAGCTCCAGCAGGACAACATCCCGGTCACCCTGATCACGGACAACATGTCCGGCCATTTCATGAGAAACGGGACCATCAAAAAGATCGTCGTCGGGGCGGACAGGATCGCGGCCAACGGCGACACCGCGAACAAAATCGGCACCTACAGCCATTCGGTCATCGCGAAAGAGCATAATATCCCCTTTTACGTCGCCGCGCCGGTGTCGACCATCGACCCGGACACGAAAACCGGCGACGACATTCCCATCGAGGAGCGGAGCGTCGACGAGGTCGCCTACATCCAGTCGGTGCAGGTCGCCCCGGAGGGGATTTTCATTAAAAATCCGGCCTTTGATGTTACCCCGGCGGGGAACATTACCGCCATAATCACCGACAAGGGGGTGGTTGAAAACCCGAAGGAAAAGGGTATTTCAGGGGTGCTCGGTAATTAAATCACCTGAGAACGGTTTTATAATAGAGGAGAAGGATGTCACGGCCGTAGAGGAGGGCGATTACCAGCCCCGCTGCGAGAAACGGGGCGAAGGGTATCTTCGTCCTGAGACTCTTTCTCCTGATGAGGGCCCAGGCCGTGCCGGTCAGGGCCCCGATAAGAATGGCCGACTCAAGGGCCACTATTGACATTTTCAATCCCAGCACCGGGCCGATGGCAGCCGCCAGTTTGACGTCCCCCCCGCCGAAGGAACCGGGAAACACCAGGAGTATGACGATAAAAAATCCCCCCATCAGGAGGAGGCCGTAAAGGGGATCGGTCCAGGAGCCGTGCTTCACTACCGGGTAGATCGAAAGGAGGAGGATCACCGCCACAAGGGAATTCGGCACCGTCAGGGTTTTCACGTCCACCAGTGCGATGGCCGCCGCCACTGCGGCTATGAGGTACAGGTTCAGGGAATAGAGAGAGGCCCCGTATTCAAAATAGAAAAGAAGGATCAGTACCCCAAAACCCGCTTCCGCAGCCGGGTAGACCGGCGAGATCGCGTCACCGCAGTTCCGGCACCTGCCCCGCAGAATGAAATATCCGAAAAGGGGAATGAGCCCGTACCAGGGAATGCCAGTCTCGCACCCGGGGCACCGTGATTTTCCGAAAAGTGCCCTCACCGGCTCCTTCAGGACGAACCCGCTGCTGTAGCGGAAAGCGAGGGTGTAGAAAAAACTCCCCCAGATTGCCCCGAAGTAGAAAAGAAGTATGTATTGCAATACCTTCATTTTGGTGGTTGATTCCTGAAATTATTATTCCATGATAGAGATAACCGGGTTTGTTCGTGCTTCCAGCGTTTCCGGTGATGCCCGTCATGCTTTCATCACAGCCGGATTATAACCCCGGATATACAACAGAAGCTGATTTTTCCGTGAGTCAAGGTTTTATTTATTTCTTTACATTCTTCCCTGCCGGTATAATGATACATTCATTGTCCAGCTTTATTTTTACAATGGCGCTGAACGATTTAAAATCAGAAAATATATCCAGATGATAACCTTCTATTTTAATAACGGGGTTTCCGTACGTTAACGACTGGAATGGAAACGGCCATGAAAAGGTTTTTTTCAACATCCATCCTCGGTTTGATTGTTATCACCCTCATCGGCTGTGCCGGGGTGCAGCAATACGGCTTTGACCGGCTAGCGTCCCGACTCGACAGGGTCAGGAACAGGATTGAGCTGGACAGGAAGTACATGTACCAGCTCCGGGATATACGGATCGGGAAAACCGGTTTCTTCTATATCCTTGACCGAAACGGGACCATTGTCTTTCACCCCCAGGCGTTTCTCATAGGGAACAGCTTCAAGCAATACTGGTTCGTGGAGAAGATCATCCAGATGAGAAGGGGATGCCTCCGGTATTCCCTCGGCAAAAAGGGGCACGTTGTGTTCTTCGAACCGCTGGGGGAAAGTGAGATTATCTGCCTCGCCATCCTGGCGGAGGAGGTTTCCGGGACTATTGACCACTGCCTGTCATCGGCTGATCTGGAACAGGTGGAATAACGGCTTTACCGTCCGCATAAAGCGATGCCGGCGGTTGTTCCGCCGGCATCGCGGGTTTTTGAAGAGGTTATTTGCTCTCCCCTTCCTCGATTTTTTTCATGTACTTCTCGAAGGCCTCCTTCCCTTCCTCTTTCCAGTACCGGTGGTAATGGTCTACCCGGTCACCGTTGTGAAAGGGGGTTTTATCCATTGGGCTCTTGCACCTGTCGTCCTTTCTGTCGTGCTTGCCGTGAGGCCCGAAGCCGAACAGTATCTTTGACAGTATGACGATCCCGATAGCCTGCCAGTAACTTATGGTCCCGAGCCCGAATAATTCGGGCATGAGCCAGTTCCAGAGGTACTGGACCGCCAGGCCGAAGATGACCGCGAAAATCGCGATGAACAGCAGTCCTAAAACAGCCATCCCCGCTATCCTGACCACTTTGGGAAGTTTATAGAACCATTCCGGCCCCCGTTTGCTTAAGTGTTTCATTGGCAACCTCCTTGAGAATATGTATCGCCGAGCTTATTTCGAATTTTCTTCATGGCGCGCGATTTTCTCGCGAGAAGGGTCCCCATCGGGATTTTCCACGTGTCAGAAAGCTCCCTGAAACTGCGGCCCTCGAACTCCGTGGCGATAACTATCGCCTTCGAGTCCTCGGGAAGGCCGTCAATGACCGCGTAGATCTCGTCCCTCAGTTCCCGCTTTTCGTACTCCTCGTGGGTGTCGTACCGTACGTCCCGGAGGAGCCCCGCGAGGGAAAGGCCGTTGGTGCCGTTAAATTCCTCGTCGATTGACATGACGTTTTTCCTTTTCCGGATCATGTCGATGGCCCGGTACCGGAGGGACTGGTAGACATAAGCGGACACGTTGTCCACCAGGTCGTCAGGGCGGCTGAACATTCGCATCATCACGTCCTGGACCACGTCTTCCGCGTCCCTGTCAGCGGCGTCGTCTATCAGCCTTCGCACGTACGAGGTGAGTTTCCCATGCTCGGTTCTGAAGAACTCTTCAATTTTTTGGGACCACTTCCTCTCTTCCATATTGATACCGACGTACCGGGTGAATTGTTATTGCATAAAAAAACCATTTCTGTAAATCTTACTATTAGTAATAGACTATTTGCGAAACTGGTTCGTATGTCATCGCGAGGACCCGGCCACTCAATTGATGGTATAAACAATTAAATGGCCGGAGACGAAGCGATCTCACAACATTGTTTTAGGGGACTTCTAAAAACTATGTTTTTGAAGTCCCCCT
>CAZEPS010000029.1:0-6048 GCA_964514165.1 uncultured Leptospirales bacterium
GCAGCCCTCGAGATGGGGGGCATACCGGAGCTCCAGAGTACGGTAAACACCTACGGCTATCCCGAGGGGGGGGAGCGGATCTCCATTACCGAGGGGGTCGTGTCCCGTATCGAGATAGGCACCTATACCCACAGCAACAAGCTGAAACTCCTCGCCATTCAGACCGACGCGGCCCTCAATCAGGGGAACTCCGGGGGACCGGTCATCCAGGACGGACGCATGGTCGGTATCGCGTTCCAGGTCAATACCGGCTCCGAAAACATCGGCTACATGATTCCGTCCCCTATAATCCGGCACTTCTTTGATGATATAAAGGACGGGAGCTACGACGGATTCCCGACCCTGGGGGCCTTCTCAACCAACCTTCAGAACGACCATATGCGGGAATACCTCAAAATGAAGGAGAACCAGACCGGCATCCTGGTTACCCACGTGTTCGAGGGGAGCAGCGCCGACGGATACCTCAAAAAGAACGACATCATCATTGCCGTGGACAACAGGCCCGTGGCTAACGACGGGAGCATCCAGACAGAACAGGGCCGGCTCGGATTTTCATTCCTGGTTACCGACAGGCAGATCGGCGAAACTCTGACTGTTTCTGTTCTCAGGGACGGCCAGGACATCCGCCTGAAATTTCCGATGAAGCCATTCCCGGAAAGAATTAAATGGTACAACGAATATGAGACCCTGCCTGAATACGTGATCTACGGGGGTATCATCTTCCAGCCACTCTCCCGGGAGTACCTGAAAACATGGGAGAAGTGGTGGTACAGCGCTGATCTCACCATGCTCTACTATTTCTTTTACAACGATACTGACAACATCCATCCCTCGCGGGAAGAGTTTGTCATCATCAACCACATCCTCCCGGACCCGGCAAACACCTACATATCGAACGTCAGGGACGTGATTGTGTCCGAGATAAACGGAAAAAAAATCAACTCCATGATGGACGTTATCGAGGGATTCAAAAACCCCCGGTCGGAATACCACATCATACGGCTTGACGGGACAAATACACCCCTACTCCTCCGGGTATCGGAAATTGAAGAGGCGAACCAGCGTATAATGAACAAGTACAACCTCCCCGGGCTGGTCCGCCTGGACAAGAACAGGGGTTAACCGTCATGAGAAAACTGATAATCACATCCTTTATAATGTTCCTGTCGGCGGCCCCAGTCCCCGCTGACCAGGCCGCTAACAACACGGTTAAAATAACCGTCACCTCCCAGGGATTCAACCAGGATTCACCCTGGAAAAAGAACAAAATAAACAAGTACGTCATCAGCGGGAGCGTACTCAAGGGAGGGAGAATTTTGACGACATCCTATCCCCTTGCGGACCATGTCCTGGTGGAGGTCTCGAAACCGGGGGGGACCAGGAAGTACCCGGCACGGGTCGTGGTGAAGGACTATCACAACGGCCTGGCGATTCTCGACGTCGAGGACAAAAGTTTCTACGACGAAGTGACGCCGGTTGACCTCGCCGAGGGGAGGGGCGTGTACCGCAAAAAGGGCATTATCCCGGTGTGGGACGAACTGGGAGCGAAAAAGGAATACACCACAGAAACCATCAAGTCATCGATACGGATATACAATCCGAACTGCGCGGTCCTGATGCACCAGATGCACACCACCATGAACGAGGGGGGAGACGGGGAGCCGATACTCATTGACGGAAAACTCGCCGGCATCGTCACCGGCCTCGACAAAAAAAACAACACACTCTACGTCATAGCGGCCGACGTCATCGACCGCATGCTGAAGGACCTCGACGACGGTACCTACGAGGGACTTCCCTATTTCTGGATAGAATACGTTTCCATTGAAAGCGACGAAAACTTCCGCGAATACCTCGGCATGTCCCGCGAGGACGAGGGGATATACGTCTCCCGGGTCGCGCCACTCAGCAGCGGCAGCGGTATTCTCAGGGAAGGGGACGTGGTCCTTTCAATCAACGGGGTGAACATTGACGACAAGGGGATGTACGAGTCACATAAGTACGGCAATTTGAACTTCTACGGCATCATCTTCATAGACCGTTTCGTGGGGGACACCGTGACCATGAATATTATCCGCGACCGGAAAAAGATGCAGATCAGCTTTCCCCTCCTCCCGATCCGGGACGAACTTTTCACCGTTCCCTATTTTGAATACGACACCCAGTGCAGGTATATCATGTACGGGGGCCTTATCTTCCAGGAGCTTACCAGGGGATTCATGAAAACCTGGGGAAGCGACTGGGACAAAAAGGGGGACAAGCGGCTCCTCTTTTACTTCGAGAAGAAAAAAATTAATTCCTCGAAAGAGAAAGAGAGAATAGTCATAATGAACAGGATTCTCCCGGCCCCGTGCAACACCGGTTACCAGGGCAACCGGAACCTGATCCTGACAAAAGCGAACGGGAATGACGTGAAAAACCTGAACGAGCTGTTGAGGATCCTCGAGGACTCAAACGACCGGTATATCCGTTTTGATTTTGTCGGCGGGGAGTTTGTCATCCTGAGCAGAGAAGAGGTAACCCGGCACCAGGAGCTGATCCTGAAGCGGTATAACGTGACATCACCCGGCTACCTGGGCGAACAGTAAGGATTACCGGGAAACGTCAACAGGCTGAGTATATTCGGGCAGGAAGCGGCCCTGCCGATGGATTAATGTCATGAGCAACCAGTACGCGGCAGTCACCGAAGAAACCGGTTTCTTCCAGGGAACAAAACCGGAAACCCTGGCCGGAGAATTCGGCACGCCCCTCTACGTGTACAGCGAAAAAATACTCCGCCTCCGGTGCCGGGAGATGTCCGGACTTATCGATTATCCGCGCTTTTCGGTGAACTATTCCGCGAAAGCGAACTGTAACCTCTCCCTGCTGAAGATCATCCGGGAAGAGGGCCTGAAGGTTGACGCCATGTCCCCGGGGGAGATTCACGTCGAGATGCTGGCCGGATTCAAGCCGGAAGAGATCCTCTACATCGGGAACAACGTGTCCGCTGACGAGATCAGGTTTGCCGTTGACCGAAACATCACGGTCAGCGTCGATTCACTCTCCCAGCTCGAACTCTTCGGTTCAATAAACACGAAAGGCTCCGTTGCGGTCAGGTTCAATCCCGGGGTCGGGGCCGGACATCACGAGAAGGTGGTCACCGCCGGAAGAAAGACCAAGTTCGGGATCGATCCCTCCCTCGTCTTCGACGTTAAGAAGATACTCGAGAAGCACGGCCTCACCCTCACCGGGATCAACCAGCACATCGGCTCACTCTTCATGGAGGGGAATTCCTATATCGAGGGGACCCGGTCCCTTCTTGAAATTGCGAAACATTTTCCCGGCCTTGATTTCATCGACCTCGGCGGCGGGTTCGGCGTTCCCTACCGGAAGCGGGAAGGGGAGAAGCGCCTCGACCTGAGCCTCCTCGGGGAGCGCCTCGAGAGCGTGATACATGACTTCATAAAATCGTACGGGAGAGAGATAACCGTGAAGATCGAACCGGGCAGGTACGTCGCCGCCGAATCGGGCCTGCTCCTCGGAACGGTCCACGCGGTGAAGTACAATTACGGCACCAGGTACATCGGAACCGACATCGGGTTCAACGTGCTGAAGCGCCCCGTGCTCTACGGGTCCCACCACGATATCGAGATATACCCGGTGACCGGTGGGCGGGAAACGGCCCCTGCGCCGGCCGTGGTTGTTGGGAACATATGCGAAACCGGGGACATCATCGCCGAAAACATCGAACTCCCCGAGGTGCGTGAAGAAGACCTTATCGGGGTCCTGGACGCCGGGGCTTACGGGTACGTCATGAGCTCCAATTACAACAACCGGCTCAGGCCGGCCGAGGTTTTACTGGAAGAAAACGGCGGCGTCAGGCTCATTAGAAAAAGGGAAACCCTGGAAGACCTGGCCCGGCACTTTCCGGGGGATGTGATTACTCCCTGACAACACGGTTCCTTCCCTCAGCCTTTGCGATATAGAGGGACCTGTCCGCCCGGCTCACCAGGTCCTTTACCTCATTGTCCCCATCTTCGAGTTCCGCCAGGCCGATGCTGACCGTTACCCTGACCCCCTGGCCGGCGCATTCAACCTCAAGGTTTTCGATTCTCTTTCGAATACGCTCGGCGGCCAGCAACGCGAATTTTCCGTCCGTTTCAACAAGGACAGCGACAAACTCCTCGCCCCCCATGCGGCCGACAATGTCCGATTCCCGCACGCACCCTGAAACTGCACGCACCACGGACCTGAGCACCTCGTCCCCGGCGGTATGCCCGTAGGTGTCGTTGACCCTCTTGAAGTGATCTATATCTATCATGAGGAGTGAGAGGCTGTGCCCGTATCTCCGTGATCTTCTCATCTCATCAGAGGCGCGTTCAAGGGCATGGCGCCGGTTATACATACCGGTGAGGGGATCAGTGATTGCCAGGTTCTTGAGCTCCTCCTCGAGCTTCTTCCGGTCGGTAATGTCGATGAAAGACACGAACACCTTGGCCCAGGTATCCTCGTATCCCGGCGCCAGGGAGACCCTCGCCTCCGTCCATATCTGCTCCCCGTCGAGGTTCTTCTGGACCGAGTCCTCCTCAAATTCAAATATCCCTTTCGAGAGGGCGATCGCCCCTTTCCTGAAAAGCTCCATCGATCTAAAGGTGAATATGCGGTCGATGTTCTGTAACAGCATTTCCCTGCTTTCAGCCCTGAAGAGATCGAGGGTCGCCTGGTTGACGTTGACGACACGGATCCTCTCGGCTGTTTCAATTGCCGATTGGGGGTTTTCGTTGAAATATTTTTCCAGGTCGTCTATTCCCCTTCCCCTGATTTCTTCAAGGTATTCCCTGACCCGGGAGAAGTCATCCTCCCAGAGCGATATGGGGGAGTCCTCAAACAGGCTCCGGTACCGGGCCTCGCTCTCCCGAAGGAACTCATCGTGGTGCTTACGGTCGGTTATCTCGATGGTCTGGCCGATGAGGTGCACCGGCCGGTTCATGATGTCCCTCTCGATAGAGACGCTGAGTATTATCCAGATTTCCTGGCCGTCCTTCCGTATGTAGCGCTTCTCAAGGTTGTAAGAGGGCATGACCCCCGTTATCAGGAGGTCCTTCAGGCGCACGTCCATGTCAATATCGTCGGGATGGGTTATGTCCCGGAAGTTCATTTCCAGGAGTTCACTGCTGGTATACCCGACCAGGGTGCAGAACGACTTGTTCACCATGAGGAAATTGCCTTCCAGGGAACCGATGACCATGCCGTGGGAGGCAGAATCAAAGAGCCCGGTAAACCGCTCCACGCTCTGGATATATGCTTCCGAGGTTTTCTTCTGTTCGGTTATGTTATGGAGATTGATGACCAGTCCCCCGTACCGGCCCTCAGGGTCAGACATTCTGTTCACGGTGACCTGGTAGAAGAGCTCGCGGCCTTCCGATTCGAGTTTCTGGATGAAAGAATACTCCAGCCGGGAATCGGCATTGGCGCTGCCGATTTTTTCTTCGAGCCACGGCGGGGTTTCGATCATCCCCTGGTTTTCGCCGGGATGCCCGTGCCCGGAGTCCCCTTTCAACCCGGGGAGTTCCCGGGCGGACCGGTTACAGTACTCCAGCCCCCCGTCCCGGTCGATAAGAAACACCGGGTCAGCGAGCATTTCCAGGATTGCCAGGTACCTGGTGCCAACCGGGCCCGGTGCCCCGCCGTTCTCTTCCGCGGCTGAAGGAAGATTCATGTCTTTATCATTTTCAGTCTTTGACATAGATTACGTCTGAAAGAGATGAAAGTGCGATATTCTAAACGTCACCCGCCCCCTCTGATGACGCCCGTACTATTCGGCCAGCGGAAGCGTTATGCGGCAGTTGACCTTTTTTTCGGGATTCTTGCTGAAATCCGAATAATCCTCTATATTATACAGGGCAATTTTGCCGTTGTGCTTCTGGATGATTTTTTCGGCGAGGGTCAGACCCAGCCCGTAATCTAGGGTCTTGTATTCCTCCTGCAAGTATTTCGACTTGCGGAAGAAGGGTTCGAAAATGATGTTTTCGTATTCAATCGGGATTCCGTCGTCCTCGCCCGGTTTGG
>CAZEPS010000029.1:6058-26225 GCA_964514165.1 uncultured Leptospirales bacterium
GGTTTTGTTTATAACGGAAAGAACCGTCTCTTTCTCCTCGTGTTCGAGTATGACCATGACCGTGCTCCCCTTTTCAGAATACTTCAGGGCGTTTATTATGAGTTCATGGACAACCTTCATCAGGTACTCCATGTTTACCGCCGCCCTGATTTTTTCAAAGGACGATTTGCTCTCGCTCAGGAACACCTTGTGGTTCTTCATCTTTATGGCGTCCTCCATATCGCTGATGACCGAGCCGATCATGTTGTAAATTTCCAGGAGGGAAACCGGCTCCAGGTCAAGTTTATTGCTGGTGACCTGCTCGATTTCGGAAAAGACCCGCACCGCCTGGTAAACGAGCTGCTGGTTCTCGGCTATCTGGTTCACCACCCGCTCGTCTATCTCGTATACGTTCCCGTTTTTTCTCGCAGTCGCGGTAAAGATATCGATCAGGGATATCAGTGTTCCGAGGCCGGACCCCTGGTTCAGGCTCCGCTGCAGGTTCTCGAAGAGCATGCTCTCGCTCATCTTCGTTTTCTTGGTTTTCAGCCTGTCCTGGAACTTGTACCATTCAAGCTGGTTTTCAAGGCGGATGATCTTTTCCTTTTCGGATACCTTCTTCATCCGGTTCAGCTCGCTCAGCTTGACCGCGTTCTGTATCCGTATGAGAAGATCGTTTTTCTTTACCGGCTTTATCAGGTAATCAAACACCCCCTTCTTCATTATCTCGACGATGAGCTCGGAATCGTTATGGGCGGTAAGTACCATCACCACCGGAACCTCGTTGAGGGTATTGATATGATCGATAAGATCGGTCCCGTCCATGATCGGCATCTCAAGGTCGGTAAGCACTACCGGGTGAAAATCATCCCTGAGAATGTTCATGGCGATCTCGCCGTTCTCGGCGGTGCTGACCGTGTAACCGGAATCGGTCAGAAAGTCTTGAAGAATGTTCCTCAGGGACGGACTGTCCTCCACAATCAGAATTTTATCACTCACTATTCGACTCCCTTGCGGTTTTTATCTTTAGCGGCGTTTCTTGCAATCCGCTTATTGTCACTCTCATCGACGTTAAAGTCAATCCTCCCGCCTTCAAGCACCCTCTTGAACGCGTCTATGATATTGCCGTCAAAGAGGACACCCTTCCCTTCTTCAAGAACCTCCATGGCGCTGTCAATCCCTTTGGAGGGCCGGTATGGCCGGTGGGACGCCATGGCCTCAATCACGTCAGCTACGCCGATTATCTTCGCCT
Source organism: uncultured Leptospirales bacterium (assembly GCA_964514165.1). Taxonomy (GTDB): domain Bacteria; phylum Spirochaetota; class UBA4802; order UBA4802; family UBA5550; genus CAZEPS01. The sequence goes on from CAZEPS010000029.1 coordinate 7,290, forward strand.
CCAGGAGGAGATCGTCCCCCCTGAGGCCGTCAGGATATCCGGAACCGTCTATCCGCTCGTGGTGCTGCCGGACGATATCGGCAACGGGCCAGGGAAAATTTATCGGCTTCAGGATATCGTAACCGGTGAGGGGATGGTTTTTTACCAGGTTGAACTCGTTTTCGCTGAGCCTCCCCGGTTTCGAGAGTATCTCGGCGGGAACGCTTATCTTTCCCAGGTCGTGCATCAGCGCGGCGATCCTGATTCCCTCAATCGTATCCACATCGATACCCATCTCCTCGGCAATCAGCACCGCTATTTCCGCCACATTCTTCTGGTGCCCCGAGGTATAGGGGTCGCGAACCTCGACCGTGAGGGAAATGGCCTGGATGATCCCGTTCATGATTTCATTCACCCGGATAAGGCTCTTTCGTATCTCGTCAAAGGCCCGCTCCTTGATGGGGGTTATCTCCTTCATGATATATTGAAAGATCTTGCCCTTGCCGTTTATCGAATCGATCAGGCTGACGGAAAGAAGGCCGTAAAACTCAAGGCCGTCGCTCTTTTTCATCCTGACCTCGATGTCCTTTATAAAGCTTACCCGCTCCAGGTGCTCGTAGGTGCTGACGACCTCGTCCATGCTGGCGAAGAGGTCGTTGAGTGATATGCCGCTGATGTCCGTTATGCTGTAACCGAAATGATCGAGCATGGAGCGGTTGCAGTCAACGATTCTCGCGTCGCTGTCCACGATGAATATGGCGTCCTTTGAGTCCTCGAAAAGGCTCCGGTATTTCTTTTCGCTCACCAGGAGGGTCCTCTCCAGGGACAGCCTCTTCAGGGCGATCTCCAGCGCAGCGTGGAGATCTTTTATGTCAAAGGGCTTGATGAGGTAGCCGTAGGGCTCCGTTATCTTCGCACGCCTGATGGTTTCATCATCGTATTCAGAGGTGATGTAGATGACCGGGATATTCCGGTTTTTCTTGAGTTCGAGGGCCGTGTCGATGCCGTCCATGGAGCTGTTCAGGTTGACGTCCATGAGGATTATGTCCGGGATCAGGTCTTCAAGCTTTTCAATGGTTTCTTCAAAGCTTGAAGCGATGCCGAGAACCTCGTATCCGAGAACTTCCAGCTGGTCGCGGAGAAGCCTGGCGAAGGATTTCGTGTCTTCCACCACGAAAACGGAATTTTTTCTGCTGTGTCTGCTTTCCATGGTTATTAGCCCGACTCCGCCCGGTTATGTACCGCCCCTTCAGCGTGAAATGCCGCGATCTCACGGGAAATTTCCTGGAGGGGAACGATCCGGTCCACGCCGCCCCGGTCAATCGCCTCCTTCGGCATGCCGAAAACGATCGACGTTTCTTTGTCCTGGGCGATGGTCCTGACACCGATGTTCTTCATCTCAACCATCCCCCGGGCCCCGTCGTCCCCCATCCCGGTAAGGATGATGCCGAGGGCGTTATCCCCCGCGCACCTGGCCACCGATCTGAAGAGCACATCTACCGACGGCCGGTGCCTGCTCACCAGGGGGCCGTCCTTGACAGTAATCCGGTACTGGTTTCCCTGCCTCTCCACTATGGTGTGCCGGTTCCCCGGGGCGATATAGGCGGTGCCGGGAACGATCCTGTCCCCGTCCGCGGCCTCTCTCACCTCAACGTCGCACAGGTTGTTGAGGCGGGCAGCGAAGGCCTCGGTGAATTTTTCCGGCATGTGCTGGACAATGACAATCCCCGGGCAATCGGGGGTCAGCTCTTTCAATATGTGCTCGACAGCCTGGGTACCGCCGGCGGAAGCACCAATGGCAACGATTTTATCCGCACCGGCCCGGACCGATTTCTTCCCCGCCGGTGAGAGTACCGCGTCAGCGGTAAGTTTCGGCTCTATTTTAACCGGGGACGGTTTCTGCTTCAGCATTTTAACGTTTGCCCGTGCGGCCGATTTGACCGCGTCGATTATGGCGAGTCCCGATTCATAGAGGAAATCCTTCATACCCACCTTCGGCTTCGAAATAATGTATACCGCCCCAGCCGCCATGGCCTCCATCGATATGCGGGCGTTCTTCTCGGTCAGGGCCGAGCAGATGACGACCGGGGTAGGGCGTTCAGCCATTATCTCCCTCACGAAGGTTATGCCGTCCTTTCGGGGCATCTCTATGTCCGACACGATGACGTCGGGCCACTCCTTCTTCATGTGGTTCAGGGCTATTATCGGATCAGAAGAAGCGGCTATGACCTCAATTCCTGGATCGGACCCGAGTATTTCGCTCAGGATCTGCCGCACTGACGCGGAATCATCAACAACTATGACCTTTATCGTTTCACCCATGTATTCACTCTCTCACAACTTTTTCAAACAGCGTCATCCAAAATGGCCGCAGGCGGCCGGGAACCCTTACGTAAAATTTTACAGCTTTCTATAGATGCTGGACCGTTTCTTTACCAGTTCCAGCTCGCTTCCCATGCCGAGCAGGCTCTCGGTATGGCTCACTATCAGGTACCCTCCCCTCTTGAGCCTGGCGAGTATGTTCCCGAGGACCTTCTTCTTGGTCTGAAGATTAAAATATATCAGGGTATTTCTAAATAATATAACGTCAAACGTTCCGATGTCAGGGATGGTCCCGTTGAGATTTATCCGAGAGAACCTGACGTTCTTCCTTAACACGTTGCCGACAACGAACTTTCCCAGGTTCCCGTTTACCCCCTTCAGGCAGTACTTCTTGAGAAACTTTTCCGGGATTTTTTCGGCCTGCCCCATGGAGTATATCCCCTCCCTTGCCTTCTTTAGTACTGTCTCGTTTATGTCAGAACCGAGCACGGTCCAGTCTCCGTGGGGGGCGAAGCCGTGGCATATCATGGCAGCGCTGTAGGCCTCCTCCCCGGTTGAGCAGGCGGCGCTCCATATCCTGACCGGCCTTGTTCCCGCCAGTTCCCCGCGAAGCGCGGTCTCGAGGAACTCGAAATGATTGTTTTCCCTGAAGAAGTAGGTCTCGTTGGTGGTGAGCTTGTCTATCATCACCTGGAGTTCATCCCTGTTCACGTCCAGGTAGGAGAGGTAATCGGTCAGGGAAACCAGATCCAGATGTCGAAGGCGGCTCATCAGCCGGTTCGATACCAGGTACTTTTTCGAATCATGGAGAAAAATCCCGGTCTCCCTGTAGAGCCGGTCCCGGATTATACTGAACTCCCTGCTGTTTATGGCCATGGTATTCATTATCTCACAGCCCCCGCTTCTTTATCGGTTTTCACGCCGGTACGTTTCTCCACCTCGTCAATAAGCCTGGGCACGTCCAGGATCAGGGCCACCTCGCCGCTCCCGAGAATGGTCGCGCCGCTTATCCACTTGAGCTGGCTGAAAACCTTGCCCAGGGGCTTGATTACTGTCTGGAGTTCCCCGACGGGCCTGTCAACCACCAGCCCGGCCATCTTCCTGGCGTACTCTACGACGATGACGTTCTCCTTGCCGGGCCGTTCGTGGCTGTCTTTGAAGAAGTCCCGCATCCGCATGTAGGGTAAGACCTCTCCGCGGAGGTTGATAAAATTCCCTCCCTCCCGGTTTTTCAGGTCCTCTTCCACGACCTCGGTGCATTCGATGACCATGTCCAGGGGTATGACGTAATAGTGGTCACCCACCTGCACCATGAACCCGTCGATAATGGCCAGGGTGAGGGGGAGGTGTATTCTAATCGAGGTCCCCTTCCCGGGTTCGCTCTCCATAACGATGGTCCCCCGGAGGGCCTCGATGTTCCTTTTCACCACGTCCATGCCGACTCCGCGGCCCGAAATGTTAGTCACTTCCCTGGCGGTGGAAAATCCCGGCTCGAAAATGAACTGGTAGAGATCGCTGTCAGGAATATTCTCCCCGGGGATGATATAGCCGAGGGCCACCGCCTTCTGGTAGATCTTTTCGCGGTCAAGGCCGTTCCCGTCGTCCGAGGTGACGATAACGACGCTCCCGGTCTCGTAGTAAGAGTTGAGGAAGATGGATCCCTTCCCCGGCTTTCCCCGTTCCTGGCGCTCGGCGGGGGTGTCGATGCCGTGATCCACCGCGTTTCGGACCAGGTGCATAAGGGGATCGGAAATCTTATCAATAAGGGTCTTGTCCAGTTCCGTGTCGCCGCCGGTTATAATGAGGTCAACCTCCTTTCCCTGCTCCCGGGAAAGATCGCGGACAACCCGTTCAAATTTACGGAACGTTTCGCCTATGGGCACCATCCGTATGTTCATGGTGCTGTCGCGGATATCCTCGATGAGCCGGGTCATGGTGGAGACTGATTCATTCAGTTCGGTATCATCGTTCCGTTCCGAGAGCTGCTTCACGTTGGAGCCGGTGATGACGAGCTCTCCCACCAGATTAACGAGGTTGTCCACCCGATCGGTGTTTATCCTGATCAGCTTCCTGTTCTTGATCTCGGCCTTCTTGATGTTCTCCTGCTTCTCGATAGCCGCGTCAAGAACCGGTTTCGGGATCATCTTCTCCTCGAGAATGATGTCCCCGATCTGCTTCTTGCCCACGCCGGTTCCGTCAATTTCACCGTCTCCGGTGATCTGCCGTTTCAGGGCCTCGTCCAGTTCCCCCTGGGTGAGGGCCCCGCACCTGACCAGGATTTCCCCGAGCTTCATGGAAGATTCCGGCAGCTCGTCGATCAGGTCAAGGTATTCCTCGATACTGCTCTTCGGGGGAAGTATCCGCACCTCGCAGTCGTCCCTGATGAACTCGAATACGTCCTCGATCTTTTCCTTCTTGACGTCACCGCTGAATTCAAGTTCGAACCCGAGATAGCAGAGCTCCGGGTCCATCTCATCGTCGTCCGGGATGCCGTCGTCAATGGCAACTATATGGATGATTTCGCCTATCTCATTGAGATAGTTTATGAAAGAATAGGGATCATAACCGTCTTTGAAAACACCGGGGCCGAACCTGAGGGAAATGTGCCAGTAATCGCTCCCGGCGACCGACTCGTCTTCTTCGGTGTATTCATCTTCGGCGGGAGTGTCATCTTTCTCTTTCGGCGCCGGTTCCTGTGCCGAGGCGCCGAGGTACGCGTTGAGCCGGTAGATGAGCCCGTTTTTTTGCTCGGTGAATTCCGCCGTAAGGCGGCCGTCGTTCTCTTCGGACACGGTAAGGAGTTCGTCTATGCAGTCGTGGCATTCAAAAAGGAGAGAGGTGAGATCAGGATCGATGGAGATAACGCCGTTCCTTACCTGGTCAAGGCAGTTTTCCACGACGTGAGTGAACTTCTCGATCTCGTCGAACCCGAACATGCCCGACGAACCCTTGATGGTGTGGACTGACCTGAACAGGGCGTGAATGGAATTGCTGTCACCGGGGTCCTTTTCCAGCTTCAGGAGACAGCTCTCCATCTCTTCAAGCATCTCCCTGCTTTCCACGAAAAAGGTCTGCATCGCGTCCCGCAGATTGAATTTATCGACTGCCATGATACTCTCCTTAAAAAATTATCGCATGCCCCTTTACAAAGCCATGCCGTAGAGGCTGAAAACCTTTGACACGTCATTGCTCACGCCGCTGAAGACAATGCTCTTCCGGTTCTTCACGGCAATTTTTTTCACATGAAGAAAGAGCTGAAAACCGGAGGTGTCGAACTTCTCCACGCCGGTAAGGTCGAACTCCAGGCCCTTCATTTTCTTCAGTTCGCCGGCGAGGAGTTTTTTAAGCCTGGCCACCGTGTAGATGGTTATCTCCCCTTCAAACTTCAGCCTCACCATACCGGATTCGAGTTCTTTTCTTTTGCCTGTGAGTTTCATTATACGCTCCTGTTACCTCAGGGAAGAAGCTTCTTGATCGTTTCAAGGAGTGCCTGGGGCTGAAACGGCTTCACGAGCCACGCCCTGGCTCCCGCATCTTTGCCTTTCTCCCTCATGTCGTCACCCGATTCGGTTGTCAGCATGACAAAGGGGGTAAACCGGTATGATGAATAGGCGTCCTCGCTCTTGACCTTTTTCATGAAGGTGATGCCGTCCATGTTCGGCATGTTGATGTCGCAGATAAAGAGGTCAATGCCCTTGCCGTTTAATTTCGAAATGGCGTCCTCCCCGTCAACCGCCTCGATTACCTCGTGGCCTTCGGTTGAAAGAACGTGGCTCACTACCTGCCGAATCGCGGCCGCGTCATCAATAACCATTATCCTGCTCATGTAAATTCCTCCTTTACCTTTGTGATAAATATATCAGCAATATTTCATTCAAGTCATGAGCGGTTTTCACGCGATTACCTGTTCGCTCATGCTTTCCAGTTCCTCCAGGGTAACAATCCTGTCGGTATTCATTATGACCACCAGCCTGTCGTCAATTTTGCTTATCCCGTTGATGCAGTCAGCATCGATGTCCGCGCTGAAGTGCGGGGTGTCCTGCACCTCCGATATGGAAAGGGTGGTCACGTCGGACACCGCGTCAACCAGCAGCCCGATAAGACGGTCCCGAACCGTGACGATGGCGATGACCGTTGTCTTGGTGTACGCCGATTCGGGGAGATTGAACTTGGTCCTCATGTCGATAACCGGCACGATAGTGTTCCGAATCGTGATGACCCCCTTCATGTACGGTTTCGCGTTCGGGACCGGCCGTATGTCGGTCATCCCGCTGATGGTGTTTACCTTCATCACGTCGATTCCGTAGAGTTCGCCCCCGATATTGAGGGTGACGTATGTCTTCTCAGATCCCCTGCGGGACGTCTGCCTGTCCGACTTCTTATCGTTTTTATTCCTGGTTATAAGATCCATGCAATCCTCCAGTGCCGTTATCATTGAGAAGCGTTCCGTATTCTTTCCCTGGTCCGGTCAAACTGGGCAATCTCGGTAATATTAAGGACGTTCTCGATGTTGAGGAGTATGACAAAGGAGTCATTGACTTTTCCCACGCCGTCAACGTGGTCCTGTCTGATGTTCAAGCCGAAACCGGGGGTGGCCTCTATGTTCCCCTCAGGGATATCCATGACTTCCCTGACGCTGTCGATAACGATACCGACCCTCACCAGTTCACCCTCGTCCATGAGTTCAACGATCACAATGCTTGTGAATCTGGTCACCTCGTTGCTGGTCCCGAAAAAGAGGGAGTAGAGATCGATGACCGGGACCACCTCCCCCCGGAGGTTCATTATTCCGCGGATGTACCCGGGAACCAGGGGGACGCTGAGCACCTTATCGTAATCGTTGACCTCCTTCACCATGTCAACGCTGATACCGTAGAGGTCGGTACCGAGCATGAAGGTCAGGTACTGCCGGTAGTCTTCGTTCAGTTCCTCATGTTCTTCAAGCCGGCTGTCCATCGTCAGATCTTCCATGGGTATCCCCTTTCTTAGAACTTCTCGTAATCTTCGACCTTAACGGAACCGGGCTTCTCTTCCGCCGCGGCAGAGAGAGCCTCTTTCACTTCGTCCTTTGCCGGTTTCACTGTTTTCTTTTCGCCGGTTCTACCGTTACCGTCGCCGCTGTCCGTTAATGTATCGGTTTCTTCCTCCCAGAATTTAGCCCGGGATTTCTCATCCTTTTTCTTGAATTCGTAAACATCGCTGCCCGCTTCGGCCCTCACCTTGAAGAAGCTCATCATCCGCTGGAGCTGCTGGGCGTGGTTCGAGAGCATGTCAGAGGTTGACGAAAGCTCCTCGGCGGCCGCCGCGTTCTGCTGGGTCACCTGGCTCAGCTCGTTCATCCCCAGGTTGATCTGGTTAACGCCGGAATCCTGCTGCTCACTCGCTGCGCTGATATCCTGTACCAGGTCGGCGGTCTTCTTGATAGCCGGAACTATCTCCTCGAGGAGCTTACCGGCCTTGTCCGCGATGGCGGTACTGCTGTTGGCGAGCTCGCCTATTTCCTGTGAGGCGAGCTGGCTCTTTTCGGCGAGCTTTCGCACCTCCCCCGCGACCACCGCGAAGCCCTTGCCGTGCTCGCCGGCCCGGGCCGCCTCGATTGCCGCGTTCAGAGCCAGGAGGTTCGTCTGATAAGCGATGTCCTCGATGAGGTTGATCTTCTCGGCGATGTTCTTCATAGCCCTGACGGTTTCGTTCACCGCCTGTCCCCCCTCTTCCGCCTGGCGGGAGGTCTTCTGGGCTATCTCGTCGGTGTTCTTGGCGTTCTCGGTGTTCTGGGTGATGGTGGCCCCCATCTCCTCGAGAGAGGAGGCTATCTCCTCGACGTTCGCCGCCTGTTCGTTCGAGCCCTGGCTCATGTTCTCAGCCGTTGCGCTTATCTCCTCGGCATAGGCGCCGAAGCTGTTGGCGCTCTGGCTGATGTCCGCCACCATGATGGAAAGGCGGTCAACCATCTCGCTGGCCGCGGTCACCAGGTCGCCTATTTCATCTTTTGATATCTTTCCCTCATATTTCCTGGTGAGATCACCGGCGGCTATGTCCTGCATGAGAGACTTCACCTTTTCCAGAGGGTTGAGCTTCCGGTAGATATAGAAGTATATACCTATGGCAGCAAGGACCACGCCGATGATCGCGAATATGGTCATGAAGAAGACCATGGTCCGGGCCTGGTCTGAAACGTCCGACTTATAACCGGAGGAGTAGACCCGCACGTCAAAGAGCTCGCTCTGGAGCATGACCGCGTATTTCTGCTTTCCTTCAAAGGTGTACTCGCCGTGTTCGCCGTCTTTCAGATTGAGAAGCTTCTGCCCCCAGTCGTAATCGGTGAGTTTAAGGGTAAAGATATGCTTCGGGTTCGGGTGCGCAATTGTAACACCTTTAGACGTACAGATAAAGGGATACCCGGTCTTGCCGATGGAAATGCCTTTGACGATCTTCTGGGAAAATTCCCCCAGGTGTATCGGCAGGCCCATGATGCCGATGACCCGGTTTCCGTCCATAATCGGGGCGCTCACCAGGGTAACGGCCATGCCCGACGCCGGTGACTTGCCCGGGCTGCTGACATGAAGTTTACCCTCCAGGTTGGCCTCGATATTCTCGTCAAAGCCGCTCCCCTTCCAGCGGAGGCCGTCGGCCCTGCCTGAGCCTGAAACAAAAATCAGCGGGTCCCTGGAAGCGGTGGAGACAAAGACCTCCTCGTAGACACCCATCTCGTCATAGAATTCCTTCAGGCGTCCCCTGACCAGGTCGCCGTTCCCGGTACGGGCGGTCTCCCTGATTTCATCAAGGTCGGCGTAATATTTCGCGAGTTTCTTTTGGGAATCGATAAAATAGTTTATCTGGCTCAGTATGCTTTTATTGACGTTGGTAAGCTCCTCGATATAGAGGTTCTCGAGGGCGCTGTAAGCGGAATTAAACGATGAGAAAGATAAAACTGCGGCCAGAAGTATCAGTATCCCGACCACGATCATCGAGATGGCTACTTTCAGGCTCCTGAGACGTTGCAGTAACATGGCTCTCCTCCAAAGGGTAATTTGCGGTTTTACGGATTAAAAATACGGTTTATCGGCCCCGGTGACAATTACCGTAAAATCTTATTTTTCCCTGAAAGAAACTGCCCCTTCATCCTGTAAGATTAAACTACTGCCGTGTAGTAATATTCATTAATACCCTGTAACGGGAATTACCAGGAGATTAATGCTTGACGTTCAGCATTTTAAGATATAACCAATGTGCATTATCATGAATTCCGCCATTCAGGTATCCCCGTACCCTGATGAAAATGAAGTATTTTCTTATAGTAATTCTACTTTCCGTATGCATCCCGGGTCCGCACCTTCAGGGCACGGTGAGACTTCCTGAAAAACTCACTGAAAATATCGACATTGGGAAAAAATCCGGTGGCGAATGGCTCTTCTCGTCACGTGACACGATGGATCATCTTACGGGGAATTTCATGCCTGAAGAGTGGCATAAAGTTCCCCGTTTCCCCCACAACTGGCGGGACCCGGGACAAGCCCCCTGGGCAGAGGAAACAATTGCCTGGTACCGGCTCTCCATCCATGTGCCAAATAACTTTGAGACCGATGGCAGTATGATACTTCGGATCGGCCCGGTAAACGATTCTGATGAAACATATTTTAACGGTGTCCTCATAGGTAAAACCGGTGAAATCTCCCAAAAAGGGCCCTCCTCCCACGGATATGACGCCATCCGTCTTTATTATGTTCCGTCCGGCCTTATAAAAAAGGGCCAAGAAAATATCCTTCTGGTACGGATCCAGTCCTTTTTCCCCGGTGAAGGGGGGTTCAGGGACCCTGATAGCACGGTACTGATCGGGCCTGACACCGACATACGGAAAGATTTTTTCTCCGGCGAACTGGCGATATTCCTTGTTACCGTACTTCTTTTTGTTTTCACGATCCTTTTCTTTTACCGCTTCATCACAACCGGTAAAAGAGAAAACCTGTTTATTTCCCTGGGCAATCTGTCCGCCTCGGTCTATTTTCTGGTTCAATCACAGATGAAATTTTTCATCAGCACGGATTATCACTTCTATAAGCGCCTTGAATACGGCCTGGTGCTCTACATAACGGTATTTCTCATGGATTTCATTTTTTATCATTTCCAGAAGCCTGACAGAAAACCCGCTGCGGGGTTCAAAATGGAAACAGTTGTAACCGTACTGAACCTGCTCCCCTTGCCGTTTATCCTGTTCATGACATTCTCGGGAAACATCCTTCTATGGGACCATTATTTCAACCTCATATCTATCCCGCTCTGGAGCGCGCCGGTGTTATTCTCATTTATCATGATTATCCGGGGCTACCGGAAAAAAATCGATGGGTCACTTTTGGTACTTCTGGCCATGACAGTATGTACTGCCGCCATGATTAACGATGTTCTCTCGGACAGGGGGGTTATAACCTGGGGCCAGGTAAGCCACATAACCCTGGTTCTTTTCAACATTGCGGTTTTATGCCTTGAAATATTGAAACCGGCCAGGGCCGGGACGCCCGGAAGGAGTGTCACCGCTGCCACTGCGGAAAAAATTGAAAGCGTTAAAACCTACCTCGATGAGAACTATACTGAGGATATCTCCCGGGAGGGGCTGGCCTCTTCCCTCGGAATCAGCCCCGATCACCTGAGCAGGTATTTTAAAATGCATACCGGCATGAAATTCAGCGAATACATAAACCGGTTGAGGACAGAAAAGGCCGCGGAAATCCTGAAAGAAACTGACGAAAAGATAATCGACATCGCCCATGCCTGCGGGTTCGAATCGCTCAGAAGTTTCAACAGGATATTCCGGGAACGGCTGCGCTGCACACCGGGGGAATACAGAAAGCGTTACAGGAAAAACTGAAAAAATCATTCTGCCATCAGACATTTTCTGTTCATAGCGGTTTTTGGCTGGAACTGTTACTTTTAAAATGATATATTCGTGGTAAAAATTCTGGAGGGAACAGCATGAAAATCGTGAAAATATTCGCAACCGCAATAGGGATTTTTCTCATTCTGCTTCTCGCGCTCCTGGCCTACTGGCGGTTACGACCGAACCGGGCGGACATTGACCCGGCCCTGGGAATAGAGACCTGGACCGCGGTGGCGGACGGGGAACACAACTCGAACACGGACATGATATACTGGAAAGGCTCTTTCTGGATGGTCCATGCCGCGTCACCCTTTCATTTCGCCAGCGACAAGTGCCGCCTCATCGTGCGGAAATCCAGCGACGCGAAGGAATGGGAAGAGGTTGCGGTAATCAAGAACCCGGGAGAGGACATCCGGGACCCGAAGTTCCTGGTTACCGGAAACAAGCTCATCATGTACGTGCTCAGGAACAAAGACTTCACCGCGGAGCCCTATGACACCTTCTATACCTCCAGCACCGACGGAAAAAACTGGGAGCCGATAAAGTCCCTGGGCCACGAGGGATGGCTCTTCTGGCGCCCCAAGTCCCGGGACGGAAAGACCTGGTACCTCCCGGCCTACTGGTGGGAGCACGGCAAGTCCCAGCTCCTGAAATCGACCGACGGTATTAACTGGGAATTCGTATCGTACATCCATAAATCTGAGACCATCCCGGGGGACTTCAACGACGAGACAGCCATCGAGTTCCTCCCGGACGGGCGCATGATAAGCACGGCCCGCATCGAGATGGGGCAGGACCTGGTGGGCCACCCGGAAGGGTATACCCTCATCAGCGTGGCGGATCCCCCGTACACGAAATGGACCGCGAATAAGAGCGGCCTGACCCGCCTCGACGGCCCGGCCCTGTTCTCATACAAGGGGAAGATATTCGCCGTGGGGCGTCGCCATGTGCAGAACTCATGGCCAACATACCACGGGAGCATCTACGCCCGGTATCGTACGAGCCTCTTCCAGGTGCTGGAGGACAGGCTGGTATTCATTTCGGACCTTCCGAGCGCCGGAGACACCACCTACGCGGGCCTGGTCAAGAAGGACGGCTACCTCTACGCCTGCTACTACACCAGTAACGTGGACCGTGACTTCCCATGGATAATGGGCATGCTCTCCGCCAGCGACATTATCATGGCAAAGGTGCCCCTGGACAGGCTTCTTAAGAGGGCGGAGTGAACCGGCTGTAAAAATACTTTCACATAACAGCTATTTGTATTTAACCTGTCATCGATAAACATGCCGGCGGACGCCGGCATGTTCTATTTCTTTATCAATGTTTGCCGGCTATCCGATTAATTGCTTGAAAAAACGCTACTGCCGGTGTATTATTGATACATGAAAATTCTTATCTATTCCTCGTGGCTGGCCTCTCAATACCATGAATAAAATTTCAAAATTACTCCTCCTCGTTGAAGACGAAGCCGTCACCGCCATGGCAGAGGAGAAACAGCTCAGGGAGTACGGCTACGACGTGGTGACCGCCCTGACCGGGGAAGAGGCAGCGGAGATTGTCCGGGGCCGCGGTGATATCGATCTCATTCTCATGGACATCAACCTCGGCCCCGGAATGGACGGAACCGAAACAGCCGCGACAATCCTGAAGGAGCGTGATATACCGGTGGTTTTCCTGTCGAGCCATGCGGATCCCGCCATCGTTGAAAAAACCGAGAAGATCACCTCCTACGGCTACGTGGTGAAGAACACCGGCATCACGGTACTTGACGCCTCGATCAAGATGGCCTTCCGCCTCTTCGAGGAAAAGCAGAACGTGAAAGATCACCGTGAGCAGCTGGAGTCCGCCTACGAGGAGCTCCAGAGCGCCCACGAGGAGCTGATTCAGACCAACGAACAGCTCGAGGAAACCCAGGGCGAAATTTTAAAGAGGGAGGAGGATTTACAGGAAAGTGAGTCCCGGTACAGGAACCTGTTCGAAACAGCGAAGGACGCCATTTCTATTTTCAAGGACGGCGTCTGTATCGACTGCAACCGGGCGACCGTGGAACTTCTCGGCTGCAGTGATAAAAATGAAATAATCGGCGGGACACCCTGGGATTTCTCACCCCCGCACCAGCCTGACGGCCGGGATTCCCGGGGAAAAGCCCTCTCCCTTATCGAATCGGCCCTCAAAGGAGAGATCCAGTACTTCGAATGGAAACAGAAGAAAAAGGACGGCACCCGTTTCGACGTTGAAGTCTCGTTAAACGCCATTGAACTCCGGGGAGAAACCTACATCCAGTCAATTACACGGGACATCACCGAGAGAAAAGTCGCACAGCTTCGGTTTGAAACCATCTTTCACATGTCCCTGGACATGATCTGCATCGCGTCATTAAGCGACGCGACCTTTCAACAGGTGAATCCAGCCTTTACCAGGGTTCTCGGCTACAGTGAAGAGGAACTGCTCAGGAGGCCCTTTCTTGATTATATCCACCCGGATGATCTGAAGCCCACCATTGATATATTAGAGAAAGAATTGAAAAAAGGAAAAAAGGTGATGCGCTTCGAGAACCGGTACCGGACAAAAGAGGGCGATTACCGCTGGCTTGACTGGACAAGCCATCCGATTGCCGATCAAGACCTGACCTACGCAATTGCCCATGACGTGACAGAACGCAAAAAGGCTGAAAAAATACTCATTGAAAGCGAGGCCAGGCTCATGAGCATCTTTCGCGCCGCACCGATAGGAATTGGGGTGGTTTCGAACCGGATTTTCACTGACGTCAACGACCGTTTCTGCGAGATGACCGGCTATTGCAGGGATGAACTCATCGGCCAGAACGCCAGGATGATATACCCATCAGATGAGGATTACGAATACGTCGGCACCGAGAAGTACCGCCAGATAAGCGAAAAGGGCGCCGGCACGGTGGAGACCCGCATCAAAAGAAAAGACGGCGTTATACGGCATATCATAATGAGTTCCACGCCAATGGACCCTTCAGACCACTCGGAAGGGGTTACCTTTACCGCGCTTGACATCACCGAGCGGAAACTTGCAGAGGAGAGAATACAGTCCCTTCTCAGTGAGAAAAATCTTCTACTTAAAGAGGTCCACCACCGCATCAAGAACAACATGATCACCATGAAGAACCTTCTTAACCTCCAGGCGGACAACCTGTCTGACGAAACGGCGAAAAGGGCTCTCCTGACCGCTGAGAACCGCATGACCAGCATGATGCTTCTCTACGACAGGCTCTATCAGAGCGATGTTACCGACACCATATCTTTGAGAGAATACCTCTCGTCTCTTGTTGACGAGATCATGAAGACCTATCCCCTGTACGTGTCCGTGACCATCGACATTGCCGATATCCATCTCCCGGTGCACACCGCCTTTCCCCTCGGGATTATCGTGAACGAGCTTATTTCGAACGCCATGAAATACGCCTTCGCAGAAAACGGCGACAACAGGCTTGAAGTGACCGCGTCTGAAACAGGGAAAAAAACAACCATTATCGTTCACGACAACGGAAAAGGGTTCGACGGCGGGGACAAGGCCGAGGGTTTCGGCCTTGACCTGGTCAACGCACTGGCGAAACAGATTAAAGGGAAATTCAAGATAGAAAAGAACAGGGGAACGCGGTGTACCCTGGAAATAACCCCTCTACATTGAAAACATCTTTGAAGCGTAGATGCTCTGCCGTATTGAACTGAGCCAGTCGTGGATACTGAATGGCTGCGGCGTTAACGCGCTGGCCGGGTCGTTCCCGGTGCCGGCGGCTACCGGCCCGTTCTCGTGAACAAAAAGCAGCGGTGAAAACGTATGGGGCTCGTAGGCCTCGTCCGCCCTGACGTTCTGAAAAAGCAACTCACCGCTGTCCCCAACGGCAATATTAACATCGCAGATAAACATGTAGAGCCCGCCGCTGTTCAGATTCACGAGGGTGTCGTAATCTACAATATCAGTAGAATATTCATTTCTCTCCATGGAGATTATATTCTTGATGTATTCACGTACCGTAGATCCGTTGTCAATGACCATCATCTTCTTTGCCATCTCCGTCCTCCTGCTTGGTGTCTTTCAATTCTTTTTCCTCTTCCGCGGTATTCCCTTAATTGAACTGAAGCAACCCTGTTTGTTACATATTAATGTACTTCCGTAGCGGGCAACCGGCAATAACGCGCTGCTGCCATTTTTATGTAACGGTTTTCAGTGATCAGCGCTAATACAATTAGTTATTTTGATGTAAAGGATACCATTAATTAAGGGAGTCTTTAAGGATACAGGCAGTCGGCTTTTAATCTCTGCCTAAGATTGTACTGGTCAGTTACCGCCTTTTCCAGTTCCCCGCCGCTGATTGGCTTAACGATGGTTCTCGCGTTCCTCAGTTTTTTCAACCGCTCGATGGTCGCCATATCGGGGGGATCGGTTACCACCACCGGCACATCATATTTCTCAAATAATTCTTCAGCCATGTCGATACCGTCCCTGCCGCCGTTAAGAACAGTGTTTACGATAGCGACATCCGGATTATCCCTTTTCAGAATAGATATAGAATCTTCACCGGTTGTCACAGAACCGAGCACCGTGCAGTCAATCTCCTCGAGTATCTTCCCTAATACCATTACGGACGCCATATCACCGTCAATAATTAAAAGCCGTGGTTTCATATGATCATTCAATTCCTGTGGCTTGACAGGTTGCCGTCCAGGAGGTCCCGTATAACCTCGGTCAGCTTCTGGGCGGAATAGGGTTTACCCAGGAACCCCATAACTCCTTTATTTAGTATTGTATCAATACGCTTGTTTTTCAGATATCCTGACGAGAGCACCACCTTCACGTCACAATTTATCTCAATCAGTTTCTCGTACACCTCCATGCCCGTCATTCCCGGCATGGAAAGATCCAGGAGAACACCGTCGATTTCATCATGCCTCGCCCGGTAAATGGTCACCGCCTCCTCCGGGGAACCGGTAGTTATGACCGTGTACCCGCACTGGGTCAGGACATCATCCGTAATCTGAAGTATTCTCTCCTCGTCGTCCACGGCGAGAATGCATCCCTTCCCCTGTACGAATCCGAGATATTCGGAATTCGTGTAATCCGCCTCGCTCTCCGACAGCTTCGGCAGGTAGATCTCAAAAGTGGTACCGGAACCGGGCCTGGAAGAAACCTCGATAAAGCCCCCGTGCTGCTGGATGATGTTGTATGACATGGCAAGCCCGAGGCCGGTCCCGATCTCCTTGTCCTTTGTGGTGAAGAAGGGCTCGAAGATCCGCTTCTGGGTCTCCCCGTCCATCCCCACCCCCGTGTCTTTCACGGTTATCCGGTAATAGATCTTGTCCTCGATGAGATCATGGTGGGTATGGCTCGAAATCCAGTCCGGGTACATCTCTTCTATCGTTACGGAAAGTACGCCCCCTTCCCGCTCGTTTTCATCGCGCATTATTGTCATGGAATGGTTCGCGTTCACGCACATGTTCAGAAGCACCTGTTCAATCTGTGTCGGATCAGCGTTCACCACCTTGGGACGGTCCGTCAACACGAAGTCGAGCACGATTGACTTGGGGAAACTGCTCTTGCAGAGCTTCATGACGTGCTTGATAGACAGGTTCACGTCAACCGGTGCGAACTGGAGGGTTTCCTTTTTCGATTTCGCCAGGGTCAAAAGCTGATGCACCATGTCAGAGGCCCGCTTCGACGAGTCATGCACCACGTTTATATATTCCCTGATCTTTACGTCGTTTTTGAGTTCCTCGTTTTCGAGCATCATTTCCAGGAGGTTTATCCCCCCGATTATTCCGGCCATGACGTTATTGAAATCGTGGGCAAGCCCCCCGGCCAGGGTGCCTACCGCCTCCATCTTCTGCGCCTGGATGAGCTGGGCGTGAATTTTCTCCCGTTCGAGTTCCGCCTTTTTCCTATCGGTGATGTCCCTGGCTATGCCCTGGGTCCCGAGAAACCTGTTTTTCGAATCGCTGGAATCGTAGAGGCCCTCAGCCTCGATGAGGAAAATCCGGCCCTGGGACGGATTCTCCTTCTTGTCATGTTCATCACCGGGCTTCCGGTAGAAGAGGCGCAGTTCCATGGTGCGGGTCTTCCTGTTCCCGGCCCGCCGCTCATTGATACGGTTTTCCGCCAGGGGAAGATCGTCCGGGTGGACAAGGTCGAAGATACTGGTGCCGATGAGCTCTCCCCGGTTGAACCCGTACCGGCTCACCGCCTCGTTGATGAAGGTGATAATCCCGTTCGGGTCGAGCCGGTAGATGATATCCGGGGTGTTTCTGAGGATCGAGTTCAGCTCCCGTTCAGAATCGGCCAGGGCCGTTTCGGCCCGCTTCTGCTCGCTGATGTCCCGTACAACAGCGAGAATATAGGTGCTGTCCTTTATAAAGATGACCGATCCGTGAACCTCGGCGTGTATGTTGGAGCCGTCCTTGCGGATGTTTACCGTTTCCCGCCTGAAGGCCCTGTTGTCCTTCACGGTCGACAGGAATGAATCATAGAACTTCTGATAATCTGGATGGATCAGGCCCCTCCCGTCCATGCCGACAAGCTCGTCCCGGGAATAGCCGTAGATTTTACAGAAAGCCGGGTTCACCTCGATAACCAGGCCGCTGAAATCGAGAATGGCCAGACCGTCCATGACCGCGTTGAAGATCGACCGGTACTGCTCTTCGCTCTTCTTCAGGGCCTTCTGGGTCTCCATGCGATCTGAGATATCGTGAACGATGTTATACAGGACGTTCTGCCCGAGAAAGGTGATGGGGCTGGTATAGACCTCGACGGTACGTATTGTCCCGTCGGATGTTTTATGATTGAATATGTAATTATTTTTTACCCCGGTAATCGCCTTTTTCAGGGCAAACCGGATCTCCTCTTCGGAATGAATGTTCAGATCTGATATCTTCATCGATATGAGATCCTCTTTCTGATACCCGTAGAAGGAACACGCCGCCGGGTTGGCGTCGATGATATCGCCGCTCTCGGGGTCGAGAAGATACATAGCCGCGTGGTTATTAGTGAACATGTTCCTGTACCGGAGCTCTATCTCCTTGATCACCTCTTCAGACCGTATTCGGTCAGTTATGTCCCTGATAAAGACAAAATCGGCGTTTCTCCCCCGGTATTCGGTCACTCCCCCGTTTATCTCAACATGAACCGTTCGTCCCGACCGGTGCAGGAGCCTGGTCTCGTAGGTCGTGGGGACCTCAAGCCCGTTCATCCTCCGATCATAATTCTTACGCACCTTTTCTTTCTCTTCGGGGTGGATATATTCGATGAATTCCCGGCCGACCATGGATTCTGCGTCATGGCCGAGCATTTTGCCGAGGCGGCTGTTCACGAACTGGAGGCGCGCGTCCTGGATGATGATAATGCCGTCGTTCGCCCGTTCCACCAGGCTCCGGTACAGGGACTGCTCCTCACGGATAGTTCGAAAGTGTTCTTTGTTTTCCTTTCCTTTCATTACCTGTTCCCGGTTTATGTCGCTATGGACGATGAACGGCGGCATTCACACGATAATCGGGCATTGCCGGTGCAACGTCTCATGGGAAAGGTACAGTAATAGCGCGGGCCTGGCAATAGCCGGATAACTTGATTTTGGGATAATATCTTTTCAAGAAGAAGTGTAACGAATAGTATTAGCGGGATGTAGTAAAATTCATTAATGCCCCGGTACAAATCCCCGGACCATGATAACGCCTATTTACTGTTGATCCGCCCCGCAGGATCAGCGCACACTGTCGGCCTGGATTTTCGGGGCGATCTGT
>CAZEPS010000030.1:0-6751 GCA_964514165.1 uncultured Leptospirales bacterium
TGTGGCTGCTGTGGTATGTCGGCTACAATCCGGTACGGAAGGGCTTGACCCGGGACCCCCGGAAGAACGATATCGGCTTCATAAACTGCTATCTGGACAGAAATCATGCGATTTCGATAAAAATCACCCTCCATTATTTTTTTTGGAATCTTGGTACTACGTTCGAAGAGTGTGCGGAGAAGTTTTTATGGTATGAAGAGGCCTATCGTAAGCGGCTGCCGGTGTATTTTTGGTAGGGGGTCAGAGCCCTTTAATTTAATGAACTCCGGCATGGGAGAAAAAGATTAATATGAAATTCATGCCGGGGGTTATTTCCGACTGACGGTCAATCATCGTGAGCACCTCTGGCCTGTTCGGGGGCCCCCTGGCCGCGGCAATTTCTGTTGCCATAACCGGCGTTTGCCGAATATATATCGGCGGACGAGGCCTACCATGAGCTGATGGTTGAAAGCCAGAACCGGATTCGATCCATGGCCATGATTCACGAGCAGCTCTACCACTCGGACGACCTGGCGCGAATCAATTTCGAGGATTACCTAACACGGCTCGTAGAAGAGATTCGGTACGCCCACTGGAATGATGCCGACTCCGTGGATTTCAGGGTCTCGGTTCACAGGGTATTCATACCAGTCGACGCGGCAATTCCCTGCGCCCTCATAATCAATGAACTCATCACCAACGCCTTGAAACACGCCAGCCGCCCCGAAGAGGGGCTGACAATCGCCATAGAGGCCATGGATCTGGATGATTCCATGACCAGCATAAAAGTTTCGGATAACGGAACTGAAGCGGCAAAAGTTCCCGACTTGAAGAATGCCTCCACCATGGGATTCAACCTGGTCAACGCACTGGTGCGGCAGCTCCAGGGTGCCATTGACAGTCGGGTGAATTCCGAAGGGCTTTCGTTTGAGATAACGTTTTCCGTGTGATAGACAGGAAAAACTGGCATGTCCAGCTCGGACGTCAGCCCCACGCATGTGCCATTTTTCATCCTGTGAACCGTATTTTCCTTGAAAAAAAACCATCCTCACCGATATAAACATCATGCGAAAATTCTTCACGAAACTCCTCCGCCCTGAGGAGGAATCGGTCATTACCCGGCGGTTCGCCCTGTCCGTGGCCGCGATCTATTCGATCCTGATAATCGCCATGGCATCGGCATATAATATCGTGGTGTCGCGGAACGCGGCGATTTTACGGGAGGCCCTGATGGCCAACAACGAGGGAACCCTGCTCGACAGGGTGGAGATCCCGGTCGAACAGTTCCGCTATTCAGGGGTGGATTCCCTGAAAAAGCTGACCCGTGCCATAAAAACGAACTGCGCCCCGGAGAGGGACTTCCTCTATGTCCTGGTCTTCTCCCGCACCGAAGACGAAAACTATTTCAAGGTCGCGAAAAAAGTCCCGGCAAGAAACGACTTCACGGTGGATGTGGAAGAACAGTCGGTGGTGAAAGAGAAGAAAGATGTCAACTACCTGAAAAAGGCGCAGCTCCACGGAGTCGTCGAGCCGAAAATTTACAACGAAAGAAACTACTACTGGCAGAACGTCTACTACCCCTACGCGATCGGGAAACGGACCTATGTCATCCAGTTCATGATTAACGCCGCCCCGACCCAGGTGGCGGTGAACAACTACGCCAGGTCGGTGAGGCGTATGCGCCTCGCCATATCTATTCTCACCGTGCTCCTGGTCGTCGCTGTTATCGCGGTCACCCTGGTTGTGACCCGGAACTATTCGCTCCTGATACGAAACCTCTCCCGGTACATGAAACGGGCCGCCGGCGGCGACTTCGACGTGAACCTGAACGTTACCGCCGACCCTGAACTCGGGGACCTGGCCCAGTCGTTCAACGTCCTGGTGGAAGAGCTGAAAGACCGGTCCGCCAGGGAGAGCGAGGAGGACCTCTTCAAGACCGGGGTCTCCCTGCTCAAAGAAAACCGGCTCGATGAATCAATTTCCGTTTTCAGGACTCTAATGCTGGTGAGGCCGGAGAGTTTCGGGAGCGTCTTCAACCTGGCCGTGGCGTACGCCAAGACCGGGAATTACCGTGAGTCCCTGGCCATGTTTCAAAAGGCCGGGGAGATGAATCCTGACGACGAGCTCACTCCCCGGTACATCGAGAAGGTGCGGCGTTTGATGAAATCCGATGGATCCTGAAAGAAAACGGAAGCTCTCCTCCATGCCCGACGAACCGGGCGTATATCTCATGAAAGACCGGGGCGGGGAGGTCATCTACATAGGCAAGGCCTCGTCCCTCAGGAAGCGGGTGAACTCCTACTTTCAGAAGGGCGACCTGGACCCGAAGACCCGGGTGCTGGTGAAGCAGATCGACGACATCGAGTACATCGTCACCGACTCCGAGATCGAGGCCCTTATTCTCGAGAGCAACCTCGTCAAGAAGAACAAGCCGAAATACAACATCCGCCTCAAGGACGACAAGCGCTACCCCTATCTCGCCATCACCCTGGACGAGGACTACCCCCGGGTGGTGTACACCCGGTCACTGAAGCGTGAGAAGAACCGCTACTTCGGGCCCTACACCGACGCCCGGGCAGCCAGGAACACCATGGCAATGATAAACAATATCTTCAAGCTGAAGCGCTGCCGAAGGGAGCTCCCCCTGAAGGATAGCGAGCGGCCGTGCCTGAACTACCAGATGAAGCGGTGCAGCGGGATCTGCGTCGGGGACATCACCCGGGAGGAATACCTGTCACTCGTGGAGAACGCGGCCCGTTTTCTCGAGGGGAACATGGATCCGGTGATCGAAAACCTCAACAGTAAAATGAAGGGGTATTCCGAGAATTTCGAGTACGAGAAGGCGGCCGTTATACGGGACATGATATTCGACATCCAGAAGGTGTCCGAGGAGCAGAAGGTGTCGGTTCCGGTGGGGATGGACCAGGACTACCTTGCGGTATCGATCTTCCGGGACGAGGCGGTGCTCCTCATGTTCCAGTTCCGCAAGGGGGTTCTCATCGGCCGCAAGATAACGGTGTTCGAGAACGCGGGATACACGTCCCCTGAGGAGATCCTCCGCACCTTCATACTCGATCACTACCGGGAGGGCGACGTTCCCCAGCGCATCGTGGCCCACCGCGCCATCCCGGAGAAGGAGATCATCGAAAAGCACCTGACGGAAAAGTTTCACAAGAAGACCGTGCTTTCCCTGCCGGTGAACCGGGAAGAGCAGGGAATCGTGAACATGATCAAGAAGAACATCGACCTGCTCGCCGCGGAGCGGACCGCCCGCCAGGAGTTCCTCGACACGACCCGGGGGCTCGAGGAACTCCGGGAGGCCCTGGGGCTCGACGCCGCCCCGGAAACGATGGAGTGCTTCGACATCTCCAACCTCCAGGGAAAAGACGCCGTCGCCTCCATGGTGAGCTTCCGCGGGGGCCTGCCGGAGAAGTCAGGGTACCGGCGGTACCGCATCAGGGGGTACGGGCAGGCGAACGATCCCGGCATGATCCACGAGGTGGTCTCACGCCGGGTCCAGTACCTTGCCAACGAGGGGCTCCCCTTTCCCGACCTGATGATCATTGACGGGGGCAAGACCCAGCTCGCCAGGGCGGTGGAGGCCGCGGGGAACTTTACCGGAGAGATAACAATAATCTCCCTGGCAAAGCGGTTTGAAGAGATCTACACGTCGCCCGGCCTCCCGCCGCTGCGGCTCCCGGCTGACAGCCCGGGCCTGAAGATTTTACAGAACATCAGGGACGAGGCGCACCGGTTCGCGGTGGCCTATCACCGGAAGCTCCGGGACCGGAAGACCACCGGTTCTGTCCTGGACGAGACAGGCGTCAGCGACCGGGTGAAGAAGATTCTTCTTGATGAATTTAAATCGTTAGACGCGATCAAAGAGGCTGACGTGGAGGCCCTCAGGGCCGTTAAGGGGATCGGAAACAAGACCGCTGAGAAGATACACGGTTTTTTCAACGAGCGGGGAGGCTAGGCCCCGGCCGCGATCTTTTCGAGGAGGCTTTTCCTGGTCGACTCGAATTCTTTGTCGGTGATGGCCCCCTTGTCGTGGAGCTCCTTCAGCTTCTCGATGGTGCCGTAGACATCCTCTTTCGAGGCCTTTCTCTTGAGATCACGGGCCACCTCTTTTCCCTTCTGAAAAAGGGAGCGGTACTGCTTTTTCAGGGATTCAAGATTGATATCAGTGAAACTCCCCCCTGACGTGAAATGATTCTGAAATGCCGCGCCCAGGGCCCAGGTGGACGCCCCGGACAGAATGACCTGGGCCGCGACCCCGGCGAGGGTCCCGGTGCCGGGGAACGCCTTGACCGCGCTGGCACCGAGCTTGGCCAGGGATGTGCCGATGATGGCGGAGGCCAGGGCCTTTCCCTGGTTGTCGTCCCACGCGGCGCCGGAGGCCTTCGCCAGCTGTTTGAGCATGTCGTTCTGGATGGCGGTGACGGCCACGAAATCGGCGATGGGTACCGGAATTGCGCCGGCGGTCATGGCGTAGATCACATGGTTTTGAACGATACGGTCAGCCGTTTCGTCCCGGCCCTCGCGAATTTTTTCCGTCCTGGTAAACATGGTATTCACCTTCCCGGTTTAATTGCCGTTGCTTATAAGCTTGCGGACATCCTGGAAAAGTACGATGAGATCGTTCCGGTTCACGTTCGGATCACTGGCCACCATGACCTCGGCTTCGGCGAGTTTCTTGTTGATGATCTGAAGCAGGGCGACTTTTTCCCTGAGCTTTTCGTTCGACTCCTTCATGTCGAAAATGGAGAGCTGGCTCAGGCTCTCATAGGCCTGGATGGTCTTATAGAGCTCGTCAATTTCGGGCTTTTGTATTTTTTCCAATTCACCGGTGTCTTTAATCTTGGACCAGATATCGCTGAAAACCCCGCTGGCGTATTCCATGAGCCTGCTGTAGTCCCTGGCAGTTTCGGTCAGGGTCTTGAGCTCGTTACGGGCCAGGTCGTTGACCTGCTCGTAGGCCTTTACGGTTCCAATGAGGTTTTTCAGCTCCTCGGCCGCGAGCTCCTTGACCCTCTCCTGGGCGTGAAGGGTCTCCCTGAGTTCAATGCTCTCCTTGCGCGAGAATTCTGTGGCTGTTTCGAAGGCATTGAGGAGGGTGTTCAGCTCCTCAATCATGTGGTCTTTGTCTTTTACTTCTTTTTCAAGTTCCTGGATTTTCTTTTTCAGAATATCTGTGTCTGTTGCCATCTTCATACTCCGGGGCTATTACGGGGCGTGCGTGCTTATGTCGCACTGCCATATAATCACACTACAGATAACTGGAATAATTTCAATTACTTTTTACAGTCCCGGCTCCGGGGACCGGGAAAAGGGATGTTTTTTCGGCGGTTTCTATCGGGAAATCGTCTGGCCTGTCACCTCACGCCGGGGCAGAAAGGAGTATTTCAACAGGTCGCCGGAGTAGATGGCGTTCGGGAGCACCTCGCACTCGGCCCAGCAGCCGGGACAGCGGGACACCCACCGGCGGAAGCGCTGAATCCGGTCACTGTTCCATATCTCAAAAAAGGACTGGTCCCTGAGGTTTCCGACCGGGGCCGTGTTGAACTGGCACACCGGGACCGTTCCGTCCGGAAAGATGCGCAGATGTGATTTCAGGGCCACGCATTTCGGGTTCGGGTGCCCCTTATGGTAGAGAATCCTGTTCTTTATTCCGTTCAGGTAGAACTGTTTTACCTTGCGTTCGATGAGGGGCTGGCGTTTCAGGTCCTCCTCCACCTGGGTGAGAAAATCGCCGATGGAGGCGCTGCAGAAGGACCCGTAGGTGGTGAACTCGCCGGTTTCCCGGGGGGCGACGTTGATCCCGCCGGCCCGGCTGTAGGTGGCGCTGGTGTCGTAGGCGAGGACGATGTTGTGGATGACGTCGTATTGCTTCATGTACGAGTGGAGCCGGTGGTACTGGTCCATGCTCTCCTCGTCAACGATGGTCTGGTTGATGAAGAGCTTCAGGTTGAGCCTGTGCTGCCGGGGGGCCAGTTCGCTGATGGTGGCCATGGCGTTCTCCCAGGCGTAGTCGCGCCCCCTTATCTGGTTGTGTTTCTCGGCCATGCCGTCGATGGAGATCATGACGTAGAGGGGAGTGTTTTTATTCCTGCTGGCGCAGGTTTCGACGATTTTTTCCGTGAGGAAACCGTTGGTGGTAACGTGGATACCGAAGGGCTTCAGGTGCCGCCTGGTCAGTTCAAGAATCTCGGGAAAGTCTTTCCGCACGAAGGGCTCCCCCCCGGAGAGGCGCACCGCGTCCATGACCGGGAGCTGCTTCATCACGGATTCGATCTCGTCTATGGAGAGGTCGTTGTGGCCGCTCTTTTTCCACGAGTCGCACATGACGCACCGGGCGTTGCACTTGAAGGTGACGATATAGGTTAAAAGCCTCGGAAGATCGGGGAAGCCGTTCCGGTTCCTGTACAGGGTGCGGAAATAGGTGAGGGCGCGTTTCATGACACGGCCCTGCCTTCGTCGTGGGCCGGGATGAGGCGGTCGAAGCGGTGCCCGGTTTCGCCCATGTGCCGGTTGATTATCCCCATGGCGTCCCTGTTCCCGTAGAGCCGTTCGGTGTCGATATTGGACCGGTAAAAATCCCCCATGCCGAGGAAGTGTTTTATCAGTTCAGGGGAGAGGAGGTCCATGTCGACCGAGATGCCGGTCTTCCCGTTTTCAATAAAGAAGCCGTTGATCTCCTGCTCGAAGTTGCCCGGCTCCGGCATTGCCAGGACCGGTTTCCCCAGGTAGAGGGCCTCTCCCACCACCTGGT
>CAZEPS010000030.1:6761-25938 GCA_964514165.1 uncultured Leptospirales bacterium
GTGCTGATGAGTGCCCGGCTCGAGGCCAGGTCCTCGATGAAGCCGTGGAGGCTTACCTCGTGAAAGGTGAGGTTTTCGTCTTTCGGGAGGGGGCCGAGGCCGTAAATTTTCACCGGCATGCCGGCACTCTTGAGGGCGGCGATGACCCCGGGATGGGTGAAGCGGCGGAGGTAGACCACCAGATGACCGCGGTCTTCGCGCCGGGCTGAAGCGACCTCTTTGCTCAGGAGCACCCCGATCTGTTTTACGTGTTCATACCCCCTTTTTAAAGGAGGAAAATAGAATGACGATACGATGGTGTCCCTCTGGCCCCAGTAGAAGAGGTTCACCGCCGGTGCCATGAAACCGGCCCGGAGGCGCAGGTGAGCGGGAAGTTCGCTCAGGTCGTAGCAGGTGATGAAGTGCTGATGGTCGAAGCTGATAAAAGGGACCCCGGTCCGTTTGGCCGCCCGGGGAAGGGCCGGGTCGAAATCGGTGATGATGAGGTCGGGCTCTTCGGCTTCGATTTCGCGCTCGAGGCGGTCCAGGAGGCCGGGAACTTTCATGAAATATTCGAAGGCGTTAAAGAAGGATTTGACGTAGTTCAGTTTCTTCTTTTTCGTGTATGACCATCCGAGGCCCCCGATCCGGCGGACGGTCACGTCCGTGTTTCGATAGAGGGGTTCCAGCAGGTCGTAGGCCTGGTCAGGGGCGTAGACCGTGATCTGGTGCTGGTTGCGAAGGTCTTCGATAATGGTCCGGGCCCTGGTGGCGTGCCCTCGTCCTTCCCCGGCCATGCCGTAAAATATTTTTCCCATGAAATATACCCGCTTATAATTTTTAAGTTTGGTCAAAACTCGGTAAAAGATGTTTAGATTTTATAAGCGAACGGTAAATATATGGTATAATGTGCTGGATGCGACATAACATAAATGATCATCTTTTCACCAGGGTGAATTATGAATAATTTGTAAAGGCAGGTATAATTATATCTTCCAAGGGTCCATCTAAAAATCGGTTGTATACATAATTAAAAAGAGGTAAACCGATGTAAATCAAAAGACGTACCCCCAAGGGAACCTCTTGTTTAATTAATAGAGGTTCTCCCATGGGTAATCAGCTGCGGGGCGTTGATCCCTGGAATTAACCTGGCCAGAGTCGATTCCGGAGAGGTATGTCTCTGCCTTTATCAACAGTCATCGCTTTACCAGAACCACTAAAACCATAAAAGGGAACCACCCAGTTTCACGTCAAGGGATTCCTGTCAGAAAGGTTGGAAATACTAAACAAATGAATACGTCACCCTGTGTCGTGGGTCGGGTGTTATATTACTATAGAGTATAATTGTTGACAGTGTAGATCAGGCAATACTGATTATTAACTGACACATTTCACAGGATTTCAATAGATGGCAAAACTGGAAGATATTAAGCCCTTATCGCAGATAAGTGGTATTATACCGAATTCTCAGGTGCAGATAATCAGTACCGTATGGCATGGTTCCGATGCCATTGAAGTGACGTATAAAGCCCAGGATGGGAAAGTCGATAACCAGCTTATTTACCGCGATGATGAACCCAGGATTGAAGTAATAACCGCCGGCCGGCCGTGGAGTTTTGACGGCGACGGGTATTTGTTCAGGCTGGTATCTGAAGCGTATAGAATTCGACTCGCCCATCTGTTTGACCCGGTCCTTGCCATACATACATCACTGATAGAACCGCTTCCTCATCAGATTACTGCAGTGTATGAATCAATGCTCCCGCGTCAGCCGCTTCGGTTCCTTCTCGCTGACGACCCCGGCGCTGGGAAAACTATCATGGCAGGTTTGCTTATTAAAGAACTTGTCATCAGGGGTGACCTGCAGCGGTGCATGGTTGTGTGCCCGGGAAATCTCGCAGAGCAGTGGCAGGACGAACTCTACAGGAAATTCCAGCTCCCCTTTGAGATATTAACGAATGATAAGCTCGAAGCCGCACGCACCGGGAACTGGTTTGTCGAGAACAATCTTATTATTGCCCGTCTTGACAAGCTGTCCCGCAATGAAGATCTGCAACAGTTGTTGAAAGTACCGGAGTGCCGATGGGACCTGGTAATATGTGATGAAGCCCACAAGATGTCTGCGAGTTACTTCGGTGGTGAGATCAAATACACGAAGCGTTTTCAGCTGGGGCGTCTGCTTTCAACCCTGACCAGACACTTCCTCCTTATGACAGCAACGCCCCATAATGGCAAGGAGCAGGATTTTCAGCTCTTTCTTTCCCTTCTCGATGGTGACCGGTTTGAGGGCAGGTTCCGTGACGGCGTCCATAAAGTCGATGTATCAGATATAATGCGCCGCATGGTAAAGGAAAAGCTCCTGAAGTTTGATGGGACCCAGCTTTTCCCGCTACGAAAGGCATACACGGTACCGTATAAACTCTCTGATGATGAGGCCATTCTTTATAAGCAGGTAACTGAATATGTACGGGAACAGTTCAATCGCGCGGAAGCACTGCAGAACGACAAACGGGCGGGTACCGTTGGTTTTGCCCTTACCATACTCCAGAGGAGACTCGCTTCCTCGCCAGAGGCGATATATCAGTCACTACGTCGAAGGCGCGAGCGGCTTGAGAAGCGGCTCCGGGAGCTGAAGCTGTTACAGCGGGGGGATTTTGCGTCAGCGGTTATGGCCAATGTGCGTGAAATTAGCAATGATGATCTGGAAGACATTGATGAAGCCCCTGATGTTGAAGTTGAGGAACTCGAGGAGGAAGTCCTCGATCAGGCAACTGCCTCCCGTACTATCGAGGAACTGAACGCTGAAATAGAAATACTGAAGGAACTGGAAGGCCTTGCCCAAAAGGTACGTACAAGTAAAAAGGACCGAAAATGGCAGGAGCTCTCCAATCTGCTTTCCGATATATTCACCCCCGAGATCATTGCCAACAAACTGGCGGATGAGAACGATCCGTTTGGTGAACACGAAGTGCCCCGACCTGAGTATTCTCCGTCACAAAAACTGGTAATATTTACTGAACACAGAGATACGTTGAATTACCTCTATCAGAGAATTAGCACCCTGCTGGGAACCGAAAAGGCGGTGGTAGTGATTCATGGTGGGATTGGACGCCAGGACCGGTACAAGGCCCAGGAGGCGTTCAAGCATGACCCGGACGTGAAGATACTGGTCGCTACAGATGCGGCAGGTGAAGGTATTAACCTTCAGCGGGCTCACCTGATGGTGAATTACGATCTGCCGTGGAACCCCAACCGCATCGAACAGCGTTTCGGACGGATTCACCGAATAGGGCAAAGGGAGGTCTGCCACCTGTGGAACCTCGTTGCCGACGAAACCAGAGAGGGTGATGTCTACCAACGGTTACTGGAGAAGCTTGAAGAGGCAAGGCGCGCCCTCGGCGGGCAGGTATTTGATGTCCTGGGTAAAGTCCACTTTGAAGGGAAGTCGCTTCGGGAATTGCTGATCGAAGCAATCCGGTTCGGGGAATCCCCGGAAGTCAAAGAGCGCCTGTTTAAGAGAGTCAGTGATGCCTTTGATAAAAGTCATATTCAGGAACTGCTTGAGGAAGAGGCCCTGGCCCAGGAGACCATGGACATCAGTAATATAAAGAGAATCCGTGAAGACATGGAGCGCGCGGAAGCAAGACGGCTCCAGCCCCATTATATCGAGTCGTTCTTCATGGAGGCATTCAAGCGGCTCGGGGGATCAATCAGGCAACGTGAAAACAAGCGGTATCAGATATCCAATGTGCCGGCATCCATACGGAACCGGGACCGGATAATCGGTTTCGGCGATCCGGTCATGCCGAAGTATGAACGGGTGGTCTTCGAAAAGGACCTTATAGCACCCCAGGGTCTGCCCCAGGCCGCGTTCATATGCCCCGGAAACTCACTCCTCGATTCCACGATAGATCTGGTTCTCGAGCAGAACCGTGACCTCCTCAGGCGCGGCTCGCTCCTTGTCGATGAACGTGACTTTGATGATAAACCGCGGGTCCTCTTCTACCTGGAACATTCCATCAGGGACGCGACAAAAGTGAAATCAGGTGACAGCAGGGTCATATCACAGAGAATGCTGTATATCGAACTCGACGGTTCTGGCAATTCAAGGGGTATAAGCTATGCTCCCTATCTTGATTATCGGCCCCGGCGGGACGATGAACCTGATGTGGATGAAATTCTTGCCATGCCTGAATGCTCATGGATTACCCGGGAACTGGAACAGAAGGTCCTTGCTTACGCGATAAGCAGTGTGGTCCCGGAACACCTTGCGGAGGTCAAGAACAAGAAGCTCTCTTTGATAGAAAAGATACGGGCCGCGGTAAAGGCGCGGCTGACCAAGGAAATTGGCTATTGGGATCACCGCGCGGAAGACCTCAAGGCCGAGGAACAGGCAGGCAAAAGCAACGCCAAGCTGAATTCACTGGAGGCGCGTCGGCGGGCGGATGAGCTCCAGGCTCGCCTGCAGAAACGCATGGAACAGCTCGATATGGAAGAACAGATAACGGCCCTTCCCCCGGTCGTGATGGGCGGGGTCATTGTAGTAACCCGGGGCCTGATAAACAGGCTTACCAGCAGGCAGGTTGAAACCCCGGCACATCCGGTCAATACCCAGGTGTCGGCAGAGCGGGCCCGGTCAATCGTTATAGATGTTGAAAGAGAACTCGGCTTTGAACCGGTGGACCGGGAACTGGAGAAACTCGGATACGATATAGAAAGCAAAGACCCGTTAACCGGGAGGCTCCGCTTCATTGAGGTAAAGGGGCGAGTCACCGGGGCCGAAACCATAACCGTTACCAAAAATGAGATTCTCTATTCATTCAACAAGCCCGATGATTTCATCCTTGCCATAGTCGAGTTCTTTGATGACGATAGCCACAGGGTCCATTATCTGCGTCAGCCCTTTAACCGGGAGCCGGATTTCGGTGTTACCAGTGTGAACTACAAGTTCTCGGAGCTGTTGTCCCGGGCGGAAGAGCCCTTTTAGTAATTACTATGGATAATATTGAAGAATGAATAGTCTGTATGTTGAGGATGTAATTGTTCCAATTATTTCAATTCCTGATAAAGATCAGAGTAAGTTCGCCTTTCTCGGGACCGGCTTTTATCTTGATACAACAGGGTATTTTATAACTTGCAAACATGTTGTTGAAGCAATACAGGAAGACTGTCAATTAAACATTTATCAGCTCGGAACCAAAAGAACACTGAAATTCGATATTCTTTCCATTCATGATAAGTTTGACCTTGCCTTGTGCAAAAGTAAAAGTCCAGGCCAGTTTAATCCATGGCCTATAGTAAATGAAGAATATGTAAAAGTAGGTGTGGATATAGAGACTTACGGTTATTGGCATGAACCAGTAGGGGTTGATGAAATTCCCTTTAATACTCGATATATGAAAGGGTATATTACGGGGAAAACAAGGAGCTTTCCTTATAATGATAGTTTCGAATTGAGCTTCCCTGTACTTTTTGGTATTAGCGGCTCACCGCTTATTTATCATTCACCTGTTGAAGGAGAGAGTAGAACTAAACCTTGTATTGCCGGATGTGTGTATGGTTCAAGGGAAGCAAAGGTCGTCAAGCATAGTCAAGAAATAGACAGCTCTCATACAGTAGAAACAGCGAGAATAACCGAATTAGGTTTAGCCTATGTACCTGATGTACTAATAGAATTCATCTCTGATTATGATATTGATATCGAGATATATGATTAAAAATAATTCAGTACCTCCATAAAAGAAGGATACAAAGAATAATGCGTTATGAAATAAAAGAAGCACTGAAAGAAGACGTCTACCGGGATATTGCCCGTATCCCTGAGGCCCATAGAATAGACAAAAAGGGCCGCCAGATTACAGAAGGGGCAATATGTAAAATTAAGCACGAAGGTTATAGTATCTATTCAATACTTCGTGGTAATTTCAAAGCAAAAGATGCAGTAGTATTACTCGATGAAAGAAGCCGCAATCGTCTGAATGTCAAGGTCGGTGATAGTGCTAATTTTGAGATTAAAACATGCAGTTTCTGGGGTAAACTGTGCTGGGCATTGACTGCAACTGATCCCGCATATAAGCTTGCCTCGAGGTTGGCGGTTATTTCTCTTGTATTAGGCATCATAGGATTGGCGCTTGGTATATTTTCACTATGTCAATGTTGAACTGAGGTAATATATTCATGTCTTATAACAAGAAACTCATCGAAGTAGCCCTGCCCCTTGACGCGATAAACGAAGCCTCGGCGCGGGAGAAGTCAATACGTCATGGGCATCCCAGCACCCTCCATCTCTGGTGGGCACGCCGTCCCCTGGCCGCTGCCCGGGCGGTCATATTCGCACAGATGGTTGATGACCCGTCAGCACACCCTGAGCTGTTCCCCACGAAAGAAGAGCAGGACAGGGAACGCCAGCGTCTGTTCAAAATCATAGAAGAGCTGGTGAAATGGGAGAACACCACCAATGAACAGGTGCTCCAGAAGGCCAGGGACGAAATATGGAAAAGCTGGCGCCTGACCTGTGAAGCGAACAAAGACCACCCCCGGGCGGATGAACTCTTTAACCCTGACAAACTCCCCGCCTTTCACGATCCCTTTGCCGGCGGCGGGGCCCTGTCATTGGAGGCCCAGCGCCTGGGCCTGGAAGCGTATGCCAGCGACCTGAATCCGGTGGCGGTTCTCATCAACAAGGCCATGATTGAGATACCGCCGAAGTTCGCGGGTCGGCCGCCGGTCAACCCGGAATATCAGAACATGGACCAGCACCAGAAGTCTGCTAATGTGTGGACAGGGGCCCAGGGACTCGCTGATGATGTACGTTACTATGGCAAATGGATGCGCGATGAAGCAGAAAAACGCATCGGCCATCTCTACCCCAAAGTGGAGATTACCGAAGAGATGGTCAGAGAACGGCCTGACTTAAAGAAGTACCTGGGCCAGAAGCTGACAGTCATAGCCTGGATCTGGGCCCGAACGGTGAAGAGCCCCAACCCTGCCTACCGTGATGTGGACGTACCGTTGGCTTCGACATTTATGCTTTCAACCAAGAAAGGTAAGGAGGCATGGGTTGAGCCAATCATAGAAAATAATGAATATAGGTTTATAGTGAGAGTTAGTGTTCCATCGAATTTTGAAATTGTAAAAAGAGGAACAAAGTCGGGAGGTAGTGGGAGTAGTTTCCTCTGTTTGATGTCAGGTACACCAATGCCATTTGAATACTTGAGAAGCGAGGCTAAAGATGGGAGGATGAATTCCCGGCTTATGGCAATTGTTGCAGAAGGTGATCGTGGTCGTGTTTATCTCTCACCGACTAAAGAGATGGAATGTATTGCAAATGAGGCTAAACCGGATAATGCACCAGAAACAGATTTACCTGAAAAAGCACTTGGTTTTCGTATTCAAGAATATGGGATGAAGAAATGGGCAGACCTCTTCACCCCCCGCCAGCTTGTGGCCCTCACCACCTTCTCTGACCTGGTAAAGGAGGCCCGGGAGCAGGTGAAGAAGGATGCTGTTGCCGCGGGCATGGCAGATGACGGCATCATGCTCAATGATGGAGGGACCGGCGCCCAGGCCTATGCTGATGCAGTGAGTGTGTATTTGGCTTTTGCACTCAGTAAGCTTGCTGATAGAGGATCAACAATATGTGGTTGGGATGTTAGTCGAGACAGTCTTAGGAATACTTTTGGTCGTCAAGCAATTCCAATGGTTTGGGACTATGCCGAATCAAATTTCATATCAAATTTAGCTGGTAGCTATATAAATGCAGTTGAACAAGGTGTAAAAGTACTCAACGGGTATTTACCTTCAATGAAAGCTGGCAAAGCTATTCAAGATGATTCTACACACCAGACAATATCTGAAAATAAAGTAATCTCAACAGATCCGCCTTATTATGATAACATAGGGTATGCTGACCTTTCTGACTTCTTCTATGTCTGGCTTCGACGTACTTTGCAATCAATACTTCCTAATTTATTCACTACTATGGCTGTCCCGAAAGCTGAAGAATTGGTAGCTACACCGTATCGCCATGGTAGTAAAGATAAAGCTGAAGCATTCTTCCTCAATGGAATGACACAGGCAATGCATCGTCTTTCAGATTTGTCGCATACAGGTTTTCCTGTATCAATATATTATGCATTTAAACAATCAGAAAATGAAATTGATGCAGGTATCAGCAGTACTGGTTGGGAAACATTTCTCGATGCTGTTTCTCGGGCTGGTTTTTCGGTTACAGGAACATGGCCATTGAGAACTGAACTGAGCAATAGAATGATAGGTGCAGGAACCAACGCATTGGCCTCCAGCATTATTATTGTCTGTCGAAAACAAAATGCCGATGCGCAAACCATTACACGCAGGGAATTCATAGTCGAACTCAAGAAAGAACTGCCCGAAGCATTATCATATCTTCAACGGGGGAACATCGCCCCTGTTGACCTGGCGCAATCTGCCATCGGCCCCGGTATGGCAGTATTCACGCGCTATGAGAAAGTAATCGAGGCCTCTGGTGAAGCCATGACTGTCCGTGAGGCCCTGACCCTCATCAACCAGGTACTCGACGAGACCCTGGCTGAACAGGAGGGCGATTTTGATGGCGATACCCGGTGGGCCCTGGCATGGTTTGAGCAGTATGGTTTCAAAGAGGCTGAATACGGCTCGGCCGAGACCCTTTCCAAGGCAAAGAACACCAGCGTGTCCGGCCTTGTGGAAGCGGGAATCATTAGTTCTAAAGCGGGCAGGGTAAAACTCCTGAAACCTGATGAACTACCCGAGGGCTGGGACCCGGTGACCGATAAGCGCCTCACGGTCTGGGAGATGGTCCACCACTTGATCCGTTTGCTGAACATCGGAGAAGCTTCTGCTGCAAAGATCGCCGCGAAGCTGGGCAGCGAGGCCGAAACCGCGAGAGAACTGGCATACCGGCTCTATGCAATAAGCGAACGGAAACAGCGGGCCCAGGACGCGCTCGCATATAATACTCTGGTCCAGAGCTGGCCTGAGATAATGAGGCTTGCAAAGGAAGTGGCGGCAACAACTGCTGCTCCAGAGGACCAGGGAGAGATGTTTTAAGAGGTATAGATATGGCAATAACCAACAGAGACCGGGTCGGCAAAGCTCTTGATGTTCTCAGGGAGGGGCTATCGCCCTTTGCTGATCGCGAATTTAAAAGTACATTCAAGGGTAAAGTCAAAGACAAACTGCTTGAATATTTGAGTGATGATCATTCAAATAGAGAGAAATCAATCCCGGATTTTGATGTGGCAGGTCTACTGAAACTGATGATTCGTTCCTGGAATGATGTATACCGTGCGACCCTTGGAAGCGCTGAACGGAGCTATGTGGGGGAATTGCAGAATGTCCGAAATAAATGGGCCCACCAGGAACCCTTCTCTGGAGATGATACATATCGTGCCCTGGATACTGTGGGAAGGCTTCTAACAGCTATCAGTTCTCCAAATTCTGACGCAATTGAAAAGATGAAAACGGAACTCCTCCGCCTCCGTTATGATGAACAGGCCAGGACCGAGAAGAGAAAAGGGGCTGGGACCACTATTGAAAGCCAGGAGGCAAAAACACTCGTACCCTGGCGGGAGGTAATAACTCCCCATAAAGATGTCGCCAGTGGAAAATATCAGCAGGCTGAATTTGCTGCCGATCTCTGGCAGGTCCATATGGGAGAGGGATCCGATGAATATCTGAATCCGAAAGAATTCTTTCGGCGCACCTATTTAACGGAAAGCCTGAAACAGCTATTGGAAAGAGCCATCGATAGGCTCAACGGGAAAGGTGGTGATCCGGTAGTTCAGCTCCAGACTAATTTTGGCGGCGGGAAGACCCACTCCATGCTGGCTCTCTATCATCTCTTCTCAGGTATACCCCCCGCAGACCTGGCAGGCATGGATCAGATTCTCAGTGAAAGCGACGTTGCAAGCTTGCCGAAGGTGAAGCGTGTCGTTCTCGTAGGAAACAAGATATCCCCTGGCAATCCGGTCACAAAAGATGACGGCACCAGGGTCAATACGCTCTGGGGTGAAATCGCCTGGCAGCTCGATGGAGCAAAGGGCTATAACCGCATCAAGGCCGATGACGAGAAGGCGACAAATCCGGGTGATACTTTTCGAGAGCTATTGAAAGAAAACAGCCCCTGCATGATTCTAATCGATGAATGGGTTGCCTATGCCCGCCAGCTTCATGACCAGAGCGATCTTCCCGCAGGCAGTTTTGAAACCCAGTTTACCTTTGCCCAGCTTCTCACCGAATCAGTGAAGCTCGTTGACAACTGCCTGGTTGTAGTGAGTCTTCCCGCTTCAGATACTGCGGCATCGCCACACACTCAGGCCGATAATATCGAAGTTGGCGGACAGAGAGGACAAGAAGCGCTCAGCAGATTGCAGAACGTCATCGGCAGGGTGGAATCCTCATGGCGGCCCGCCAGCGCCGAGGAAGGTTTCGAAATCGTACGGCGTAGGCTCTTTGAACCCCTTGTCGAGAAGAAGCAGTTTGTAAACAGAGACCTGGTTGCCTCGGCATTCTTTGATATGTATCGTACTCAGCACACGGAATTCCCCTCTGAATGTCATGAAAGCGGATATGAAGAGAGGATAAAGAATGCATACCCCATACATCCAGAGATATTCGATCGTCTCTACACGGATTGGTCAACTTTGATCAAGTTTCAGCGCACCCGGGGAGTACTTCGACTCATGGCTTCAGTAATTCACTCATTGTGGGCCAATGATGATCGTAATCCACTCATTATGCCGGCAAACATTCCCATTGATGACCAAAGAGTACAGTTTGAACTGACCCGTTATTTGAGTGATCAATGGACACCTATAATTGAAAAAGATGTCGACGGTGCACATTCGCTTCCTTCACAAATCGATGCAGAAGTCCCGAATCTCGGGAAGTATCATGCCTGCCGTAGAGCAGCCAGAACAATATACTTAGGTTCCGCGCCGCTCGCGAAGGCCTCAAATCAGGGACTCGAAGACAGGCAAGTTAAACTCGGGTGTGTTATGCCGGGTGAATCGCCCGCTATCTTCGGTGACGCACTCAGACGTATGGCATCAAAATCTACGTACCTGTATCAGGATGGCACCCGTTACTGGTATTCGACAATTCCCACGGTAACCAAAATTGCTGAAGACCGCGCCCAGCAATATCTGCGGGAACCTGACATGGTAGTCATGGAGATAGCCAGGAGAATTCGATCTGATATCAGGCAAACAGGAGACTTCTCAAAAATTCATCCCATGCCGCAGGGAGGTCAGGATATACCCGATGATCTCGACGCCCGCTTAGTCATACTTGGGGCTGAACAGCCATTCAGCAATGAGACGGACTGCCCCGCAATCAAAGAAGCCAGAGAGATATGGGAGAAAAGAGGCAATTCACCCCGGATATTTCGCAATACCCTGGTCTTTCTCGCCATTGACAGGAACCGTTTACAGGATCTCGACGAGGCGGTTCGGCACTATCTTGCCTGGGAGTCAATCGTAACTGAAAAAGAGGCACTGGATCTTTCGCCCTTCCATGTAAAGCAGGCAGAAACACAGAAAGTTGCTGCCGATTCTGTGGTTATATCCCGGCTCCCTGAAGCATATATTTGGCTAATTGTCCCATCACAGGATTCCCCCAAGGGTACTATCGAATGGAAAAGCTATAAGTTATCCGGCCAGGAAGCCCTTGCAGTGAGAGCTAGTAAAAGGCTTCTCAAGGACGAACTTCTGATTACCAATATGGGTGCAGCAAGGCTTAAAATGGAAATCGACCGAGTTCCTTTGTGGCGGGGAAACCATATTGAGATTAAACAGCTCATTGAGGACTTCGCCAAGTATCTCTATCTACCAAGAGTTGCGAACCCAGAGGTTATATTGAATGCCATACGAGATGGCGTGAGTCTCCTCACATGGGCAAAGGAGACATTTGCATATGCTGAAGGATATGATGAGACGGCAAAGCGATACATCGCTTTACGAGGGGGGCGATTGATTACGTTGACAGGTATCGATGCCCCCGGATTGATTGTAAAACCCGAAATAGCATATAATCAGATAGAAGAGGAATCAAACCAGATAAAGCCAAACGATCAAGAAGTAGACGGTCCCCATTCAGATCAACCAATTAATATTGCTCAAGGGCCCCGGGAACAGGACAAACCTGAGACAGTTAAATACACACGCTTTCATGGCAGCATTGAACTTGATTCAGAACGTGCTGGAAGAGATGCCGGCAAAATTACAGATGAAGTAATAACGCATCTAGTGGGAATTGTGAACGCAGAGGTTTATGTTACTCTTGAGATTGAAGCTAATGTTCCTGGAGGGATATCCGAATCGGTAATGAGAACTGTTTCTGAAAACTGCAGAACTTTGAAATTCAAGACCCATGGTTTCGAGGAAGAGTGAGCAGCTATCCCTTTGAAGAACACTATCCACATGTCATGAAACACCACATCGCCATCGACGGCCGCAAATCAGGCTGGCTCGCTCTTTATTTATCGAATGACGGGAGAGATCTTCAACACGAGTTGATTGAGCCGGAACAACTGCATTCCTTCATCAATGCGAACAAAGACTCAAGGCTTATACTGATAGACATGCCTATCAGTCTTCTCGAAGAGGGAAATTCAATGCGGTGTTGTGATCGGCTCGCCAGGCAATTCCTCGGGCCCGGGAAAGCGGACCCCGGAGAATCAGAGCCGGGGGTTAGGACCGGCTCTATACATCGTATAAAGGGACTAGAATTTCGCGCAGTTGCCCTGGCCTGTTCAGATCCAGATGACCCGATGAATAGACTGGAATCAGCGACACAGTTAGAAAAGGCTGAGAGGTATGTTGCAATTTCAAGAGCACGGGAAGAGGTGCTGGTTACGGTTGTATAGGAATAAGACACACTAATGATTTCGAAAAGAGTTCAACAAGAGATTAACAAGACCATAACAGATTACCTGTCTGCGCGGGTTAGATTTATTCAAGTCCAGGAAAAGTATGATGAGTACTTAAAAGGAAATGACAATAAAGTCGGGGTTATAGGTGAGTACTATGCCTTTCTCTATTTAGAGAATCAGGGCAGGGATGTCAAGAAAGTTGAATCAAAGAGCCAGGAAGGTTTTGACCTTGAATCTGATGGCAAACGGATTTCAGTAAAAATCATAACCAGGGAGAACAGCAGCGGGAAAACCACAAAACTCAAGAAGGGCTGGGATGAGTTCATATTGCTGATACTCGATGAGGATTATTCAGTTAACAGTATCGGACATATCAATATAAACCAGATGAGAACTGCGATTAGAGAGAACAAAGGATGGAGTGAAACACCTGTTGTTAAGAGATCCATGATTAACAATACTGGACTAATTGGTAAATATGGAAAAGTTGAGTCTGGTGAAATTATAAACAGAGTAATAACCGATAGAGATACAGGCTGATTAGATTATATTCATTCGTTATTCACATTAAGTATTACAAACCGTCATTCTCAGAAGGACAGTTAAAGAGAAATCTATCCTTCCTGAAAGGACAGATCATACAGCGCAGTAGCCAGTCCCAGTAACAATCCCGAAAGACCAGATTGTGCATACTGCAGAATCAGATTGACAGGGTCAATGAACAATACTATGATTCTAAACGATACCGGTAAAAGGACATTCAATGCATACCCTTGAGAAATTCACCAACTCTTCAGTGATGGTTCCCTCTGTAACAGCCCTGTACTGTTCGGATATCGGAGAGGCCCGGGGCAGGCAGGAACTGTATATCCGCCAGTCGCCGCAGAAACTGAAGTCCCTGCGTGAACACGCGATCATTGAAAGTGCCGTTTCTTCAAACCGTATTGAGGGTGTCACCGTTGACAGGTCCCGGGTCGGCACCGTGGTCTTCGGCAGGTCACTGCTGCTGGACAGGGACGAAGAGGAAGTGCGGGGGTACAGGAACGCCCTGAGCTTGATTCATGAAAAGCAGAGGTTGATGCCGGTCAGTGAGGAAACCATAAAGCGGTTCCATTACATTTCGCGGAGCGGGGCAGGTGACGCGGGAGAATATAAGGTACAGGAGAGTGATATTATCGAGAAGTATCCCGATGGTAGAGAACGGATCCGCTTCAGGACTGTACCGGCGGCGGACACGCCACGGCACATGGAGGGCCTGGTGTCTCACTGGGACCGCGCGATGAAGGAATCCGCGTTGCCGGGGATAGTCGTACTTGCAGCCTGGAACCTGGATTTCCTCTGTGTACACCCCTTCCGTGACGGCAATGGCCGTGTTTCACGACTTATGCTCCTGCTGCAGCTGTACCATCTTGGTTTTGAAGCCGGCAGGTATATCAGTCTGGAGAGAATAATTGAGGAGACTAAAGATCGGTATTACGAAACCCTTGAACAGAGCTCACAGGGCTGGCACACGAAAGAACATGACCCATGGCCGTTTATCAATTACCTTTTGTACACGATTAAAAGCGCCTACCGGGAATTTGAGGACAGGTTGTCGCAGGCCCCCGCGCCACGCGGGGCAAAACGCCAGATGGTAGAACAGGCGATTGAATCCTTTTCGGGTGATTTCGCAATTACAGATATCCTCGACAAATGCCCAGGTGTGAGCATCGATACTGTCAGAAAGGTCTTCAAGGAGATGCAGAAGAGGGGAACACTGGTCTGTATGGGGCGGGGCCGGGACGCCAAATGGCGTAAAAGTATATAATCAGGTACTACCCAATTAAACAGGTACTAAATCAGGTATTTTAGAAACACCCAAACTGTCCTTTTTAAAAGGACAGTATTAGAGAAATCTATCCTTCTCCGAAGGACAGTGCATACAGTGCTGTTGCCAGTCCCAGAATACGTTCCGATAAAGCCAGCCGTTTCTTCCATGATGAAGGAATCCCGTCAATGCCGTAATATGCCCCGGCAATCTGGCCGTATATGGCGCCGGTGGTGTCCGGCGTCATCGGTGGAGGGGTCATGGTTATAGTGGAAAGGAATTATTACTGGAAGTAAATCGGAAAGCCGGGGGGAAATAAGTAACAAAGGATATTTGCATAGTTTGTTTATTATTGCATTTTAAGCGATAAGTTGCAATAAGAATGTCGCTTATTGCAACTTATGCAATATAAGACCGGTTCAGAGCGACTATTATTATCTGAACAGGAAAATGTTATTGCAAGATAAGTCTAAACTTGCAATAGTGTATTGTCATGTTGCAATATATGAAATAAGAGATGTGTGATGGAGAGAGAATCAACCGGCACCTGGCTGGAAATGAACAGCGGGGACGAATCCTATAAAGCGTTTATCCCATTCCCTTTGCCTCCTGATCCTCCCGTTTCCCTTGATGAAAAGTTAAGTGAAATGATGGAACAGGCCTTGTTGTCCCTCGGTAGACTTGACAGTGTTACCATGCTGCTGCCGGAGACAACGTTGTTCCTCTATACCTATGTCCGTAAGGAAGCGGTCCTGTCTGCTCAAATTGAAGGAACTCAGTCGTCGTTATCGGACCTGTTATTGTTCGAGCTCGAAGGAA
The DNA here is from genome assembly GCA_964514165.1 of uncultured Leptospirales bacterium. GTDB lineage: Bacteria > Spirochaetota > UBA4802 > UBA4802 > UBA5550 > CAZEPS01. The sequence continues at coordinate 22,259 of CAZEPS010000030.1, forward strand.
CACCGGGCGTACCAATAGATGATATAAAGGAAGTGTCGAACTATGTAAAAGCTATGGCCCACGGCCTGGAACGGCTGCGGGGAGGATTTCCGTTATCACTGAGGCTTATCAGGGAAATACACGATATACTACTCGCAAGGGGAAGAGGGGCAGATAAACAGCCGGGTGAGTTCCGAAGAACACAGAACTGGATCGGCGGGGTAAAACCTCAAGACGCCCTGTATGTACCGCCTCCCCCTGATCGAGTGATGCAGTGTATGGGAGATCTGGAGTTGTTCCTTCACGACCAGCCGATGAAGCTGCCGGTTTTAATTAAAGCGGCTCTGGCACACCTGCAGTTTGAATCCATACATCCATTTCTTGACGGTAATGGAAGAGTGGGCAGATTGCTCATCACCCTCATCTTATGCGAACAGGAAGTGCTGAAGGATCCGATGCTGTATCTCAGTTTGTATTTCAAAAAGCATCGGGACACATACTATGAATTATTACAGCAGGTAAGAACAAAAGGAGATTGGGAAAACTGGATAGAGTTCTTCCTTATGGCAGTAAATGAGACAGCTGAGCAGGCAGTTAAGACTGTTAACATTCTCCTGGAGCTGGCTGAGAAAGACAGGAAGGTTATTCAGAATACAGGAAGGAGTGCCGGTTCGGCATTGCGGGTACACCAGGCATTATTACAGAGACCTGTTCTATCATTGCCGGTCGCCGAAGAACTAACCGGCCTGGTGCCAAATACTTTACAGAATGCGATGAACAAGCTTATTGAACTTGGAATTGTCACAGAGATAACCGGAAAGAAGAGAGGCAGGTTATACAGCTATACAGAATATATCAGTCATCTCAACGAGGGTACTATTTAAAGCAAATGTCTTTATTGTAGTAATAATCCAATCTGTCACTTCTTCAACTGGTGCATAGATCACGAATACTATGTCGGTAATAATCCGGCCGAGCGGATGAAAGATACTGAGAGTAACATACGTGTGATCATATTGTCCCGCAGTGAGATTGACGAGTTACTTGAAAAGGCGAAAGGTCCCGTATAAACTGCAGTTACGCTTGCGTTACATGCCGGTCTCAGGAAACAGGAAGTTATTGGCCTTGAATGGAGAGATTGTGATTTTGAATCACAACAGATATCAATCAGGCCTTAAAACGCTAAGGGCTCAAAAAGCCGGTTGGTTCCAATGTCTAATGATCTCAAAGATTACCTGATTTCGGTTAGGAGGGAATCGCCCGACTCGGTCAAGGTCATAAGTCAGTGGAATACAGAGTATGCCTTTAGAAAACCCTGGGAACTCCTTCGCGACAAGCTTTCATTCAAGGATTTACCGGGAGGCGAGATACTTCATTTCCATGACTTGAGACATGTGTATGCAGTAAAGCTCAGACAGGGGGGGTGTTCCTCTGGACAGAATTGCCACGTATATGGGACATTCTACAGTACGGGTTACAGAGAAGTTCTATGCTCATGTTCAGGAACTGAAAGATGCTAAAGAGGATATGAACAAACTCAGCAATGTTATTCCCCTTAAGCCCCTGGAAAACGTTGAAGGTGTAGTTGGATTGCGAGGATTTCAGGGTAAAAAAAATGGGTAAAATTGGACGCGTTGACTATCAAAAACAAGGTAAATGTGGACGCGTTTTGAACGCGTGTTGAAGTGGTTGGACGCGTTTATTAGAACTTTCTAACAAAGAATTGCTCAAACATGCTTATTGTTCAGTATTTATTAGAAAATAGACGAAAAGCTTGACAAAGAATGGGTGTATATCTAGTTTGTTTACACCCATTTTTACTCGGGGCGTGGCGCAGTCAGGTAGCGCACATGACTGGGGGTCATGTGGTCGCTGGTTCAAATCCAGTCGCCCCGACATTTTTCTTTTTTCTGCTTCCCGTTGCTTTCGATTTCTTTACATTTCGATGAGAACTGTTTAGAAAATCAGCCAGGCTGTCCTTTTCTATTTTATATAAAAAAAACTTCAACCTCAACCCCGAAGGTTTACCTTTTCAGAAAAGTTTTGTATATTATATAAGCAGTACAACGCCGATTTAATCACACAACTTGCCGGCGTTTAAGAAATGGTGCTAAAGCGTGGATGGAATATCAGCAGCCCGTCACGCTTCAGCGTGGACGGGTTTTTTTGTGCCCGTAGCGATAAAAAATCTTTGGAGCACCTTGTCAACGCCCTGGGAAACGGCCAGCTCTTCTTTGAGCCGGAAAGGGCTTGAGCCTGACAGTATCACAGGTGATAGATACCAGTGGAGGCAGCAGAACATGACTGAAAAGCAGGAAATAATCGAATACTATTACCGGGGCGTGTCCCTGCCGGAAAAAACCGGCCCGGAGATCGAACAGGTCATCCGCGAACTGAAGGGGGAGGAAACCAGCCATGGATAATGCATCCAAACGGAAGTGTGAAACCAATGACGCCTTCTGGATAAGTCCCCGGGGACAGATGCTCCGCCTCGCCCAGGGTTCGAAGCACATTCTCGAAGTGATTAAATGCCCTGAAGCATTTGGTTTTACTATAGAAGAGATTGAAGGATTATACAAAAAACATAATGAACCCATTGGTATTGAGGGGAAAGCAAGGAAAGAGATTATTTTATCTCTTATTTCAAAAGACTGGATTAGAATACGAAGATACATGAGGCAGGATATGTTTACCGTTAACATCAATCGAATGACAACCAAAGTAAAAAACTATCTCTACAAGTGGGCAAAGGCAATGGAAGAAAACGGGTTAAAGTTCAGTGCCGTGAAAATCGACACACCCACCGGGGTAATAAATTCCTCTATAGGGGATATTGCCAATGATGCCCTGTTTGCTGAATCAGAAGGGGATGATTTGATAGTAGTGGATTCGGTTTATGATTTGTAAGGAGTATGAAGGAAATGGAAAGATACGAAAAGATATTTTTACAAGAATCTTCGTTATCTCGAATTGTATCCCATATATTATCTCATGATACAGGGACTATATCCGCATACCGAAGTGAATTTGTACACAAAGACAACCAAAAAAGAAATGCTTCATTAGAAATGAAATTAATGTCTCTTGGTTATAGATTAACAGATGTTCAAGGGGTATATATCGAAAATTTTAAAAAAGAAAATCAAATAGAAGTTAAAGAACATGTCTTTTTTGCTGTAGATTGGAAAGACAAAGGAAATTTGAGAGAAGATTTATTTAATCTTGGGGAAGAATTTAATCAAGATTCTGTTCTTTTTATTCCTAAAGGGGGAAAGACTTCATATTTAACAGGAACAAACCATACAGGTTTTCCGGGATATAAAGTAGTAAAAGAATATCCTATACTAAAACTTGGTAAAGATGATTATGAATTTTTAACAAGAGTAAATGGAAGACCTTTTTATTTTAAAAAAATTTCAGAAAGTATGAATGAAAAATATTGTGGTTCTGCTATGTCTTTGGGTTATGCAACTGTTGAAGCAAAAAGAGATTGGAGAACTATAAAAATATAAAATTTGAGAGGTAAAAAGAAATTATAGAAAGGTATGAAAGAAGATTTGAAGAAAGATTAATAAGTGGTGATTTTTATTCAATCACTAAGGATTCGATTGTTAATGCATTTCGGTTGTTATTGACTGACTTGGGAGCATCTAATGTTCAATCAAGTGGAGATTCTATATTTTTTGATGGCAAAGGAATTT
>CAZEPS010000031.1:0-10556 GCA_964514165.1 uncultured Leptospirales bacterium
GACCCGGCAAACGAGAACTGCCGCGACTTCTGGCAGCAGGAACAGACCGGAGCCGGAACAAATGAGATGTACAACATCCAGAACATGAGCCTGCTTCCGGTGATAAACTTTGCCGAGGCGGGAGCGTCTCCGTACAATATCGTCAACATGTCCGGAAACGCCAGGGAGTGGACCTCGAGCTGGTACATGCCCTACGAGGGGAACACCCTCCAGAGCAGGCTTTACGGGAAACAGTACAGGGTTCTCAGGGGCGGATCATGGTTCAGCCCCAGGGAACAGCTCCGGGCCACTTCCAGGGAAATCGGCGGCGTCCCGAACCTGTATCTTGACAATACAGCCGGGTTTCGATGCGTCAGGGATGTTATGTCTGTTGACAGGAAGACGGGATTAGAGTAAATTGTAACTGGTTGACCGGCTAAAAAAAACAGTTGTATATACCGGACGCGGGTCTATAATTCTATGATGCGGGTACTATTTGCAGAATAACAGCAAAGGGGACTTCCATGAGACTCTTTTACTATATATCAGAGAAAATCGGCTACACGTTTGCCCTTGCTTTTTATACAATCACGATCGCCTGGATCCTGGGGGTGTTCGGATTTTTCCTGGCAAGTTCATTCCTCATCTTTTCTTACGAAAAGCTGACCCCCTTACTTATCAAGTGGCTTGTTGCGGGGACTGTTACATCTACATTCCTCCATTATTTACAGTTCGGGCTGTTGACCCCTGTCGGCATTCCGGCATTTCTTAAATCCCATCGGCGCATTAACAGCCAGTACAAGAAAGGGTACGACGGGGTGTCCTCTGGCAGGCTTGAAAATCAGTACGGTTACATCTGTGACCTCCCGATGTACAACCTGATATTCTCCGTTTTTTACGTGGCACTTGCAGGGTTGATAATTATCGGTTATGCATTTTTTGATTATACCACCGCGGGGGCCCTGACCCTCGGTGAACTCAAAACCATTTTTCGAATAACGGTGGTCGGTATTATTATCATTATAATTCTGTACGGGATGTCCACCTACCTCCTGACTGAGGCTATCACAACCAGGGAGCGGAGTTCCCTCTACAACCTGATTCTTAAAGAGGGAACCCGCATCAGGCCACGGGTTCTCATCAGCATCAGGCTCAAGTTTTTCTTTTTCATCATGCTCATGATCATAGCCCTTTTGTCCTACTCCGCCTTCATGGAGAAAAGCAGGTACTACGGTGAATATAACATCAGGATTATCCTCCTGTATTTTGTGATTTCTATCGTGGCGGGGCTCATTCTGATGCAGATCACCACCCGGTCGATCATGGCCATCCTAAGCGACCTGGGGCGGGTAGCCAAGACCATTGCCTCGGGCGGAAAGGCGGCATTCAATGTGGTCTCCCTGGAGAAGGAATTCGCCGCTATCGAGTATTCACTCATGGAGATGGCCTGGGAGATCGAAGAATACCGGCGCGACCTGGAGGACAAGGTCGAGCTTCGGACAGAAGAACTGAAGAACGCCCTCTCCGACCTGAAGGGAAGGGACGACCAGATACAGAAACAGCTGGATATGGCGAGCGTTATCCAGCGGAGTATACTCCCGGGAAACATAGAGGACTGGAACGAGCTGAAGTTCTCCGTCAAGTACGTCGCCATGGAGAAGATCGGAGGGGACTTCTATGACGTTCACCAGCTGAAGGATAACAAGATCGGCCTCATGATCGCTGACGTATCCGGCCACGGGATACCGGCGGCACTGGTAACCACCATGGCGAAGATATCATTCGGCAACGCCGGGGCGAAATACGATTCCCCCCGGAAGATTTTCCAGGAGGTGAACCAGAGCATACTGAGCCACGTCAAGACGCAGGATTACATGACCTGCTTCATGGTGGCCATCGACGATGATTACAACGTGGTATATTCAAACGCCAGCCACCAGAAGGCGATTCTACTGAGAAGGGATTCGGCGAAATACGAACTCCTGGACACCGGTGGCCTCTTCATCGGCGCAGTCGAAGAAGCTGGAGACACCTACGAGGAGAAGAGCGTCAAGCTGAACTACGGAGATCGGCTTGTCCTCTACACTGACGGCATTCCGGAATCACTCAACGAAAGCAGACAGGAGTATTCGAACAAGAGGCTGGAAGAGGTCGTCATGCGCAACCATAACCTCCCCATTGAGGAATTTTCAGAGATAATCGTCCAGGACGTTCGCAATTTCATTGGAAATGCCCCGATGATTGACGACATCACCCTCATTGTTGTCGAGCTCGCCAGGGACGAGGCCATAGACCTGGTGCGGAAATCAAAGAAACTCATCAACTCCCGAAAATACAGCGATGCCATAGCGGTGCTCGAAGACGGCCTCAGGAAATACCCTGATAATCCGAAGATACTGTACAACCTCGCCAAAGATTATTTCAGGGTGAACAACTACAACGCGGCGATCCAAAACATGGAGAGATACCTTCAGCTTGATCAGCGCAACAAGTTCGCCTACTATATAACCGGCGCCTCCTACTACCAGAAGGGGGATTATTTCAACTCGATTGAGATGTTCGAAAAGGCGATAGCTATCGATTCAAAATTCGTCAACGCGGTATTCGCTCAGGCAATGGCATACAAGAAGGGGGGCGAAACCGGGGAGGCTGTGAAGACTTTCGAGAAGGTTCTGGCAATAGATCCGGACAACAAGATGGCCCTGTTTGAGCTCAAGAGCATACAGGGAGAGAAGCAGACCACATAAATGAGCACAATCCCAATCAAAAATCTATCGCTGGAAGAAGCGATCCTCCTCTTTCAAGAGCTCGGGGAGAAGGAATACCGGGCCCGCCAGCTTTTCAACTGGCTCTACGAGCGGACCATCGCCTCTTTCTCCGAAATGACCAATTTCTCCAAGGCCCTGAGGGCGCGGCTTGACGAAACATATACCGTGTCCCCCCTGAAACTGGAGGAGCACCTTTTTTCAGCAGACGGCACTGAAAAATTCCTCTTTGAAACAGGGGACGGTCACTTCATTGAATCGGTACTCATCCGGAACGAGGGTAACGATGACGGCAGGCTGACAGCGTGCCTGTCGAGCCAGATCGGATGCACCATGGGGTGCCGGTTCTGTTCAACGGCGAAAATCCCCTTCGTTCGCAACCTGGAGCCGGGAGAGATCCTTGATCAGCTCTGCCACGTGCGGCGGCTTACCGGACTCCGGAACAACAATATCGTGTTCATGGGCATGGGGGAGCCCTTCATGAACTACGACAATGTACTCAAGGCCGCGGACATCATGAACTACTCCTTCGGCTTTCACATATCGGCGAGGAAGATTACTATTTCCACCTGCGGGGTACTGCCGGCCATTGAACGTTTTATCGACGAAAAGCGCCCCTACAACCTGGCCCTTTCCCTCAATGACACGGAGTTCGACAAGAGGAAAGAGTACATGCCGGTTGAAAACAGGTACCCCTTTCGGGAGATCATCGATCTCCTTGAGAGGAAGTTTCCCTTTTCACGAAACAGGGTCACCATCGAGTATGTCATGAGAAATGACAATATCTCCCGTGAAGACGCCCGTCGCCTGAAAAAGATGTTTCGCTACAATAAAATCAAGCTGAACCTGATTCCCCTGAACAGGGGCCCCCATAATATTGATGTTCCAGAAAAAGAAGATATTGACAGATTCGTGAAGTATCTGCAGATTATGAACGTGCCGATATCTGTCAGGAAGAGCTTCGGCGATGACATATCCGGGGCATGCGGTCAGCTTTCCGGAAAAAAATACAGACACCTGACAAACGCCTGTTAACATGATACAGAGAATACTTGAGTTTATTTCAACCCGCAGGAAACTCCTGTTTCTGTACCTCCCGTCGCTGATAGTCGCCTTTGTCGCGGTTTTCGTTCTGGTGGTTTACCTCCAGTGGCTCGGAGACCGTGAAGAGGCCCTTAATAAGCTGAGCAGGTACAAGCGCCTCATTGACCGCACCGAGGAACTCAGGGAGGGGTACATCTACAACTACAGCGACGTCGACCTGACCGCCAAGGTCGTTGATATTCCGACCCGCATCTATGACCGTCACAATGAGATTATCGGGGAGTTTTTCGAGGAGAAGCGGGAAATCGTTCCCTATTCCTACGTACCCCAGTGGCTCGTAAAGGCGGTAATCGCCAGCGAAGACCGGGACTTCTATAACCACAGGGGCATCAGTTACAAGGGCATTCTAAGAGCAATGCTGGTGAACATGTCCCGGTTCAGGGTTGTACAGGGCGGGAGCACCTTAACCCAGCAGCTCGCCAAGGTCCTCTTCACCGACATGGAACGAAGTATGAAGCGCAAGATCTACGAGGCATTCTGTGCCGTTAAAATTGAGGAAAAATACGACAAGCAGGACATCCTCTCCATGTATCTCAATCTTATCTATTTCGGGAAGGGGGCCTACGGGGTCGAATCCGCGTCGAAGATGTACTTCGGGAAGTCTATCAGGGAATGCACCCTGGCCGAATGCGCCATGATCGTCGCCACCATATCGAGTCCGAGAACCTATTCTCCCCTGATTAATCTTGACAACTCGGTTCGTAAAACACGCCGAATACTCCAGTCCCTTGTGGAAGCTGAATACATCACTGAAAAGACAGCGCAGAAGAGTTTCATCGATTTTCTGAATAGGTGGAAGGTAAAAAATGACGCGGAAGGGAATTACACAGCATCCACCATCGGCAGTTTCATATACAGCTCCTACCGGGTGAACCGGGCACCCTTTTTCAACGAGCTGATCCGCCGGATACTCGTAGAAAAATTCGGGGAGGATGTCGTCAAAAAGGGTGGGCTGGCCGTGTACACCACAATAGACGGCCCCCGGCAGGACATTGCCCTTGAGGCCCTGAGAAGGGGAGTGGCCATGCAGCAGCAGTACCATATCAAGCGTTTGAACAGGATCAGGGACATGTCCCTCTATAAAAAAGAGAGCGAAAAAGCAGAAAACATTCAGGGCGCCCTCGTAACACTCAACCCGTACACCGGTGAAATCCTCGCATACGTGGGGGGCTCCGAGTTTTCCATGAGCAACCAGAACGATCACGTATCCCAGATCGTGCGCCAGCCCGGTTCGTCGTTTAAGCCGCTGGTCTATACAGCCGCGGTCCAGGACCGTGACATAACCCCCTCCACTGTTTTCAATAACGTACTGACCGAATTCAAGGGGGGCTACCGGCCGAGAAATTACGACAACAAGTACACCGGTGATGTCATCGCCCGTGAAGCGCTGCGCAAATCTATCAACGTGGTCGCGGTAAAGGTTCTGGAAAAGACCGGGTACGGCACTCTCTTTTCTATACTACACAAGGCCCTGAATCTCTCAACCGTGGAAACGGGCCGCCGGTTCGGCAAGACCCTTTCCCTTGCCCTGGGGACCTACGAACTCTCCCCCCTGGAAAACTGCACCCTCCACTCGGTTATCGTCAATGGAGGGGAATATATCCAGCCCTTCGGCATTCGCTACGTCATGGACTACAACGACACGGTCGTATGGGACAACGGGGACGAGGTTGTGCGGAGCATGGAGGAGCGCCGGCGCGATTTCAGGAAAATTATCGATCCCGCTGCATGCTCAGTGGTCATATCGATGCTCAAGGGTGTTTTCGACGAAGGCGGAACAGCATATTACGCGGTAAAAAACCGTGGCATAGACTTTGAAATAGCGGGGAAAACCGGCACCAGCACCGATTACAATGACGCCTGGTTTATCGGCTACACCTCGCGGTGCGTGACCGCGGTATGGATAGGAAACCGGCAGGGGGCGATTTCCCTCGGCCCGGGAAGAAGCGGGGGTTCCGTTGCGGCGCCGGTATGGGGAGAGTACATTTCATCGGTATACAGGAACAATCCCCCGCCAGGGTTCACGGTACCGGATGAAGGTATTTCACGTGAAGCAATTTGCCTTGACAGCGGAGAGGTGGCGGGCCGTCATGGGGAATGCCCGTCTACCGCGGAACAGCTCTATTATTCAGGTAGCGAGCCGGGAAAATACTGCCACCTTCACGTGACAGGGAAAAAGAAAAACGGTTCTGATTCGGAATCAGAAATGGAAAAATAGAAGCACAGGGAACAGCAACCATGAACAGGCTGCCGGTATACATGGCGCTCATAATTCTCGCCCTGTCAAATGCCTCTTTTCAGTGGCCAGTAGACAACGGCAGGATTACCGCCACCTTCTGCGAATCGAGGTGGGACCATTTCCATGACGGGGTGGACATGGTCGCGCCGGACGACAGGGTCTATCCGGTGGATTCAGGCAAACTCCTTTTCTACTGGGACAAGACCATTTTCCCCATGGAGAACTATCCCGGAGGGGGTAACTATATCGTTCTTCAGCACGGTGGTGAAATCGTATCAATCTACATGCACCTGGACGATTTCATTTCAGCAAAACCTGTCTATTCCCGGGAAGAATATCTGGGCACAATCGGAAACACGGGGCATTCCTTTGCAAAACATCTCCATTTTTCCCTACTGAACAGCAAAGAGAAGAAATCATTAAATCCACTGACAAAGATGCCCTCCTTTACCGACGAGAAGGCTCCTGAGATTTACGACATGTACATGAAGATAGGCGATCGGTACGTGATGATACGAAATGAATCGGACATACGCTTGACCAGGCATTATCCCCTTTTGGTGAAGATCATTGACACTATAACCGGCAATGAAAAGCTGGGCGTATACCGGCTGGCTGTTCACGCCAACGACAAGAAGATCATGGACGCCCGTTTTGACGAGCTGGCCTACAGCAACACAGGCCTCAAGGCGGAGGGCAGGGTGCACGATACCATCTTTGATGAAAAAGGCTATTACCGGATAGAAGGCATAACCTACCAGGAGGGCGAAAACAGAATTCTCTTTTCGGCACATGATTTTTCCGGGAACCAGGCCGAAAAGGAATTCTCTTTTTTTGTTAAACTCGATCTCGATAACACGCAGAAGTGAGCCGGGCCGCACGTTGAAAAACATTATTGCCATAGTTCGCAGGGAAAAAAACATAAAACAGAGGGATCTCGCCAAAGCACTGGACGTTTCCCCATCATACCTGTGCAAAATAGAAAAAGAAATTATCGATCCCACTGAAAAATTCATATCAACGTGCTCCCGCCACCTGGATGTAAAGCCTGATGAGCTCTTTCCGGACAAGTCCGTGAAAAAGCTCGACAAAACTCTGAACAATAATTTCAGCAACAACCTCTGGGCAATCCGTGTCGAAAAGGGGATCAAACAGAACACCCTTGCAGAACAGATCGGCTGTTCACCGTCGTATCTCTCAAAGGTTGAAAAGGGCATCCAGAGGCCAAATGAAAAGTTCAGGAAAAAGTGCGCCAAAATTCTAAAGAAGAAGGAAGCCCTCCTCTTCCCGAACCAGTAGATTCAAACCCCCATGGAAAGCCTGATACAGATCCCGGTTCTTATAGTACTAACCCTCCTGTCCGCTTTTTTTTCCGGTTCAGAGACAGCCCTTTTCTCGCTGAAAAAATCTGATATCCACCGGATGACACAGTCCAAGCAGAAACTCGACAGGGCCATTGCACGCACCATGGGAGCCCCGCAGAAAATCCTCATCACCATACTTATAGGGAACCTGTTCGTGAACCTCATACTTTCCGCCCTGTCCACGAAGATGCTGCTCTCCGTGTGGGGTGAAATGGGACATTTCATTTCGATTGCGGTTGTCACTCCCCTTGTTATACTCTTTTGCGAGATATCACCGAAGGTTATCGCCATACAGTCTTATCTACCCGCCTCGCGCCGGGTTTATCCCCTTCTTAATTTTTTCCACAAGATCTTTATCCCGGTAAGGGTTCTCCTGCTTTTTGTATCAGACATGGTAATCAGAATCTTCAACCTCAGCATCCAGGGAAAGATGATAACAGAGGAGGAACTCGACCACGCCGTAAAAACAGGTGAACTGGAGGGTGTCCTCGACAGGGAGGAGGGGGCCATTATAAAAAACGTTATGCGGTTCTCTAAAAAGGAGGCGGCGAACATCATGTTTCCGAGAAACCGGGCTGTTTTCGTTTCTTCCACTGCCACGATCGAAGAGACGATGAAGACATGCCTTGAAAAAGAGGTAATCCGGGCCCCGGTCTACACGGGGGACCTGGACCATGTTGTCGGGATGATCGACACCAGGGAACTGATGCCGTATTATCTCGGCTACAAGAAAGGGACGAAAATAAAGCGCTTCATCAAGGAGGTCGACTTCTTCCCCGCCTCCAGGGAACTGAGTGATCTCCTGAAAGACTTCCTGGGAAAGGGAATACAGATGGCGGTACTGGTTGATGAATACGGAGGCACCGCCGGGGTGGTTACCCTGAATTCCATCATATCTGAGATTATGGGCCGTGAATTCACCAAGTGGGAGATAGATCGCCGCAAGGGCATGCGACAGGTCAACGGAACGACTTCCATCATACCGGGGAACATGCAGATAGATCATTTCAACGTCATGTTTGACGAACGGGCCGAATCGAACGAATCCGACACCATCGGCGGGTACGTGACCGAACTCCTGGGGCATCTTCCCAAAAGGGGCGACCTCGTTGCCATTGGGAGATATGAATTGAGGGTACGCCACGTCCGCGAAAAACGGATACAGACGATTGAGATAACCCGGAAAGAGGACCGCCGGGAAGCTGAGGAAAAACCGCTGTGATAATTGTCTACTGGATTGCCATAGCTCTCCTCATCCTGATGTCCGCGTTTTTTTCCGGCACCGAAACATCCCTGGTATCAACGAGAAAAACCCGCATGGAAATCCTGCATAAAAACGGCAGCAGGGCCGCCGGCAGGGCCCTTTACATCCTCGACCACATGGAAGACGCAATCGGAATGGTCCTCATTGGCAACAACATTGCCAACATATCGGCAACCGCCTTCATCGTGTATCTCTTTTCCCGGGCATACGCTTTCGGCGACACCGGCCTTATGGGGGTCACCGCCGCGCAAGCCATCCTGTTTCTGGTAGCCTGCGAGGTTTCACCGAAGATTGTCGCCCGCTCCCTGGCCGGGAGCTACCTCATGTTTTTTTCATACCCCGTTATCATACTGATGACCCTGATGAAGCCCCTGATAAAGGTCTCACTCATCTTCACCCGCTTCATCCAGAAATCTGCCGGAGCGGGAAACAACCGGCAGACCCTTGCGACGACCCGTGAGGAGATTGATATCCTTTTCCGAATAGGGGAGCAGGAGGGGATTATCGAGGAGGAAGACCAGGAATTCGTTTCCGAGATACTCTCCTTCAGGGAACTGACCGCGGTTGAGGTGATGACGCCCACCATCGATATCATATCGGTGGAGGAGAAAAGTTCCCTTCGGCAGCTGGTTGAACTGATTGTCGAATCGAAGTTCACCCGGATCCCGGTGTACGAAGAGCGGGTTGACAACATAACCGGATACGTGTTTTACCGCGACATCCTCACATCACGGGAAATCGAAAGTATCAGGGGTATCATGTACGACGCGGTTTACGTTCCGGCAACAAAAAGAATATCAAAACTGCTGCAGGAGATGCAGGAGGAAAACATTCCCCTTGTTTTCGTGGTCAACGAATACGGGGGAGTGATTGGCATGGTGACACACGAGGACATAGCCGAGGAGGTGGTTGGCGAGATCGAGGCCCGTGAAAACGTTAACGAAGACCTCATCGTCAAGGTCAAAAAAAATCGTTTCCTGATAAACGGGGACCTGGACATCGAGTACTTCATGAAACAATTTTCCGTAAAAATTGAAAAAAAAGGTTTTGAAACAGTCGCCGGGTTCATTACCTGTCTCACCGGCAGTATCCCGAAGCAGGGGGACAGGGTGGAATACGGAAATTATACCTTCATCATAGACGAGGCCACCCCCCGGAGTGTGGAGCGCGTGGTTATGGTCGCCGGTAAAAAGAAAAAACTGTAGTTATCAGGTCGCGAGCATCGGCCCGAGATGCTTTTTCCCGCCCAGGACATGGATGTGAAGGTGCCATATGACCTGCCCCCCTGCTTCTCCGTTGTTGATAATCACACGGTACCCGTCATCCTGGATGCCGGCCTGTTTAGCGACTTCCTGTACCGCGAGAAAAATATCACCCATGACAGAACTGTTCTCTCTATTCAGTTCGTCAATATTTTTGAGATGCAGCTTGGGGACGACAAGGACATGGACCGGGGCCTTCGGGTCAATGTCTTCGAATGCGTAAACTGTATCATTCTCGTATACTTTTTTCGATTCTGTTTTCCCTTCGATTATATTGCAGAAAAGACAACCCATCGCATCCTCCTTTATTCTTCTGATAATAATCACCGGCTGAAAACAACGGGAACCGGTCGGCACATTTTACTTGCAATTAGTGTGGTAAATGTTTATCTTTTAAATACAACCCGGTGCGATTCAGGGTATGCACCTGTTCCAAGACGTCAAGAACTATTGGGCCTGATGCCACGGTTGAATCAAAAAACCGGAATGTCTAATATTAACTTGACAATTTCTGTGCCGGGCACTCTATCTGTGAAAAAAAACTGAGGGAAGAGGGATGAAACAATCACTACTGCTTGC
>CAZEPS010000031.1:10566-25593 GCA_964514165.1 uncultured Leptospirales bacterium
TTATTTACCGCGTGCGTATCGGTTCCGGAAAAGGTTCCGGACAGGCTCCTGTCTGAGATGACAACAGAACATCAGTCAACGCTGGACTCCATCGAGAGTAAAATCCCCCCGAAAAAAAGCGAAGTGGATCAGGCCAGGAAAGACCTGACCGCTGCTGTTAAGCGCTTCGAAGCAGCCGTTGCCGAAGTAGAGGAAATAGAGAACACAATCTCCGAACTCCGCAGCGAGGAACGACGTCTGTCCAGGGAGAACAGGGAAGATGAGGCGGTAAATGTCAGAAAAGAACTGGCTGAGCAGGAGAGCATCCTCGCGAAGAAAGAGTCTTTCAGAAACGTGGAGAGGGCCGAACGGAACCTGGCCGAGGCGGAACTTGAGCTCAGAGAGGCCGAACTCGCGGAACTGGTTGCAAGCCTCTATTATGATGAGGCGAAGATTGCCCGCATCTACCAGCTGAAGCACAACGAGGCCGTGGTCGAGGAAGAGAGCAGGAAGAAGACAATCGACGTGACAAGGTACAAGCGGTACATGGACCGGCAGGAGAAAAGGGTTGAGCGGAATAAACAGAAACTCGATAATGCCAAAAGCAGGCTGGAAGAAGCGCGCCAGGCTTACAAGACAATAACGGGTGGTGAATAACATGAAATCCATGTATAAATACTCAGCGTGCATACTAATAACAGCTGTTGTCATCATTATAATGGCGGGCCATAATGAAGCACACGCGATCCTGACAACAACAGCGAAATACAACAAGCTCTACAATGAAAAGGTGGCCCTTGAGATTGAACTTAAGAACCTCAAGCGGAACTATCGGAACGAAAAGAACCAGCTCGAGTCACGCGTCCAGGAGCTGGAATCGAAGATTGATAATCTCAATAAAGAGATTGATAACCTCAACAACCAGATAAAATACGATCAGAAGCTCTGTGACGACAGGATCGCCGAACTCCAGAAACAGATTGACATATTGAAAGAGAAGGGTTCCGCCAGGGAGAAGCAGCTCCTCGAGGAGAACAGGAAGATGCAGGAGCGATATGAAAAGGAACTCGCCGATCTGAAGAAACAGCTCAAGGATGAACGTGACCAGCATCTCAAAGAGCTGAAACAGCTGAAAGAGGAATACGATAAAAAGACATCAGAGCTTAACCGGCAGATCGCCGCTTTTAATGACGAGATTTCGGAGCTGAAAAAGCTTACCAAAAAACAGAAGGAAGAGCTCGAGAGGATGCAGTCCCAGGCCGACGAGCTCGAGAATCAGCTCCAGGAAGAGATCCAGAAGGGGGAGATTCGCCTGAAGCGTTTCCATAACAAGCTGATAATTAACATTGACGACAAGATCAGCTTTGATTCCGGATCAGCCGCACTCAAGCCGGCAGTCCTGCCGGCCCTTGAGAAGATAAGCAGGATACTTGCAGATTATCCAGAGAACCAGATAATCGTCGAAGGGCACACGGACAATGTCCCGATTAAGACCGCCCAGTTCAGGAACAACTGGCAGCTGTCAACTGAACGCGGCCTGTCCGTCCTCGAGTACCTGCTCAAGCACAAGAAACTTGATCCTACCAGGTTTTCCGTTGCCGGGTACGGGGAGTACCAGCCCCTGGTGCCGAACAATTCCCCGAAAAACAGGGCGCTGAACCGGCGGGTAGACATCGTTGTCATACCGAGACTTGAACAGAAATAGTACAGGGTATTTTTTTTATACTGCCCCTTTGTAATGTATCAATAAAAAGTGCCGCACCTGGCGTGCGGCACTTTTTATGTCGCCTGAACGCACCCCCATCGGGCTCCCTGTTTCAGGAGCTTGCGACGATGGAGGTCATTGATCCCTGCGGGTGGGGGGAGGATCAAAGAGGAGTTAGAGGTGTTATGAACAGATATTCGATACAATAGATACAGAAGGGTCTCAAAGTTATAATAATAAAATTGTTTAAAACATGTGAATTAATACATTTTGCATATTTCAATTTTCGTATTAATTTTTTGTTAAGATATTAAAATGGCCGACTTATGAAGATTACTCTTTAGATGTACCCTTATGCAACAAAATATTGGTTTTGTTTGACCTGGTGACCATTATTACTAAAAATTAAACTTGCAGGCTTACATGAGCTCCGTTATCGTACCATCACTGGATAAGCCATGGCGAAACAGGAAGAAACAAAAAAACTCGAACGCCGCATGAGAATGCTTCTCATGGAAAAGGAGGTCCCCCAGTCAAAGATGGACCTGGTGAAGACCCTCATGAACAACAGGAGCATCAAGGCGGAAGAGCGGTACCGGACAATTATTGAACTCATCCAGACCTGCCCTGACAAGAAAACCAGACCCGTTGCGGAAATCGAAACTCCTCACGATGAAAAAAGAAGAAAACAGGTCAGGGGCAGTAAGGAAAGCACCGACAAGAAAACAGCCCCTGTATCCGTGCCCACTGAAAAATCTTACTACATCAGCGATTTGAACCGCAAGTACCGGCTGCTGAAGCTTTTTCGCAAGCGGTACCTGGTCCATCGCAGCAACAGGTTCGGCATCGGGTTCAGGAAAAGGCTCATCCCCACGAAGAAACTTTTTGAAATCATCGGGTTCATTTCCACTATCCAGGAACGGGTGAACGAACGCCTTCCGGCGATTCTCACCGCCATTCTGGATGATCCTGACATCGAGGATCCCACCCTCTTTAATTACATCAGGGAATTCCGGAGATGGGTGACCGTTTTCCCCCTGAACAGAGCTGGGTATGACGAAGTGAAATGGATGGACCGCGAAGTATTTGAAAGGGAATTCAAGTCCTTCGTGAAAAACTATTTTTCTTTCATGGAGATGGAGATTGAGGAGAGGGAGCAGATCGTCCAGCTGATAGAGTCAAAATTACGGGGTTTTGACGAACTGAAGAAATTTGACATCAAGGAAACGGACAACGGAGAAGCAAGAAAAAACAAGGAGAAGAGCAACCTGGCCAGGGAACGGGAGATATATGAATACATTACCGCCCTGCGGTTCTTTCTCCCCGCCGGCAGCGCCTATGAGAGTTCCCTGACCAGGGAGCTGTATGAAAAATACTCGGTTGATTCCCTTGAGGGTCTCATCGAAATGATCTGTGAAGCCCTGATATTTCAAAAACCGGTCCAGAAAAGGGACATCATTTCATACTATTCGATCCGGCCCCCGGCGGTCAGTTCCGAGACATGGGACTACAGCAGTGATTACCTGAAAAAAGTGGGGAAGGACCCGGAATCGAGGAAAAGAAGGACAGCCGAAAAACTGAAAATGGAACTCGCGCCCCTGGACATGGTCCACAACCTGCTGGCCTCCGAAAAAGAGGAACGGAGCTTCCTTCTTTACGGAGCAGGGCAGCAGATGAAATATGTCGACAACAGGCCATTGACCCCGGAGGAATACAGGGAGAAGAATTTCCTCCTGTTTTTCGATACGGTATTGAACTTTTTCAACAACGCCTATGTTCCCCTTCTCGACGGCTCTGAGATTACCTTCCGGGACCCGGGCAGAAGGGAGATAAAGAGCTCACTCTTTTCATTTTCAATTCTTGAAGGTTTTTCCTACAGCTATACCAGGATTCGGGATGAACTTCATGAAATCAGAACGAACAACCCGACCCTCACCGTTACCAGGGACGAGATTAAACGCATCGCCGGGGGTGGGATACGTACCATGCCGGAAGTAAACGATCTCGTTCTGCACGGGGGAAATTTTTTTTACTTACTGGCATCGGAAATGAAAAATCATTATAACCTGCACCGGCTCTGGGTTTACAACGGCAGGAACCTCACCATGGAAGAATCGATTCGAAGACCCCTGGACGATTTTGAAATCGATCCCGGTAACTACAAAGACGGAAAGCCCTTCCCCTTTTATGACTGTACAGTCGTTGACTTCGACGTAAGGCCCAGGCTGGCGCGGGAGGCCCTTAATTTCCGGATTATAGACGATTCCCTGAAGGGAGGTCTCCTTGTCCGTATCACAGCCTTCTGCTATCAGATGGCCTATGAGTGTTACAATACTGATCTCGGCAGGGAGCTGGCCCGGCGCAAGGAGCTCAAGCGGAAAATCGAGAAGCTGACCCGGTAAGGAGGACTCAATGTATTATCACTTTGCCCTGGTGCCGATAAACCTGGCCTTAATAGCAGCCTATATTATTGTCCGCAGCCGCAAAGACTTTAAGAAGATCGCGATAATCCAGCCCCTGACCACCATCGTATCAATGATTATCGCCGGTTTCGGACTCATGACATCCGGGGCCCACACCGGTTATACTGTCTGGATTCTCGCAGGCCTCACCTTTTCTCTTATCGGGGATTTCATCAACGTTGAAATGAACAGGGATTCTGTTCTCATGGCGGGCCTCATCGCGTTCGTTTTTGCCTACCTGACCTATTCGATCGGATTTACCGTTTACAATGGTTTTCACCGGGAGGACATATACATCGGCATCGTAATGGTGGTCGTCTACATCGCGACCATGGCCTTACTCTGGCCCGGACTAAACGGATGGAAAATCCCTGTGCTGATATACGGGCTGATCATGCCCTTTCTCCTGATCAGGGCCATATCCTCCTTTTTCGGGGATTTCTTCACCCTGACCCAGTCAATTTTTTTAACCGTTGGGACGTGCATGCTCTTTATCGGAGATTTCGCTTACGGCCTGGAGCGGTTCCGGTGGAAGCCGCCCCTCTTTATCGGTCCCTTCCTCTATGCCGGTGGCCAGATGCTCATCGCCCTGTCGACCTCGTTTTTTTCATGAAACACCCTCATGCGGGCCTGAGGGGAAGCGCACTATATCCTGGCCGCTGCTTTTCTTAATAAAACCGGCGAGGGGCACGGTGAAGCCGTTGCAGATTTCAACTAATTCTTTCCAGAAAATACAGCATCACCGCTTTTTTTTACAACCGCATAGGGTATTCGAATAAGGATCGGCTGGTATATGGAAGGGTGGATGTATACGGCATAGATATTGTCTTCAGTGTGGAACACCTCCTTACCGGAGTAGTAAAAGAGGAAGGGCCTCGATTTCACCGGCTTCAGTCTCTCGGGAACGTAGACAACCCTGCTTCGGGCAGTGCCGATATCATCAAAACCGCTGAACCCGACATAGCGAATGATTCCTCCCTTCGAGCAGTAAATGATGCTGAATTCCCCCAGCCTGCCGTTATGGGAGAGGGAGAGTTCCCCCATCACGTCGCCGAAAAATCCCCCGGCACTGCTTACCTCTCCTGTCCATTTTCCTTCAGCTGAAAGAAACTCGTACCCGTTCCGCCGGGCAATCTTTTCCGGCGCCACCCGGGCAATACAGGCGTTGACAGAGCCGTCGCGTTCTTTCCTGTGGCCGATGAGATACAGATGACTATTTTTTATAATCACCGCGTCCCCGAAGGTCGGCTCATCCCCCCGGAAGAGGAGGCCGAGTCGCCGGAAGTTAACCCGGTCACCGGGGGTCCAGCCTTTGGGCATGTCCCATCGGGAGATACCGGTACCGTCCACGGAAAAGGGCACTCCCGACCTGTCTTTAACCACGGAAACCTGTATGTAAAAAACGAACACAGCGTCGTTCAGCCTGATGCCGTCAATTGCCCAGAGCCTTGTCCTGTGCGGGTCTTCACCCGGGCGAAGTTTTATGAACTCGGTTATTTCCCCGTTTTCGCGGTAGAAGGTGAGGCGCAGGTCTTCGGCGTTCGTGTCCCCTGGTTTTTCGCTGAACGCGAGGGAATTGCTGAGCATGGAGTCCATCTCAGCAGTCTCTTCAAAGGTCGCGCTGACCGAGAGGTTGCCCTTCCATTCCCCGAGTATGGTGTCGCCGAAGGTCCAGAAATAGAGGTTGTCCCGCACCGGTACAGGGGTACATCCGTCCTGCCCGATAACCGCTTCCTTTCTTTCTTCAGCGAAAATCCCGAGGTTCTCAACCCTGTCACCTGTGTATCCCGTGGGGAACACAAGGTGGATTGCGATAAAAACAGCTGAGAACAGAATTTTTACTCGAAAAAACATTTCACGGAATATCTAGGGTTACGATTCTGTCGAGAGTGTATTCCTTTTCAGTCATGGCGGCATATGTTTTTCGGATCTTCGCGAACTGATAAACTGCTGAAGCTTTCAGCCGTATACACCCCGCTCGGTAATGGCCTGTACCACGGCATCCCGTGACGTATGGGTAAAAACTGCACCGAGCTCGTTCCGCGCCTTTTCATTGCTGGCCACGAAAGAGTTTTTCAGATAGGGCAGCAAGCCGGCCGGGTATTCAGCCCGGGGAAATCTGACAGCCCGTGAGAGCAAAATGCCGGAATATAGAAGAAATCCCGGGAGCGGAACGGCTTTGACCCCCGCCATTTCATGGACCTCGCTGAGCTTTAGAACCCCGTCCCCGGCGATATTGTATATACCCGGGGAGGATTTTTTCATGGCGGTTATGCATGCGGTAACGAAATCGTTCACGTGCAGAAACTGCATCTCAGGATCTGCCCCCATGACTTGTACCGGGCCCGGTGAAAAAAGTCTCCGGGTGAACACGTTGTCAATGCCCGGGCCGAGCACCGTACACGGCCTGAGGACGGTGATGTTCATGTCAGGGTTTGAAATCGCGAAATTCCGGACCAGTTCATCAGCTTTAGCCGTGAGATAGGCGTAGGGGAAATTCTTCCCGGCCCTGAGCGGGGAATCCTCGGTGAGGGGAAGGTCATTATCCTTCAACGCCCCGTAGGCGAAGGTATTGCTTATGAGAATGACGTTCTTTACACCGGTTTTTTTCGAAGACTCCAGCACGTTAAGGGTCCCGTTAACAAAGATGTCCTCCATCCGGTTGATGTTTCGAGACGGGTAGGTGGGGAGGGCCGTGTGGATTACCGTATCGATGTCGTACCCGTCCAGGAGTTTCGTTATGATCGGGTTCCTGACATCCATCATCAGAAAATGGGTGCTCTTCAGGTCCCAGGAGGGCTGGATGATATCAATTCCGGCAAGAACCTCAACGTTCCTGTCGTAAATCAGTTTCTGGCCCAGGCTGCTTCCCAGCCTGCCGGAGAGTCCTGTTATGAGGATGTGCCATGAGCTGGCTTCTGACCGGTTATTCTTCTTTCTTGTCATGATATGTCTCTTGTTTAAGACTTTCTTACACACTTTTATGGTAAATTGCAAGGAAAATTTATGCCCGGAAGTGAATTAATATTCTTAGAACAATAAATGTACATACTCTGAATTATCGCCATAATAAGCAATCTGACATTTATCACCTATGTATTCCTGGGCTTATAATACGAAGTTTTTGATAAGGTCTATCCGATCTTCGTTCTGCACCCGGAGGTGAACAAGGCAATAGAGGAAGGGAGTGATAATTGTTAATTATGATCCTGATTGCGTGTGAAATTATTTAGATCTTGACAATATTGATCTTTTATGTGAGTACTATCAATTAAATCGTTATCGATAAAATAATCCATGTTTTTACCCGGGAAAGCTAAAATGGAGGAAAGTATGATCAGAATCGAACAAAAAGGGGATGGCTTTATCATCTATTTTAAAAATCGTGTTGTCATACGCCATTCGGCGAAAAGGCCCTGTATCGAAATCGGCATTGGAAGCGAGAAAATTACCGCCCGCCACGGGGTATACCGGCTGAAGAAGGACCGGATCACGGAAAAGGCTGAAACCGGCAATTATACCGTTGAACAGGAACAGTCTCCCCTGATAATACACTTTGACGGAATCATCACCATGAAATGCCGGGAGGAAACTGGGAGGCTGCTCATCACCTTCGAGAACTACCGGCAGGAGATAAACCGGTTCTGGCTCAGGGTCGAGGCAAACCGCGACGACCACGTGTACGGCTGCGGCGAGCGCTTCGGGAAGCTCGACCTCCGGGGGTACGACATCCCGGTGTGGGTGACCGAGCCCGGGGTCGGACGGGGGAGGGACTATGTCGGCATCCTGGCGGAGCTTCACTCCGGCCGGGGAGGGGCCTGGCACAACACCTACTTCCCGATGCCGACCTTCGTGGCGTCAGGGAACTGGTATTTTCATACCGACGCCTCGTCCTACAGCCGGTTCGATTTCAGAAAAAGCGACCACTTCACCATCTACTTCTGGCAGGTGCCCGAAACCTGTATCATCGGTGTCCACGATACAGCACCTGAAACAGTAAGGGGCCTTTCCGACTGCCTGGGGCGACAGCCGGCCCTGCCGGAGTGGGCCTATGACGGCATGTGGCTCGCCTGCCAGGGGGGGACCGAGAAAGTAAGGTCCAAGGTTGACGAAGCCCTGGGAGCGGGCATAAAGCTCGGCGCGATCTGGTCTCAGGACTGGGAGGGGACCAGAAAGACCCCCTTCGGAACACAGCTCTTTTTCAGCTGGGAATATGATCCCGATCTCTTCCCCGGGCTCCCTGATTTGATACAGGAATTGAAGGGGAAGGGGGTCCGTTTCCTCGGTTACAACAACTGCTTTATCGATTTCGAGAGCCCCTTTTTCAACGAAGCGGCTGAAAAGGGGTATTTCGTCAGGGACCCTGAGGGGAATACCTACGAGCTCTACACCTCCAACTACCCGGTGGCAATGGTAGACCTGACCAACCCGGAAGCCTTCGGCTGGTTTAAGGAACTCATCAAAAAGAACATGATTGATCTGGACATGGGGGGATGGATGGCCGATTACGGTGAATACCTCCCCTTTGACGCGGTCATCCACGATGGGGAACCGATGCTTTTTCACAACCGGTACCCGGCGGAATGGGCCCGGCTGAACCGGGAGGCCATAGAGGAATCGGGAAAGCTCGGGGAGGTCCTCTTCTTTTCCCGGGCGGGATTCACCAATTCCAGCAAAAACTCCCTCCTCTTCTGGGGGGGCGACCAGCTCGTGGCCTTCCATAAAAATAACGGCCTCGAGACCGTCATTCCCGCCGGTCTTTCGATGGGCATGTGCGGCTGCGGGTTCTACCACTTTGACATCGGGTGCTTCCTGTCCATAGCATGGATAAAACGGAGCGCCGAGATATGGATGCGTTCAGCCGAGATGGCGGCCTTTACCCAGGTAATGCGGAGCCACGAGGGGATAAACCCCGAGGTGAACAAACAGTTCAACTCCTCTCCGGAGATACTGGCACATTTGAAGAAGATGACATCCGTGTATACGGCCATGAAAGAGTATCATCTCAGCCTGAGCGGGGAGTACCGCAGTGAGGGGCTCCCTCCGATGCGACACACCTATGTCCATTACGAGAACGACCCGGTTCTGCACCGGCTTCCATACCAGTACCTCTACGGCCGTGATCTCATGGTGGCGCCGGTGGTGAAAAAGGGAAAAATGCGCCGAAGGCTCTACCTGCCTGAAGACCGGTGGATTCACCTATGGAGCGGCAGGGAATTCGGTAAGGGATGGCACACTGTTCCCGCGCCCTGCGGGGAACCCCCGGTTTTCTACAGGGCGGAATCGGCTTATGCCGATCTCTTCAGGGAACTGCGGAATATATGACACTGCCGCAGCCTGGCGGGGCCATTAATCTTCGGCGGCCCCACGGCCCCCGCCGCCCTTTTCCATCGTACGTATCCGCGAGATGATATTTTCGACATCAGAGAGAAAGCCTTTTGTGTCCGGTGAGAGCATGATTCGCGAATCATTCCTGGACCTGACGATGTCCCTGGCCAGGGACGTAACGACCCGGGAGGAGGCTCCCTGGAAATGTTCCATCTGGGCCATCAGTTCGTTCCTGGCAAAGGCCTTTCTGCCGAAAAGTTTCTTTACCCCCCCGGTCACCGCGGGCAGCACCCGGGGGAATAAATTTCCGGCTGCAAAAACTGCGGCAACGGGAACAATCAGGATCAGGTTCGCCCTGACCATCTCGCCGGTGAAAGAGTAATCCACCGGTTTGAAGCTTACCTTCCAGAAGTACCAGATTAGATCCGCAATGACCAGCGACAGGATGAACGAGATCTTCCCTTTTGGGATACCTATGGCGGTCAGGCCTGCAGAAAAAAAGAGGACCGCGATGAGAAGAAAGATGGTGCTCCCCCCGAGAAAACCGGTGAATGCTGAGACATGATCGATGAAGTTTGTAATGCCGTCGACGAGGGCCTTCATCTCCTCGATGGTATCGGCGATTCCTGACACCATATACCCATCGCCGGTTACTGCGACGACTGAGAGCAGGGAGCCGGTGATGAGGGCAGTTGCGGTAAAATCACGTAATCTTTTCATGTTGCTGTTTCCTCCCGGTCTGCAACCTCCGGTAAAATCTTACCTGCCGAAGGGCGGTCAACCTGATGCCTTCCCCCCGGAGAGAAGAGTGAGGGCCGTATCAATGATCCGTTCAGTCCCCGGCAGGGTCTCGTCCTCGCGTTCACGGTTGAAGGGGATGGTGTTCTCGGTGCAGACCCGGCCGAAGCGGCACGGTATTCCTCCCTCAAGCAGGGATGCCCCTATTTCACCTGAAAGGCCGAACTCCCGGTAGTCCTCGTCAACGACAATAACCGCGCCGGTACGGCCCGCTGAGGCAACTATCCCTTCCCGGTCAAGGGGAGAAACGCTCCTGAGGTCGATCACCTCGGCGGAAATACCATTTTCATGAAGCCTGTCCGACGCCTCCAGGCACCGGTGCACCCCTACGCCGACGCTTACCAGGGTCAGGTCGCTTCCTTTTTTCACAATGTTCAGTTTCCCCAGGGGCACCGGCTCCCACCTTCGGGGGACCGGGCCGTATTCCCCTGCCGGCGGTACGTCAAACGATACGTTTTTCCTCCCCCCCGAGCCGAGGTAGTCGCGCCAGTATTCAGCAATGAGCTTGTGCTCCAGGTAAATGACCGGGCCCTCGTCCCTGAGGGCGGATATCATAAGGGCTCCCGCGTCAGCCGGTGTCGACGGGACCGCCACTTTCAGCCCCGGGATATGGGCGAGCCATCCCCAGAGGCTCTGTTCGTGCTGGCCACCGTCACCGTAACCGCCCCCGCACCCGCACCGAATAACCAGGGGGACATTCCAGTTTCCCCCGGAAAAAAATTCAATCTTGGAGGCGTGGTTAAGGAGGGCGTCCATGGCGACGCCGAGGAAATCGACCATCATGACCTCCGCCACCGGCCGGAGGCCGGCCATGGCGGCCGTGACCGCTGCCCCCAGGAAGGCGCTTTCGCTGATGGGGGTGTTTCTCACCCGCTCCTTTCCGAACCGCGAGTAGAGGTTCACCCGGAGAAGCTGGACATCCTCTCCAAAAATAATTATCCTGTCGTCCTCTACCATTGCCTGGGCGAGGGCACTCTCTATGGCATCAGCGAATTTCATTTTTTTCATGACGCCACCGTCCCGTAAAATATTTCCAGAGCCCGTGACACGGCAGAGGCGGTATCGTTTTTCACGCCCTTCTCCAGATCTTCCAGGCGTTTTTTATCAGGTTCCAGCCTCTTTCTGAGCTTTTCAACCGGGTCGTATTTTTTCTTCATCTGGTCGCGGGACCTGGTTATAAGGGACAGGACGCTGCCGAGGCTCTCTCCCCGGTCAGGGAGCCCGGCTCCCTTTATGCTCGCCACCGATTTGACGAGAGGGCCGGTGAGTTTACTCATCGTTTTCACCGGGGTCTTGTGCACCCTGAGGAGGGGGTCCCCGAGGAAATGCCCCTCGGTGTGCACGCAGTGGCCGTGCAGGAAAAATGGTTTGTCGGTATGCCGAATCCGGTCTATGGCCGAGCCTGCTGTCCGCGCTACCGACTCAGCGTCGAGGCCGTCCACCTCTTCGCATTCGAGTCCGAAGCCCCGGGCCCTCTGGCACGGGGTCCCTCCTGAAACTTCTTCGGAAACCGTCGTTATGGCCCAGTCGTTGTCCTTGCACACGAAGAGCACCGGAAGGTTCCATGCAGAGGCGAGGTTCATCGACTCCATGAGCATCCCCTGGTTCAGGGCCCCTTCGCCGAAAAACGCTACCGCGATATTATCGACCTTCCGGTACTGGAAAGACAGGGCGAATCCGGCAGCCGACGGGCCGGCAGCACCCACGATTCCGGACGATGCCGCGTTCAGATCTTTGGAGAAGAGGTGCATGTGGCCCCCGTTCCCCCCGCACAGGCCCTTTTCGTGACCGAGAAATTCCAGGAGCAGGGTTACCGGGTCGATGCCGCGCATTACCAGGGGGGGGGTGCCGCGATGGTCAAGGGAAAGGGAATCCCCGGCCTTAAGGTGAACCATGATTCCGGCCATGAGGGCCTCCTCGCCGATGCCGAGGTGCATCTCGCCGTATATTTTACCCTCGTGCCAGAGCCTGGCAGCGGCCTCTTCGAATATACGGCTCCGGTACATCATTTCATACAGTTTCCAGGGATCGACTGTTCTGTTCATGGTATTGCTCCTGGCAGTTGCTTCCTGTACAATACCCCATGGGCAGGGAATGTCAATTTAAATTTTCCGGGTTACCCTTACTCAGTGGATCCGGCTTGGTCACCACCCTCGATGCAGGCAATTATTTTTTCAATGACGGCATCCACCGTATGGTCCTGGTCAAACACGAGCATTGACCGGATTTCTTCCAGGTCTTCGATTAGATCGTATTTATCTTTGATATCCATTGCAATTTCGAGGTAGAGGAGGTGATCTCCGGAAAGGTCGATGATTATGTCCGTGTCCCCGGTGATCTCTGAAACGGCAATACCGAACTCGTCAGATAGGAACGAGTAGACGAAAAACGCGATCTCCTCTCTGAGGGCTTCAGGGGTTTCACTCACTCCCGGTTCTCCTGATAATTACAGAAATTTTCCTGTAGAGCACTTCAGCGGCCACCCTGTTCCCCGCCAGGTTCCAGTGGGTATCGTTTGGCTTGAAAAGGGTGATGTTCTCTTTTCGGGATATTTCGATAAATGTATGGACGAGCTCAATAGAATGTATCCCCATGGAAGTAAAATGTTTCTTCAGGAGCCTGTTCGGCTGAAAAAAATCGAAAGCCTCCACATCTTTACCCGTGGCGGCGGCGACTTTTTTCTGGAGGGAACGGTCGACCTGGATCTCCTCCGGCCCTATCAGGATAGCGCAGGGGATTCCAAGGTAGTCGCAGATTTTTTTAATACTCCGGTGGTACTGAACCGTCCGGGCAGCGTCGGAAGCGAATCTTTTGTTGTCTTTAAGATAAATATCGATTCGTTTCTTCTTTATCTCCATGAATGTATCATCGGAAAAAGTCGGGGCAGAGTCCCGGTATACGGTTAGAGCTGACTGGACAGGGTTTTTCTTCCAAAGATCATCCGCAAAAAGTGATTTCGCAAGATTATACACGCACGATGAGTGAATCATATGCTTGAACGGCTTCTTGTAGAAATCGTCCTCGGTGCAGAAGGTAAGGAGAACCATGTCAGGCTTAAGCGCGACCCCCTCATTAATCAGCATCGACAGGAAGTCCCTGGGGCTGATGGATGGTATTCCCATATTTATGACCTCGAATCCGCCTTGTTTCCGGTTCAGTTTTTCCTCGAGCAGAAAAAGGGAACTCTTATCATAGGGGACGACGCTGAAGTGTATCGAGTCGCCAATGGCGAGAATACGAAAGGTCCCCGGACCCTTTTCGATAGTGAACTCCCGGTCCTTGAACCCACGGGAGTTCAGGACGAAACCAAATTCACTGGTTCCGGGGGCCGGACGGTGACGGTTGTAATCCCTGGGGAGAAACTGCGCCAGGGGATTGATCTCCCTCGCAATGCGCAGTCCGGCCTCTAAAGCCGCAAGAAAAAACAGAATTGATATCAGGATAACGACTGTTCTTTTAATAATCATTGTACCTGCTTCGCGTCAAAGTTATGGCGAACCATGCGTTACCGGGATTAAATTGTCAACCAGAGAAAAACAGAGCACCCATTTTCAGTCAGAATCCCGGTCAGTGTAAAAACGGGCCCAGACCGGGTAATGGTCGCTTATGTCGTCCGGGGAGGGGAAGGTTGTTATGTTGAAAGCGAGATCAAACCTGAAGACACCGTACTCGTTGATATAATCTGTCCCGTTATTGCCGATGAAATCTTCTTCAGAAGCGGCCAGGGCTATAATCCGGTCATAGGTATAATCTGTGGCCGCAACGGTGGTGTCCAGTTCGTTCGGAATGATCCAGAGATACTGGTCAGCGGGGAAGGCGGCCAGGTATCCGGTTTCGTCAAAATCGGTGGAGCCCTGGTTGTCAGCGTTGAGATCCCCGAGGCAGATGACGTCAGGTTCGCCGAAAAGGATGACCGCGTCAGCCATAACCGAGGGGAGTTCCTGGATTTCGTCATCAGCCGTGGTTCCGATCGGGGTGGGACTACCTGTGTCAGCGAAAGGCGTGTGAATCGTAACAAGTACAAAATCGAAGCCGCCGGAACGGGTCCTGAAGCGGGCCATGAAGGGTTCCCTGACGAAATTAAACCCCCCTTCGGTATAGAGGATATGGCCCGGCAGCAGTTCGATTGTGGCGTTATTATAGAAGAAGGCGTAATATTCAGAATAACCGAAACCGATATCATCTCCGACTTCATCACTGAGTATGAATGAATAATTCCCTGATTTATTTATTTCATTCACAAGGTTCATTACGGCCTGGTCTTCCTCGATCTCCTGAACCGCGACAATATCAAACCGGCGGATTGTTCCGGCCAGTACCGGCACGATGGAGGGATCAGTTGATTTGGCGATATCGAGGTTTTCTATGTTGAAGGAGGCGATGGTGATGACATTTCCCCCGGCAATGCCGAGGAAAGTTTCACCCGGGGAAATTCCCGCGTTGCTGCAGCCGAGCATTAAGCAGAAAAAGAACAGCAGGCAACTGTTAAAAACTGTTTTTTTCATGAATTAACCATTCCGTATTCAGATATAGTGATATTAGATAATCAAAGCAACATATTCAGCACTGTCAGATATAACAACTCAACATGGATTAAACGATGATTGACTCCCCCCCTTCCCGGTTTCAGGCCGTTCGCATACCACGTTTCATGATTAATTCAAAATAAATTTATGGAACAGGATATGAATAACTGCTATAAAAAATACACAGAAATTTTAAATAAAATATCAATAATTATTTCCAAACATGTTT
>CAZEPS010000032.1:0-25397 GCA_964514165.1 uncultured Leptospirales bacterium
TCATAACCGGAGTCGATTCTACCGGGGAAAAACAATAAGTGATACTATCCAAGACAAGACAACTCTCTGTTATTACTACAGAATTATATTTGACGCTGTCCGTGATTTTTGAACCTGTACTCAATGGTTACGCTGGAATTGACCATGAATATTTATAAGCCTACCCCGACCAATATAAAAAGAGCCGCTGAATATATTCGGCAGGGAAAACTTGTCGCGTTCCCGACCGAAACCGTGTACGGACTCGGTGCGGACGCCTTGAATAAGTCCGCCGTCGCCAGGATTTTCGAGGCAAAAATGCGCCCCTTTTTTGATCCGATCATCGTCCATGTCCATAACTTGGAGCAGGCGAATCTCCTTGCGAGAGATATCGACGAAACGGCCCGGAAACTCATTGACCGTTTCTGGCCCGGGCCCCTGACCCTGGTCCTCGAAAAAAGCGACACGGTCCCGGATATCGTGACCGCCGGACTCCCGACGGTCGGGGTCCGCATGCCGGACCACCCGGTCGCCCTGGCCCTGATCAGGGAAACGGGCAGGCCCGTTGCCGCCCCGAGCGCAAACCGCTTCGGCTCCCTGAGCCCGACGAGACCGGCCCACGTCCTTGAACAGCTCGGGCCTGCCTGTTCCATGGTCCTCGACGGGGGGGCCTGCACGGTCGGTGTGGAATCAACTATTGTGAGAACCGGCCGGAAAAAAATCGAACTCCTGAGGCCCGGGGGAATAACAGTAGAGGAACTCACCGGGGTCGTTGGTGAAATTACAATTACGACAGAACATGCCATTGTTGAAGCGCCGGGACAGATGGAGTGGCATTACGCCCCGTCAAAACCGGTTCTCCTGACCGATACTATAACCGTTAAGGACATGGATAAATCTGACACCGGGTATCTTTTTTATTCAGAACCCGGTTTCTCCTATCATGAAGATCGATCGGAAATTCTCTCATCACGCGGGGACCTCAGGGAAGCGGCCGCTAACCTCTTCTCCTGTCTTCACCGCCTCGATGACATGGGCATTAGACAAATACTCGCCGAAAGCGTTCCGGAGCGGGGGCTTGGGCTGGCAATCATGAACAGGCTCCGAAAAGCCTCTAAAAAAAGAAATCATCCAGAGGGTATACACCGTGATTAAAACACCTTTGTTCCTGGTTCTTGAGGGAATAGACGGTTCGGGCAAGTCAACCCAGGCCTCTCTCCTTCATGAATATTTTTTAAAAAACCGTATTGACGCCGTCAAGCTCTGTGAACCGACAAACGGAAAGTGGGGCAGGCAAATCCGTGAAATGCTCAGGCACGGGAATGCTCCGGACCCGGAAAAACAGAACGAACTTTTTATCCGGGACCGGGAAGAAGACGTGAAAAAAAACATCCTGCCCTCTCTTGACAAAAACGCCACGGTAATCATGGACCGGTACTTTTACTCAAACGCCGCGTACCAGGGAGCTTCCGGTCTGTCGCCTGAGGCGATACTGCGTCAAAACATGGAGATGGGGTTCCCGGTTCCGGACCGGGTCTATTTCATCGACATTTCTCCCCGAACCGCGGTTGAGCGGATCAGGTCGAGGAGCAGCGGTTCACCGGAACTCTTTGAAAGGCTTGAGTTTCTCGAACGGGTGAGAGAAATCTATCTCACTTTTCAAAGCGACAATTTCATTATCGAGGACGGCGAAAGACCGGAACAGGCTGTTATCGATGATATTGTGAATGACCTGACACAGATGTTTAAAAAATAGTGGGGACTTCTAAAAACTATGTTTTGAAGTCCCCTTGTGTGCATCTCGGAGCCATATACTATATAATGGAATCGGGAATAAAACCGGCATTTACAATTATAAGGGTAATTGTAAATGCCGGTTTTTAGATGTGCCCTAGATTCAGTTGCGAAACAGCAACCGTTTCCTTCATCCTATAAATTTATTGACAAATTCTTAACGTCATACTAAAGCAATAGTATTAAATCGAGGTAAGGGCGCCGCCATGAAAATCCTGCTGGTTAACAGTACAAAATCTTTTTATAACGCAGTGCAACAGTCGATCGGCGACCAGGGTCATAAGGTCACCGAATCCGAAGGAACAGAAAACGCTGTTGAGGACATTCAATCCTTCGACTGCGACGCCGTTATCGTTAACTGGGCAAACGAGGACTTCGACATAGAAAGCCTCTGCAGAAAGATAAAAAAAATTAAACGGCCCCGGTACCTCTATGTTATTGTCGTAACGAAGCGCGACAAGCAGGACGCCCTGATCGGAATCATCAAGGCCGGTGGCGACGATTTTATCTTCAAACCCTTCGGCAGGGAAGAACTGCTGGCACGCCTGGAGATAACCAAGCACTACATAAAACTCGAAAATTCGGTCAAGGACTCCCGCAAAAAGGTGCTGAAATTCGTTAAGGAGGACCACCATACCGGTCT
Source organism: uncultured Leptospirales bacterium (assembly GCA_964514165.1). Taxonomy (GTDB): domain Bacteria; phylum Spirochaetota; class UBA4802; order UBA4802; family UBA5550; genus CAZEPS01. Next base: position 2,417 of record CAZEPS010000032.1, read on the forward strand.
CCTGAACAGGCGATCCCTGATGGACGAAGTGCTGAAGGAGATGGGACGCTCTTCCCGGGAGATGAAGTTCATGTCCTGCATCATGACTGACATTTCTAACTTCAAGGACATAACCGAAAAATACGGGGCTGAAGCCGGCGACCAGCTCCTCTTTGATTTCAGCACCAGGCTGAAATCATCCTGCCGGCCCTACGACAAGCTCGGTCGGTACGGCATCTCCAATTTCATCGTGTTTCTCCCCGATACCGGCAAGCGGAACGCCCACAAGGTCGCTGACCGTATTCTTGATTCCACGACATCAAAGCCGTTCATATTGAACGATAATAAAGTTCCTGCAACCATATCCATCGGCATCGCAGAACTCGATCCGAATGACGTGGCAAAGAGCAATCATGTAGACGACCATCTGATGAATGATCTCATACTCGATTCCCTCATCCGCCGTTCGGAACTCGCCATGCAGAAGGCTGCAAAAGGGGGTAAGAACCTGATAGAAGTATACCAGTTCTCCTGAGCGGTCAATGACGGATAAATCCCGAAAAGCGTATACATATACCCATCACTGTTGAAACTCAGTCCCACGCGGTCCGAGCAATGTCCTTTTAATGTTTTTTCGCTGATTAAATGTGTCGAAAAAAATGTTTCCGGATTCGTTGAAATAAGAAAAGGGGGCCCCTTTAAGAAACCCCCTTTTCTTATAATCCCCGGCAACAGGGATCAGCCAATAGCCTTGTTCCCCCGCTCGCCGGTCCGTATCCTCACGCACTCCTCCATGGGAAGGATGAATATCTTACCGTCCCCGATTTCACCCTCCTTCGCTCCACGGGAGATGGCCTTGATTGTCCTCTCGACGAAATCATCGTTAACGGCAATCTCGAGCTTGATCTTTCTGAGGAGATTGTCAACCTCCTTGACTCCGCGGTAAACCTCGGTAACTCCCTTCTGCCTTCCGCAGCCGAGGGCGTCCACGACAGTCATGAGGTGGACCTCCTCCTTTTCGAGTTCGGCCTTCACCTCTTCGAGCTTATGGGGCCTGATAATAGCGATAATGTATTTCATCCGTCAGCCTCCTTTTCTTAATCTACGAGCGTATACCCGGTTTCGTGGTGCTGGCTCAGATCGAGACCGATATACTCGTCCCGGGCGACAACCCTCATACCGATAACCAGATCGACCAGCTTGTACAGGATAAAAGTCCCGATTCCAGATATAAGTATGGCTATCACGATTGTTATCAACTGTATGAGAAGCTGATAGGCGTTGCCGTACAGCAGGCCGTCAGCACCGTCAGGATTAATCCCGGTCGTGGCGAAAATCCCCGTGGCGAGAGCGCCGAAAATTCCGCACATTCCGTGGACACCGAATACATCGAGTGAATCATCATATCCGAACTTTTTCTTGACATAGGTCACGAAAACGAAACCGATAACCGCTCCTCCGGCGCCGATAAGAATCGCTGCCATCGGTGTCACGAAACCTGCGGCCGGCGTGATGGCGACAAGCCCCCCGATAATTCCCGTGATTACTCCCAGCATGGTGGGTACCTTGTTGAACAGCCAGTCCATTATCATCCAGGTGACAGCCGCCGCTGCCGCCGCCGTATTGGTGTTGAGAAAGGCCGAAACCGTGAGGCCGCTGGCGTTAAGAGAACTTCCCGCGTTAAACCCGAACCAGCCGAACCAGAGAAAGCCGGCACCGAGTACGGCAAAGGGAAGGTTATGGGGTGCCCTTCCCGCCGAAATACCTGTCCGCTTTCCGATTAAAAGGGACATCACCAGGGAGGAAATCCCGGCGGTTATGTGTATGACCGTTCCCCCGGCAAAGTCGAGGGCGCCGAGATCAGCGAGCCATCCCCCGCTTCCCCATACCCAGTGTGCCATCGGATCATAGACGAACGTGGACCAGAGTATAATAAATACGACAAACCCTGAGAACTTGATCCTCTCAGCGAAGGCCCCGACAATAAGGGCGGGGGTTATTATGGCAAACATCATCTGGAAAAGCATGAAAAGCTGATGGGGTATGGTCTGTCCCTCCAGCGGTTCAAGACCGACTCCCATAAGCCCCGCCCATTCCAGGCTCCCGATAACGCCTCCGATGTCAGGGCCGAAGGCGAGGCTGTAGCCGAACAGGACCCACTGAAGTGATATAACCGCAAGAATCACCATGGTCTGCATCAAAACCGAGAGAATGTTTTTTTTCCTCACCAGCCCGCCGTAAAAAAACGCCAGGGTGGGCGTCATAATCATGACGAGCGACGTGGCAACCAGCATCCACGCGGTATCCGCCTTATCAATCATAACAAACCTCCTCATGTGATAAGAGTAAATATCGGGACTTCTAACATGCAAATACATGAGTATGCATTAACATGGCTTTTAGAATCTCCCTGACATCATACAACAGCTGTTATTTTTTGTTGGATGATATTTTATGTTATGATTGTATTTCCGGGGTGGAAAAGAAGTCAACCGGCCTGGCGCGAACCCTCGTTAAACAGGGGTTTATTTAACCCGGTTGTAACAATTTTGAGGAATCTGACAGAAATGTAACACTGCCGCAACATTTCGCATAACGCTTATATACCGCTTTCTCAGCTAAAACCTGCAGGCTGTATTATCCATCTCCTGATGGGCATACAGCCAGCAGGTTTTAGAACGTTACAGGTCGATTGCTTCGGCAGTTTGCTACTGACCGGAAATGACAGTGCATTATGCAGCACATTTATTTCTTTTTCCTGGAAGTCTTCATTTTTGCTTTAGCCTTCTTACTGCTGGTTGTTTTCTTCCCGGTAGTTTTTTTAGAAGACTTTTTGACCGATTTCTTCGGTGTTTTCTTTACCGGTTTCTTTGTTGTCTTTTTTTTGGCAGCAGACTTTTTCGGTGTTTTTTTTGCCGCTTTCTTCACTGTTTTTTTTACGGGCTTTTTACCGGATGCGGCCTTCTTCGTGGTTTTGTTCGCCTTTTTAGTCGTTTTCTTTTTTACGGCACCTTTGGCAGCCGCCTTTTTCTTACGCCCCGGTTTCTTCGCTGTTTTTGCTCTTTTTGATTTCGTAATGCCGAGAATGAATTTCCTGACTACTTCGAGGACCCGTTCCTTCTCCGTTTCATTCATGGTCTCATGATAGAAGCCGTCAAAGATGTGAAGTTCCTTGCCCACGGACGATGCGTTCTGGAACACGGTTTCGCTTCCCCGGTAGTCAACAATCGGATCATCCTTCCCGTGGAATACAAGCAGGGGCATCCTCAGTTCCAGTGACCTGTTCATGCATTCCTCGGCGGTATTGGTAAATTCAGTGTAGAAACGGGCTGATATTTTATCATGCACCAGTGGGTCGTTTTCGTAGGCTTCAACAACATACTCATCATGTGAAAGCCCAGAAACCGGGAGTCCGGTCGCCATGGTAAGCCCGGGCATGTATTTTGAGAGAAAATTCGCCATACCGGTTTTCCATGCCGGAGGTTTCATGGCAACCTTCAAACCGGGCGATGAAAGAACAAGGGCGCTTAAATCCTCGGGGTAATGAAGAGCGTATTTACATGCAACAACACCCCCCATACTGTGACCCAGGAGGATTACCGGAACGGAACCGTTTTCTTCCTGGATAAGCTGCATGAACACCTTGAGATCATAGATCAGTTCCATGAACGACCCCACGTGTCCCCTCTTACCACCGGAACGTCCGTGCCCCCGGTGATCAAGGGCATAGACAGATATCTTTTCACGATCGAGTTTATTGATTATGTTTTCGTATCGTCCGGAGTGTTCCCCGATGCCGTGGGCTATGACCAGTATTCCCCGGGGCGAGGGAACTGTCCACCTCTGGTAAAAAATTTCATTGCTCCCGAAACCGATAAAGGTTCCGGTATCATGCTCATACGATTTCATGAATAACTCCTTGCCGTTAGTAATTAACAGCGGTAAGTGTAATTATTTATTTTTTATTGTCTATAAAAAAATATTTTATGACATTCATCTTCCTGAGATCATCCTCTTTACCCATGTCTTCGAGCGAGTAAACTCGCAGTTCTTTCCCGTAATAGTCCACGGGAAAGCGGTAATCATACCTGTATTTAACACCGGCCCTTATCCTCTTCCGGTACCTGCTCCGGGGATAAAAATAAAGAATTTTCTTGAGATAATAGTCCGCGACAGCGTCTTCTCCGATAAGTCTGAAGCCCCGGGTTATATCCCACAGGAGATCATCGGCCCTGGGATCAGTCTTCCCGGTCGAAAGGGCGGACTGGAGCATCATCAAACCCTCCCTGGCTGTACCCTTTTTTCGAGCCAGGGCACTCCCCTGTTCCACGAGGCGCCGGTACTCTCCTTTATGTATTTCAACAAAGAAGGGGAAAGAGCAGACCATGCTGCTCTGGTCCCTCAGGTTGCGGAAGGAAAACCGTATTCGGTGGAATCCCGGATAGAGCTGTTCGCCATATCTGATGGAAAATATATTTTCAGCGGCCCGGTCGAAACCAACCGGAATATCGTCCAAAGTAATTCGGAGAGTTTTTTCATATATTCCCTTCAGCTCATTACCGCTCTCGATGAGCAGGTATATATTCGGATTTTTTTCGGTTATCATATTTTCCATGAAACCTGATCTATCAACGGAACAGGAAAACACTATTTTCGCCCCGGGGATCCCCCACTTCATGTACCGTGAAATGGCCGTGAAATAGGCCTCGGCCTCCCGCTCATTGTACTGGGGGTCCTTCAGCCTGACCGCGTGGTCACCGTCTGAAAAAAACCCCCCTTCACCGATAACCCCGGGACAGAGGTGACGGGTCTCCCGAAGGATACGGGTCCCCGTTTCGTGAAAGACCGCGAAATCCGACATGATGGTTCCCCGTTCATCCATGATCTTGTGGAACTCCTCGAGGAGAAGTTCCGCGAAATCATAACTCGCCGGCCGTACCGTTCTGGTTCCCCAGATCAACACGCAGGGATAGTTGACCGGATCCTCCCGCCTCGGTGAACCGTTGTGGTGCACGCTCACGAGAAGGTCAGGTGTGAACTTCTCAGCCATGGAAACCCGGCGTTCCAGGGGAACATCGAGCCCGGATTCCCTGCTCAAGGCAACCACGGCCCCGGAACGCCGGAGCATGTCCCTGAGAATCAGGCTCACCTTCAGGTTAACCTCCTCCTCGGTGATGCCCCCGGGTCCCAATCTGAAAATATCCCGTGGATATTTTTTCCCGTGACCCGGGTCAATGAATATCCTCTTCCCCCTGAGCCATGTATGTGTCCCCGGTTCGAAAGTACCGTAATCCTTCTCCCGTATACACGATGTTGCGGCTGAGATGAACATGAAAATGATTACGGTGAGAAATTTAAATGACTTTGATCGGTCCATCGGCCCTTCCCTGGATAAACTGTTTTACGTGGGGATTGTCTGTCTTCTGAAACTCATCAGGCTCCGCTGTGTATATGATTTTTCCGTCGAATAACATGGCTATCCTGTCCGCTATGCGGAAGGCTGAACGCATGTCGTGGGTGACCACCACTGAGGTTATCCCGAATGAATCCCTCATTTTCACGATGAGACGATCGACCGCTCCCCCGGTAATCGGATCCACCCCGGTCGTGGGCTCGTCATAAAGCATGATCTCCGGCTTCATGGCGATGGACCGGGCGAGCCCGACCCTTTTCTGCATGCCTCCCGAGAGCTCAGAAGGCCTCTTCTCTTCAATCCCCCTGAGTCCCACCTGGAGGAGCATCCCTGTTACTGTCTCCCCGATCTCTTCCTCGGAAATTCCCTGTCTCCTCAGGCCGAAAGACACGTTATCGTAAATATTCAATGAATCAAACAGGGCCGCCCCCTGGAAAAGTATGCCAAATTTATTCTGTATCGCCAGCCTTATGTTCTCTTCCGCGGTCGTATAATCGATCCCGTCGATTAATATATTCCCGGAATCAGGTTCATGTATACCGATGAGATGTTTTAGAATCACCGATTTCCCGACCCCGCTGATTCCGATAACACAGAGTATTTCACCCTCCCGAACGGTCAGGTCTATACCCCGAAGCACATGCTTTGGTCCGAATGACTTGTGAAGGTTTCGTATTTCAATCCTGTTGTTCATGCTGATACAGAATCACTGGTTCCACATTTAGTAAACAGTAAAATCAACCCATCACGTGATCCTTGAAAAGGTTGATTTAAATCGATACTATTATACTATGGTTGTTATCTACGGATGATATTACTGGGAACCTCTATTAATCAACCAAGTGGTTCCCTTTTGTGTACGTATTTTGGTTTAAATTTTATTTGGCCTTGATAAATCAATGCCAAATAAAATTGTTAGATGTACCCTACTGTACAACAGCCGTCCCAGGAATCAATTGAAAAATGATACTTCTTCAAGAGCCGACACTGAGCAGCTGGGAATCATGCTCCTATCTCCCCGACAGAAAATGGCGTTTTGAATATTTCTTCGCCATGAATCTTACCTCCGGCGAGCTTGAAGGGCTCCTTGAAAAGGGATGGAGAAAATTCGGGACCTACTTTTTCAGGCCCCAATGCGATCCGTGCAGGAGCTGCATCCCTGTACGGGTTCTGACTCAGAAGTTCACTCCCACTAAAAGCCAGCGGCGGGTTTTGCGAAAATGCGCCGATATCAAGGTCAGTTTTTCGCCCCTCCAGTATTCAGAACGGATTTATGAAATATACCGGGACCATTCCCTCAACCGGTTTAACAGGATAACCGACAGGGATGACTTCATACACAGTTTTTACTTCCAGTCCTGTCCCGGCCTGCAGTCAGAATACTATCTTGGCGGGCAGCTAATCGCTGCAGGATTTCTTGACCGATCTGACAGGGGCTTCAGCAGCGTGTATTTCGTTTTCGACACGGCATACGAATCTTACAGTCTGGGAACTTTCAGTATCATAAAGGAAATCGAGCATGCTGCGTCCATTGATCTTACCTATTATTATCTCGGATATTACATAGAAGAGAATAGAAGCATGTCCTATAAAAACAACTTCAAGCCAACCGAACAGTACGACTGGGAAACCGGCACCTGGCGGATTACGGAAAACTAAAAAAATGCAGTAAATGAGTGTTTTTTTGTTGATTTAGTTTTAGAGGCTGATAGATTAATATATACCAGACAAAAAAAAATGGGTACATCTAAAAACTCATTTTTAGATGTGTCCTTATGTCATTTCAGATTTCGGGCACCACCACTGTTGCTAAACATAATAGTACTGAGTGTGATTTCGTGAAAAAAAACAGGATCGATCTTAACTATATAAATCCGAACAGGAGTTACATACACCCCCTCTATTCAGAGAATGGGGACAAAATCCTTGACGAGAGAAAAATTCTCACCCCCCAGAGAATCGAATCAATAAAAAAGAAATACGGCAATATCGCATACTATTACAGCGACGAAGAAGAACAATCCGTTCCCCCCAATCTACTGATGAACGCAGCTGATAATTCCCGCGATCTCATGGCAGATATTTTCCGCACGGAAAAAATTGATAAGAAATCATACAAAAAGGCCGAGCAGATCGTGGAAACGATCATCAGCGATCTCGACTTCAATGACATGAAAGCCATAAATCTCCTGAAAACGATCAAATCATATGACGAGTACCTTTACCAGCACCAGGTAAACGTCGGCGTTCTTTCAGCAATTTTCGCCACCAGGCTCGGAACATTCACCAGGGAACAGGTGAAATTCATCACCCTCGGCGCGTATCTGATCGACGTCGGCACGGTCAGGCTCGACAGGAAAATGATGAAAAAAGAAGGGAAACTCGATCCCCCAGAAATGCAGCAGATAAAACGCCATCCTCAGTTCGGGTATGAAATTCTGAAAGATATTACCGGTATCGACCCAATCGTTCTCCAGACCGTCCTTCTCCACCATGAACGGTACAACAGCAGGGGATATTACGGGCTCCCCTACGAAGAACTCCCACTGCCGCCGAAAATCGCTGCAGTCTGCGACATTTACGACGCACTGACCACGAACAGGCCCTTCAGAACGGCCTTCGAACCATCCAGCACACTGAAGGTTCTCCTTAACTCGATAAACGACAAATTCGATTACAAGCTCATCAGTGAATTCCTGAACCGACTGGGGCCAATGCTCAACAACACCGAGGCCTTTTACAAGAAAGGTGATATCTGCGAGCTGAACACGAAAGAGATGGCGATGATTAACGATTACGGCATCAGGGATTTCCTGAAACCGAAGGTCATGATATTCTGCAGAATGAACCGGACAAACAAGATGATGGAGGTCAAATTCTACCCGGGCCCGGTAGAGGTAGATCTGCAGAACGACGCGGACCGGTACATGACCAGGATAATTACCAATCCTGCCCAGATCAACGTCATAAAAAACAGCCTTTCAAAGAAAAAGCTGTTCAATTCCTACGTATGACTCCTTTTTTTCACCAGATTTATGGCACATTACAAAACCAGCCCTTCGGGCATACTTATCAGATGTTGTGTCCGTATGAAAATTTTAAATCCGGTTTCAATATACGGCAAATTTTTCTCTTACAGAAAAAATTTCAGAATCTCGCTTGCCTCTGTTAAATAAGTATAAAAATATTGAAAAAAAGCTGATGATTTTCCCATTTTTTATTAATTTATTAATGGGAAAAATATGTCAGTGCATAAACAGGTATCATACCGGAGTTAGTAATGCCAGAAAAGCACGATGACATCATATTCAACAATGATCTGCAAATCGAAACCGATCATAAGCTGGATGAGCCGAAGATGTTCCGGGTCATTCTCCACAATGATCACTACACGACCATGGAATTCGTCGTTGAGGTACTGATGAAAGTATTCCATATGAAAGCAATTCAAGCAACAAAAATCATGCTCGATGTACATAACAGGGGAAAGGGTATCTGCGGCGTTTTTACCAGGGATATCGCCGAGACAAAGGTTACCCAGGTACACCAGATGGCAAGGGCCCGGGAATACCCACTGAAATCATCCCTGGAAGAGGCTTAGGAAAGAGGATAATCAATGGAAATAAACAATGAATTAAACAGCATACTCATGTCGGCCTTCAACGAGGCGAAAAACCGCAACCACGAGTACCTGACACCGGAACATATACTCTACGCGTCCTTATACTTTGACGAAGGGAAAAACATCATCCAGGGGAGCGGGGGTGAAGTTGAAACCCTGAAAAAAAAGATCAGCGAGTATTTCACCAGCCATATACCGGTGGTGGAAGACCGGGAACCGATGCAGTCTATCGGGTTCAAGAACGTGATGGAGCGGGCAATATGGCACACGACTTCCGCCCAGAAAGACGTGCTGGAGCTGTCAGACGTCATCGTCGCCATTTTTGACGAGGAGGACTCTTACGCGGCCTTTTTCCTCAACGACGAGGGGATAACCAGGTTCACCCTCCTGAACTACATATCCCACGGGGTGCCTGAATTTCCGGACGAGGAGGATTTCGAGGAGGATTTCGAATCAGACATGGAGCTCGACCGGGAGGCGAAAACCAGGAAAGACCGGGGAAAACGGGCCATCGAGGCCTTTACAACAGAGCTCGTCGAGAAGGCGAAGAACGGAGAGATCGATCCCCTCATCGGCAGGGAGGATATCCTGGAACGGACGGTCCAGGTCCTTTGCAGAAGGATGAAAAACAACCCGATTCACGTCGGGGAGGCGGGGGTCGGCAAGACCGCCATAACCGAGGGCCTCGCCCAGATGATAGCGGATGAGCGGGTGCCGCGTCCCCTCCTCAATTCACAGATATACTCCCTGGACATGGGTGCCCTCATCGCAGGGACCCGCTTTCGCGGAGATTTCGAGGAACGGTTAAAAAAGGTCATCAGCGAACTACAGAAGCTCGAAAATGTCATTCTCTTTATCGACGAGATCCACACCGTGGTCGGGGCCGGGGCGGTTTCCGGGGGATCCATGGACGCCTCGAACATGCTTAAGCCGGTGCTCCAGTCGGGAAAGATCCGCTGCCTCGGCTCGACGACTTACGAAGAGTACAAGAAGTACTTTGACAAGGACCGGGCCCTGTCACGGCGGTTCCAGAAGATCGAAATCCCGGAACCGACCATAGACGAAACATACGAGATACTTCTCGGACTCAGGGACCGCTACGAGGAGTACCATAATGTCGTGTACACGGACGAAGCCCTGAAATCAGCCGCTGAACTCTCGTCAAAATACATCAACGACCGCCACCTTCCGGACAAGGCCATCGACGTCATCGACGAATCCGGTGCCTTTGCAAGAATGTACCGCAACGATGACGATGAGGAGATAACCATAACAGTGAACGACGTGGAGAAGGTCATTGCCAAAATAGCGAAAATACCCGAGAAGAGCATCTCCTCTTCCGAGATGAGCAAGCTCAAAGACCTGGAAGTGGAACTGAAGAAACAGATCTTCGGGCAGAATCAGGCCATCGTCCACATAACCGAGGCCATAAAGCGGAACCGGGCCGGGTTCGGAAACCCGGACCGCCCCATCGCCTCCTTCCTCTTCGTGGGGCCAACCGGGGTCGGCAAGACCGAGCTGGCCCGCCAGCTCGCCTCCATACTGGGAGTAAACCTGCACCGCTTTGACATGAGCGAGTACCAGGAGAAGCACACCGTGGCGCGGCTCATCGGGGCCCCCCCCGGGTACGTCGGGTACGAGGAGGGGGGGCTTCTGACCGAATCGATCCGAAAAACACCTTACGCGGTCCTCCTCCTTGACGAGATCGAAAAGGCCCATTTTGATATATTCAACACCCTGCTTCAAGTGATGGACTACGCGACTCTCACCGACAACACCGGAAAGAAGGCTGATTTCCGGAATGTCATTATCATCATGACCTCCAACGCCGGGGCCCGGGAAATCGGGAAACGCCAGCTCGGTTTCGAGGAGCGGCGTATCAAGGATGATGCCATAAACCAGGCAGTTGACCGGACATTCTCCCCAGAATTCAGAAACCGTTTAGATGCCATCATCAACTTCAACGATCTCAGCATGGATATTATCCTCGAGATAGTTAAGAAGGAGGTGCGCCTCTTCCAGGAACAACTCAGGGAAAAAAACATCGAGCTCACTGTCACGGACGAATGCTACCAGTGGCTTGCTGACAAGGGCTACTCCCCGCAGTTCGGTGCCAGGGAAATCGGCCGACTGGTCCAGGACAAGCTGAAAAAATCGTTCATAGACGAGGTCCTCTTCGGCAAACTCCAGGATGGGGGCTCTGCCGAGGCTGATATCGAGAACGGCGAAGTTGTGATCAGAAATCCCGCTTGAGAACGTCTGTAAACAAATTCGAATATGTCTCATCCCCGGCTGTAACCGTGCGTTATTTAAGAGACCTGATTTAATACCATGGATTTCGTGTTTACCCCTTTATTCACTTACTGATTGTGACCCTGGATGGAGGGCGTATTGACCGTTATTCATAAGACTCATTTCTGGTGCACAGCCAGGGTAGTTCAGTTATCAGTAACCTGGTAAATTTTAACGCAATACTCCATTCTTTACACAGGAACTGAACCGCTGAACTTTTACGTGCTTGAACCAGGGCAGCTTTTTTGATTGCTATTCTTCTTTTTCCGCCGGCAGATAGTCCGTGCCGATACGGGACATGGAGTGAAAAATATTGTTTTTTCCCTTACTATACCGCTTTTCAATATACCGGACGAGTTCACGCATCTCTTCCCTCCGGTTGTCACCACTGAATCTGCATGATGCTATTTCTGAAGGGAAACCCCTGATCCGGGCATAGTTTGACAATACCTTTTCAGGTATCAGGTAGAGTGGCCTGATGATGTCAAATTCACCGCCGAACATGGAGAGCCTGGGGGGCATGGAATAGATGGAGGCGTTATAGATCATGTTCATGAGGAGGGTTTCCACCGCATCGTCCATGTTGTGCCCCAGGGCCAGCCCCGAGCAGCCGAGTTCGTTGACCAGTTTGAAAAGCTCTTTCCTTTTATGCCAGGAACAGACGAAACAGGGAGACTTCTTCCTGTCCCTGGTGAAGTCAGGGGATATGGTTCTCACATGGAGCGGAACCTTCAGTTCCCCGCAGAAGGATTCCAGGTGCTCCATGTCGATTTCATACCCGGTGTTTTCCACGCGGACATGGAGAGCGACAAGTTCATATTCAACGGGTATATGCCGCAGCCTGAGGGCGAGGGCTTCAAGAAGTACACAGGAATCCTTCCCCCCGGATACGGCAACACCTACCTTCTGGTTCTCCCTGATGAGTCCGTACCGGTTGATGGCAGTTCCGGCAAGGCGAAGTATTTTATCACGCTCTCTCTGTAGCCTTTTACGCAGCATTGTTTCATTGCAGGGACAGGGTCCCTGCATCCTTGTTTAATTTGCTTACAAATCGTGAAAAGTTATTGATATGTCAAACGAATAATTTTACAATGATCCCGTACTATGAATTGTTTCTCTTCCAAGGGTGATTTCAATGGCTAAAGCAATTATTGTCGACGATTCGAAATTCATGCGTAAAATCATACGGGAGACACTGGAAAGCGGCGGCCATGAAATTGTTGCCGAGGGTGAAAACGGCTATGAAGGGATAGAATCATACAAGAAGCACAATCCTGACTTCGTTACCATGGACATAACCATGGGGGGCAAGGACGGAATGAAGGCTGTCAAGGAAATAATGGAATTCAACAGCAACGCGCGGGTAATAGTCATCTCGGCACTCAACGAAAATACCATTAAGATGAACGACAAAGATATCAACGCCGCAGCATACGTCACCAAGCCTTTTGCCAAAGAAGATCTCCTGAAAACTATAGAAAAAGTAATAAAATAGCATCCCTCAACCTGTACGTGTAAAGCTGTCATCGATGAGCGGTAATTATATTAAATTATACAGCAATGACGCCCGGTCAGATTCTGCCTATTTTCTGAACGAGGGTTCGGTATACTTCTACCTTTCCAATGTAGACAAGTATGTAATTACCGGTAAAAACCTCATCATCGGCGCAACTGAGATAATCATGAATAATCTCCTGGAAATCTTCACCGACAGAATAGAAACAGCCGTCGCGTCCCGGGAGAGCAGGATAAAAAAGATGCCGGTTGAAAAATTTCTCGAGGGGCTCCACTCCTATTCCTTTTCATTGAATGTTTCAATGGTCCTGGCGAAACAGGTTCTCCTGACGAACCGAATTATCAACACGAACCTTGAAAGCCTGGCAGGGGACGAGCGAAAAACCAGGGAGGTGTCAATAAAATATTTCACCATAATTGACCGGCTGAAAGAGGAATACGAAAAGAGAAAGCTTCCCTGGCTCAAGTCTCTCGTAAAGGAATTTGAAACAAATCTCACCTACAAGAGGGGGGAGGCCTATTTCCGCTCCTCTGAGCCGACAAAAATTTCCACATCGGTTCAAATTTCCGACAAGGATACCGAGTACCCCCGGGGTTCGATCATCTGCGAACAGGATTCCTACGGGGAGGAGATGTACATTCTGAAAAGTGGAAGCATCCATGTCATACTTAACGGAAACAAGGTCGCTACAATAGACGAGCAGGGAACAGTGATAGGTGAAATGGCACTTCTCCTCGGCGAAAAGAGATCTGCCACCCTGAAGGCGGGAAACAACGTGGTAATTACCCGGATAAAAAAGAAGGATCTCAGGGAAATCTCAGAAAAGCAGAGCGATTTCATTTCAAATATCGCCCAGACTCTGGCAAAGAAGCACTACTTCAATGTGGTCAAAATCGGAGACATCAACAAATCTCTCATAGAACAGAGCTTAAGTGCCGAAAACGAGGGTGAAAAAAAACCGCCCCAGTCACTGCGCGCACAGAAAGAACTCAAACAGTTGATGGACAGCGTCGAAAAGGCTCACCGCGAAAAGGACGCTGAATACCTTGATGACCTGGTAAACATTTTCTGATATTCTGAAAACATCTACACCTTCAGGGATTTAAGCCAGGAAAGTTCAGCCTTGAGGTGATGTTCAATATATGTAAATATTTTTTCAGAGGAAACGTCATCAGATTTTTTTGACTCTTCCTCTATCTTTCTCCTGATCGCGTCGTGCTTTTCCTTAACCAGATGCATCCTGTCTTCGATGAACTGCTCCCTCTGTTCCTTTGATAGATTCTTGAAAAACATCAGCACGATATCGATATCAAAGTGAATGAGGTTTTTATCAAAGTACTGCTTCAACTGCTTTTTATAGTATTTTCTCCCCGCCGGCAGTATTTCATATACGTACCGCTCAGGATTGCCGCTTTCTTTCTCGGTTCCGACCCGTTTAACCCAGCCGTTTTCCACCGCCTTTTTAATAGCGTAATAGATGGATCCGAATTTAATATCAACGTAATCCTCAAGGCGTTCCACAATTTTTTTCTTGATCTCGTAGCCGTAAAGATTTCCTTCCATCAATAACCCGAGAATGGTTATTTCAATTTTCATTTTGCTTAACCTATTAGCGACCTGTTCTGGTTTTTACATTTCTGCGTTCTCTTCATGGTAACATCTAAAAACTGAATTTTAGAAGTCTTTTGGGTGCACAAAACCGGTCCAGCACCATTTTCTGAAAATAAATGGTGCTGGACTGGTATCTTGATGTACCCTTATATTGATTATAATTAATCAATATAAAAAATCAATATTAATATTAAAATTTTATTAAAAATTATGATTTTTTATCCATTTTTATTATAATATATAATACAAATTATATTAAATTTTCTAATAAGGGCGTATTGAAAAACGACTAAATCACGCGCTAAAGGATCAGCCATGAAAAAACCGGAAAAGACAATAAAAAAACTGCGTGAAGGAAAACCGGTAACCATCATCGCTCTTGGTGATTCTTTGACCCAGGGATGGATGGTCAGGAAGGGCTATGTCGATTTTTTTCTGGACGACCTCCGGGAGACCTATCCCGGGTCTTCCATAACCTTGTTTAATCGCGGGGTCCCGGGTGACACTGCCCACGGGGGACTTAACCGCCTGCGAGACCACGTCCTTGACGATAATCCGGACTGCACCATGATTCAGTTCGCCCTGAACGACGCCTTTCTCGGCTACACCCCTGACAGATACGGGAAGCACATGGAAGAAATTATTGACCAGATCCACTCAAACACCGACTCAGAAATCGTCATCGTGACATCAGTGCCGGTCATGTTTGAACAGGAGAACAAGACAGCCGAAAGGTATTACGACAGGCTTCACGACATCTCCCGCGAGATGAATCTTCCGATTGCATCAGTCCACGAACACTGGAAGACAAGGGTCAATGAAGGTAATGAACACAGAAGCCTGGTCCAGGCTGACATGGTTCACCCGAATCTCGAGGGACACCGCATCATGGCTGAAGCAGTAATCCGGGTATTCCTCTGATGAGGAACAGGGCCGGCAGTACAACCGTGATAAAGATTATTGTGTTCACAACAAACAATCCGGAAGCAAGCCGGGAGTCAAGGTCGAAGAGCACCGATGTCACCACGGAGTACACAGCCGCAGGCATGAATGACTGGACCAGAATGACCGTTTCCACCGCCGGATCCAGGTTCACAAGAGAGAGCAGGGCCCATGCCAGTACAGGCAATAAAATGAATTTAACCAGGGCGAGTACCGCCTGTTCAGGAATGTTCGCTTTCACGTCGGACAGGCTGAAATTTGTACCGAGAATAAAATAGTAGAGAATGACCGATACCATGATAAGGAAATCGAGAGGAAAATAAACCTCCGGCCTCTGTATGCCGGCGAGCTGCAGGGCAAGGGCGAAAAGGCCAGCGTAAATCGGCATGTTTCGTGTATTGACCACCAGTTCCCTGAGGGAACCGAAGGAGATTCCTTCACCCTCGGATTGAAGCCGGGCGTAGGGAAAGATGAAGAGATATATGAAGGGGATAAAATAAAGGAGGAAGATGAGTGAAAGCCCGAGGCCCCGCTCCCCGAGAAACAGGTAGCAGATAAAGCCCCCCATGGTAAATCCATGGTTTGCCAGGGTTGAACTGATATGGTAGGTGATCCGCCTTATACCCTTGATGTTAAGAAACCCGGCACTGATTTTCCCGAAAACAAAACCGGTAAAAACAAGTGCCAGGCCAGATACCGGAAGCAGCACGAGATCGGTTGAGAGGGTGAGGCCCCAGATGCTCCAGAACCCGATAAGGGGCTCCACGAACATGAGGTTAATATTAACAATTCTTTTTGACGTCTTCTCGAGATCATTTATTCTCTTACCGGTCAGGGATCCCGCTAAAAAGGGGGTGATGATGAGAAACTGGAACAGTATGAACTTGTATTCTATTGACATTTTTGATATCCTGCCATACAGTATCATCAGCGGGAAGTCAGACCCTTCCAGTAAACACAGGGCCCTTGAAATGAAAAGGATTTTTCACTATACTTCATCTGTCAGCACCTATGCCGGTATTCGCCCTTAACGAGGAAATAATATTCCCACCCGTAGAATTCGCCGAGGAAAACGGTGTCCTCGCAGTGGGGGGTGACCTGTCCCGGGAACGGCTGGTTGCCGCCTATTCCCGGGGAATCTTTCCCTGGTATTCCGACAACGATCCGATAATCTGGTGGTCACCCGACCCGCGTTTCGTTCTCTTCCCGGGAGAGGTGAAGGTGTCCCGGAGCATGAAGAAAATTTTAATGCGGGGAGCCTTTTCCATTACCTATGACCGGAAATTTGACGCTGTCATCAACGAATGCCAGAAACCGAGAGAGAGGGAGACAGGCACCTGGATAACCGGCGAGATGAAAGAGGCGTACAGGTCCCTGCATCAGGCTGGCCTGGCCCATTCGGTGGAAACCTGGCATGAGGGTGAACTTGCCGGGGGACTGTACGGGATCTCCCTCGGGAGATGCTTTTTCGGGGAATCCATGTTCACCAGGGTGAGCAACGCCTCAAAAGTCGCCTTAATTACCCTGGCGCGAAAACTCGACGAACTCGGTTTTTTCATGATAGACTGCCAGGTGTACACTGAACACCTGAGGAGTCTGGGTGCGGTATATATCCCGAGAAGGGAATTTATATCGGTCCTTGAAAAAGGGCTGGCCTATGAAACCCTAACTGGAAACTGGGGTGACCGGGTTGAATTCAATGAAGACCGTAAGTATTATCCCGGTACAGACTGAGCCCTGATGCGAATCAATCCCCGGCGATGGCCCGCTCGGTGAGCAGTACAAACTCGTTAAAAAACTCCTGGTGGGTAAAGCCGTAGGTGTCCTTGAAGAGGTTTTTCCTCATGAGAATAATCTGCATGATGCCGAATATCTGCCCCCAAAGGAGTATCATCATCTGCTTCGGCTTCAGGTCGGTCTTTATATATTTCTTTTTTATATCGCTCGATATGGCGTCGGTGACAAGTTTCCCGGACAGGTTCGACATGTTCTGGCACATCCCGAAGTAAACTTCGTCCGATTCGTCTACTGTATCCCGGTAATAGATATGATTACGGGATTCATATATCATTATCAGGTTGAAGAACTCCGGGTGATCAATCGAAAAGGAGTAAAAGGCCTGGGCCAGTTCATGGACCTTGAAGGTGGAATCATCGCTGTTTTCAATAGCCATTTTCAATGTCTCGTAAAACAGCTTCAGCCCCCGGTGAACCACGGCGAGGAAGAGGTCTTCCTTATCGTTGAAATAGAGATAAATGGTCCGCTTGTTATACCCGGCAGACTTGGCGATATCGTCAACCGTTGCTCCGTCAAAGCCGCGGCTGAAAAAAATATTCTGGGCGATATCAATAATCCTGCCCTTTCGCTGTTCCCTTTCCCACTGTTTTCTTTCCTGAGTCTTCATGGGTATGGTTCCCTTACTCTTTAGATGTCTCCTGAATCAATAACTAATATTTAACAATTAATTTCTACAAAAAAAAATTTAAGATCAGTTATTTAGTCTCGTCTCCTTACTATCCATTTTGATACCGAATACCGGATAATCTGGTAAAATTTTTAAGTGCTTCTTGCCTTTATTTCTTGACATGAATGCCCTTTGTTTATATTTTTCATATAATTGAATAATATTTCATTATAGTGAATTTTTATTTACTTTCATGTAGGTTATTTTTACACAACAACAGGAGTATGTAATGGACACTTTAACTCTTCCCAAAAAGGGCCTCTCACGAAACGAAATCATGAAGCAGATAAAGCTGTTCGGCAAGGCAGATCCGGACTACAAGCACCAGAAGACCTGGAGCCTGGTATACTACCTCGGCGAAGAACACACGAAACTGCTCAAGGACGCCTATTACGAATACTTTTCCGCCAACGGCCTGAACCCCGCTGTTTTCAAAAGCCTGAAGCGGTTCGAGAACGAGGTCATCCGCATGACCGCGAACTTCCTCAACGGCGACAAAAACACCGTGGGTGTCATGACAGCCGGGGGCACCGAGAGCTGCATGCTCGCGGTCAAGACCTACCGCGATTACGGCAGGGCGGTCAAGGGAATTAAAAAGCCCGAGATGATACTGCCGGTGACCGCACACGTTGCGTGGGAGAAGGGGGCCCACTTTTTCGGGGTCAAGGCGGTCCATGCCCCCCTGGACAAAGACTTCAGGGTTGACGTGAAGGCACTGAAAAAGCTCATTAACAAAAACACGGTCATGATTCTCCAGTCGGCACCGGAATACCCCCACGGTTTCATCGAACCGATTGACGAGGTGGGGGCCATTGCCCTGGAGAAGAAGATCCCCCTTCATGTTGACGCCTGTGTGGGAGGATACATAGTTCCCTTCATAGAAAAGCTCGGTTACGAAATACCCCCGTGGGACTTCCGGGTCCCCGGTGTCACCTCCATGTCCGCCGATACCCACAAGTACGGATTCAGCGCCAAGGGTGCGTCCACGATCATTTACCGGAACATGGATATCATGAAGCACCAGTTCTTCGTGTACGAGAACTGGCCTGGCGGCATCTTCGCGTCCCCGGCACTGCTCGGAACCCGGCCCGGGGGGGCATACGCGGCGGCCTGGGCGGCAATGATGTCCATGGGGGAGGAGGGCTACCTGAAAAACGCCCGGGAAACCATGGACACAACGGAAAAGCTGGTGAAGGGTATCAACGCCATTCCTGAACTGGAAGTACTGGGCGAGCCTAAGACGAGCATCTTCGCCTACCGTTCCATCGACAAAAAGGTGAACATCTACGCCGTTGCCGACCAGATGGAAAACAGGGGATGGCAGATAGACCGGCTCCAGAGGCCCGAGGCGCTCCATGCCATGGTAACGCCCCTCCACAGCGACGTAATCAAAAGCTATTTGACAGACCTCAAGCAGTCAGTGGCGCACGTGAAAAAGCACCCGGAACTCGCCAACCAGGGAGGGGCCGCCATGTACGGCCTTATCGCAAACCTCCCGATGCGGGGCATGATCAGAAAGAACGTCCTGGACATGTTCTCCGCCATGTACGGACCGGACGCAAAGATGATCACCACCTCCGAAGGGGAGGAGATGAACCTCGAGGGAGGGGATGATACCGACACCAGTACCGGTAACAGAATAGCGAAAAAGGTGGCCATGAGATATCTGAAGATACGGAACCAGATGAAGCGATAATTGCTTAAAAGTTAGTACAATTCGGGTCGCCGGTCCCCGAGAAGATGATTGTAGGGATTGAGGGTCTTGTCCCGTGCTGTCAGGGGATCCACCTCAACTATTCCTGCGTGAGCCCCGTTTTCCGGTCCGCTGAATAATACCTCTCCCTCCGGGGAGGTTGCCTGGCTCCGGCCAGTGAAGGTGAAATCGTCACTCCCCCTGGTTTCCCGTCCGATACGGTTCGCGGTTATTGCGAAGACCCTGTTCTCGAGGCACCTTGTCACCATGGCCTTCTGGCAGTAGGGGAGCACCAGGTTCGAGGGATGGGCGATAATATCGGCCCCCTGGAGGGCCAGGGAACGGGCCGTTTCTGGGAATATCCAGTCAAAGCAGATCATCATGCCGATGGTGATCCCGTCAACGTTAAAGACTCCAGGTTTTTTATCACCGGGGGCGAACCAGAGCTTCTCCCGGTTAAAGAGATGGATTTTCCGGTACACCCCGAGAACCCTTCCCCGGTGTACCAGCATAGCGGCGTTATACACGGCATTTCCGTGCAGTTCAGGAAAACCGGCTGCCACAGCCGCGCCGGTCTTCTTTGAAAGCTCCATGAGAAATCCAGCGGTTGGTCCGTCACTCCCTTCTGCCAGTTCCCTCGCCTCCTCCCCGCTCGTGAAGGCATAGCCGGTGGCGAAGAGTTCCGGCAGCACCAGGAGGTCGGCTCTGACCCCCCGGGTCAGAGCCCGCACTTCCTTGAAGTTTTTTTCCCGATTCCCGAATTCCGGTGATGTCTGTATGTATCCGATTCTCATTCTTTTTTCCATTATTTTTTGTTCCAGGGGAGCATGTCCAGGTCCACGTTACCGCCGGATATGATGATACCGGTTTTTTTCCCCTTGAAAACATCCCCGTGCTGAAGCACCGCCCCCAGGGGAACAGCCCCTGAGGGCTCCACCACCAGTTTCATCCGCTCCCAGATGAAACGCATGGCCCTGATGATGTTCTCCTCACTCACGGTGAGAATAGCACTGACGTGGTCCCGGATAATCGGAAAGGTCAGGTCCCCGAGGGAGGTGAGAAGACCGTCGGCAACGGTTTTCGGCTTTTCCGAAGGGAACAGTGTGCCGGCGCAAAAAGACCGGAAGGCGTCGTCCGCCCCCTCGGGCTCTGCAGCGATCACCCCGGTCTCGGGGGAGAGGTAACGCGCGGCCAGGGCGGCGCCGCTGATGAGACCCCCGCCTCCCACCGGCGCCACGAGAATATCGAGGGTCTCCCTGTCCTCGAGAAACTCCTTCGCGCAGGTTGCCTGGCCCGCTATTATCCGGTAATCGTTATAGGGATGGATAAATGAGGCGCCGGTTTTCTCAACAATCTCTTCCAGGGTGGATTCCCTGGCGGCAAGGGTCGGTTCGCAGAAGGTGATGATCCCCCCGTAGCCCCGGACCCCGTCAACCTTCACCCGGGGTGAATTGTCCGGCATGACGATATGGGCCGCGATTCCCCTGGTTTTCGCGGCCAGGGCCAGGGCCTGGGCGTGGTTCCCGGAGGAATGGGTCGCCACCCCGGCCTTTGCCTCATCGTCTTCCAGGGACAATACCGCGTTCGACGCCCCCCGGTATTTGAAGGCCCCCACCCTCTGAAGGTTCTCGCACTTGAAGAAGAGATCCCCCCCGGTCAGGGCATTAATACTCCCGGATGTAAAAACCGGCGTCCGGTGAACGTGGGGGCGGATCCGTTCTTCAGCTTCGAGTATATTTTTCAGTGTTGGAACCATATCAGATTGTACGATTTCGCA
This sequence comes from uncultured Leptospirales bacterium, assembly GCA_964514165.1. GTDB lineage: Bacteria > Spirochaetota > UBA4802 > UBA4802 > UBA5550 > CAZEPS01. The sequence goes on from CAZEPS010000032.1 coordinate 23,726, forward strand.
AGCCTGAAATATTTTAGAGTTTCAGCGATTCCATGACAGAATCGAGTTTCGGCTTGAAGAGCATGTACCTGTTCCTGGTGGTCCGTCCCGAGACCAGTATCACCAGTCCGTTCCGTTCCAGGGAATAGGTCTCGGTTATCGTGTCATTCCCCTCTTTCGACAGGACCCTGAGGAACTGGTGTTTCCCCATGCGGGTCCATTCTTTCGTCACCAGGGTCTCGCCGGAATCGGTGAGCCACCGTTCGGTCACCTCTTTCGGGGTCAGACGCTTGACCGGAAGTTCCGCGACCAGGATAAATGCTTCGCTGTCGATGCTCGTGAAGGTCTTCACGATGCCCCGGGACTTCTCACCGGCGCTGGTTTCCGATTCCGACCACCCCCGGGGAATGGAGAGAGAGCACTCTCCGGTGATAAGGCGCACCGACACCGTCGTGTCAGGGGGTTTTTCAGTAACGGTACTGTTCGAGGACCAGATGTTGCGCCGCACGATATCGGCGAGTTTCTGCACCAGTTTCCGATCCACCTCGCGGTAATTCTGTTCGTGCATCCGCCAGTCTCCGACTGTGACCACGACGTTCTTCTCAATCATCGCGTACACGGCATTGATCTCATCGGCCCCGGGAGGCCCTTCAATCTCGACCCGGCTCCTCCTGTAATACTGCAATATGGCCCCGAGCCGGGCCAGTGCCGCCCGGGCACCGGTCTTCAGGTAGGCGGCTGTTCTTATCTCCCCAGCAAGTTTCCTGTCGCTGAACCCCGTGACCACCGGTATGATTGAACGCTGCCGTAAAACTGTCTTGAGGTCAGCGGTCATCCGGTCCATCCTCGCATTGCTTTCGATTTCCCGGTATTTCAGGACAAAACCGGTAAAGGCCTCTTCGAGGTAATTCATCTTTTCACAGGCCCGGCCGTACCGGAGTGCGTTTTTCATCATGAGATCAACCTCATGCTGGGCGATTCTGCCTTCCAGGTTTTCCAGCACCTCTTTTTCTTTCCTTTCGGCCGCGGCCTTCCTTCTCAGGAAGGCGGTGTAATATTTTTTCACGTCAAAACGGGCCAGGTTAATCTCATTCAGGAGGGACCCCTTCATGGTTTTTATCCGCTGGGCGTCGTTCACCGTCAGGTAGGCGTAGTATTCCCGGTCAATGCTCAGGGGGTATTCTATGCCCCGGAAGATATTCTCGACCCGCTGGACCGAAACCATGAGCCGCTTGCAGGTATCGTTGTCCGTGGCGGGGGAAAGAGACGCAGCACGGACCAGCCCGGCAGCAAAATTCACGTATTCCCCGCTCCGGCTGACCTGGGACTCATACCGGCTGACAATATCCGATGATTTTTTTTCTTTCGATTTATACACCCAGTGGATGAATTCCAGGGAGCTTTTCTTGTAGTGGTAGAGGAGGTGCAGCCTGTTTCGGAAAACCTTCTTCGCCTTCTCGAAGGATTCGAGGTTGGTTACCAGGACATCCTTCCCCTCGTTCTTTTCTTTCAGAATGCGGACCCGCTCCTCCTCATGGTTGAAAATGTTATTGGTACGGTTCATCCTCTTCCCGATTATCAGGTTAAACTGCTTTTCTAGTTCCGTGAAATACTCCTGTTTCTCGTTCCCGGAGATATATTCCACGGCCCGTTTTCTCAGGTCCTCCATCTCCATCAGGGGATACCGGTTCCC
>CAZEPS010000033.1:0-25032 GCA_964514165.1 uncultured Leptospirales bacterium
AGAAGTATCTGGCTTCACTCGGTTAACGATAGAGATCTGAAAACAAGGATTGAACAGTGGCCAAAGAGAGGGAAATAAAAAACAGAATCAGTTCCATCAGGAACACGAGAAAGATTACCAGTACGATGGAGATGGTTTCCACCGCGAAGATGAAAAAGATGCAGCAGCGGCTGGAAATGTCAAAACCGTATCAAGAGAAGGTGAACGAGATTCTTTCTCATCTTGTATCTTCCGGTGTGGCCGCTTCCCATGATCCCCATTTCAGGGAAGTGAACAACCCAACGAGGATCATGATACTCATGATTACCGGAAACCGGGGCCTGTGCGGCAGTTTCAACACCAATGTCATTGATAACACCCTGAAATTCAAGAAACAGCTTGATGATGAGGAAAAGGACACCATGCTCTACGCCGTGGGTAAAAAGGGAATCAGTTACCTGAACTTCATCGATGAGCCGATGTATAAGAAGATGCTCAATCCCGAGGACAAGCTGTCTTTTGAAGACGCAGCCGCCCTGAGTAACGAATTGCGGAACCAGTTCATCAGCGGCGACGTCCATGAGGTCTATGTTTCATACACGAAGGTCATATCCTCGGCGTCACAGAAACCGGAGATTGTCAAACTCCTCCCCATCGCACCGGATAAGGACGAATTCATGGACATGGAAGAGGGGCCGCGGCTCGAGTATTATTTCGAACCGAATCCCCTCAGGGTATTTTCGTATATTCTGCCACTATACTTGAAGGTAAAGATTTTCACCAGCTTCCTGGAATCCTCATTTTCGGAACAGTTCGCCCGCCGGGTCGCCATGAAAAACGCCACTGATGCGTCAACAGATATGATTCGAGAACTCACCATATCGTACAACAGGGCGCGGCAGGCGAAAATTACAAATGAGATTGCGGAAATTGTCGGTGGGGCCGCGGCTCTCGAATAGGGGCCATATATTATGGTATTGATATAAGGAGATAAACATGAGTGAAAATGTTGGAAAGGTAATACAGGTAATAGGATCGACACTGGACGCCGAATTCCCGAAAGGCCAGTTGCCGGAAATCTATAACGCCCTCGCCATGGAAATTGAGGTTATGGGCGAAAAAAAGAGGCTGGTGAGCGAGGTCCAGCAGCACCTTGGCGGAAACCGGGTCCGGGCGATAGCCCTTGAATCAACCGACGGCATAAGCAGGGGTACGAAGATAGTCGATACCGGCGCCCCCATAACCGTACCGGTAGGTGAAGAAACACTGGGCCGTATCTTCAACCTGCTCGGCGATCCGGTTGACGAGCGGGGACCGGTTGAGGCCAAGGAACGGCGTTCCATTCACCAGGACGCCCCCCGTTTCGACCAGCTGGAACCGAAAGCTGAGGTATTCGAGACCGGTATCAAGGTGATTGACCTTCTGGCTCCCTATATCAAGGGCGGAAAAACCGGACTCTTCGGCGGCGCCGGCGTCGGTAAGACCGTTGTCATCATGGAACTTATCAATAATGTGGCCCAGCAGCACGGCGGTTATTCGGTTTTCGCCGGCGTGGGCGAGCGGACCCGTGAGGGGAATGACCTCTGGCTCGAGATGCAGGAATCCGGTGTAATCGATAAGGCCTGCCTGGTGTACGGGCAGATGAACGAGCCCCCTGGAGCGAGACTCCGCGTGGCCCTGACGGCCCTTACCATGTGTGAGTATTTCCGCGATATGTCAGGGAGTGACGTTCTCCTCTTTATCGACAATATATTCCGGTTTTCACAGGCCGGCTCCGAGGTATCTGCCCTCCTCGGCCGTATGCCCTCTGCCGTTGGTTACCAGCCGACCCTGGCAACGGAGATGGGCCAGCTCCAGGAGCGTATTACTTCGACCAAGCAGGGATCCATCACCTCGGTTCAGGCAATCTACGTGCCGGCTGACGACCTTACGGACCCGGCACCGGCTACGGCCTTTATCCATTTGGATGCCCAGACCGTACTTTCCCGTCAGATCGCGGAGAAGGGCATCTACCCGGCCGTGGATCCCCTTGATTCAACCTCCCGTCTCCTCGCCCCTGAGCTTGTCGGGGTTGAGCATTACAATGTTGCCATGGAGGTTAAGAGGATCCTCCAGCGTTACAAGGACCTCCAGGATATAATCGCGATTCTCGGTATGGATGAACTCGCTGAGGATGACAAGGTCCTCGTTCAGCGGGCCCGTAAGATAGAACGATTCCTGTCCCAGCCCTTCTTCGTGGCTGAGCAGTTTACCGGCTTCCCAGGGAAATATGTAAAACTGGAAGATACCATTATTAGTTTCAAAGAGCTCCTGGCCGGGAAACATGACGATCTTCCTGAACAGGCATTTTATATGGTCGGAGACATCAATGAAGCCAGAGAAAAGGCTGAAAAACTTAAGGCGGGTTAACTGATCATGAGCCGCAGAATACACTGCAGTATATTGACACCCGAGAAGACCGTATTCGAAGGAGAGGTGGATTTCGCCGTTGTCCAGGCACATGACGGTGAAATGGGTTTCCTGGCAGACCACGCCCCCCTTATCTCCGAGCTCGGCATAGGCGAGTGCAGGCTCCGTGACGTTGAAGGGGCCGAATTCCTGGTCATCGAAGGCGGTGTGGTAGAGATCCGCGACAACAAGATGATTGTACTGGCTGAAGGGGCTTCGAAAAAGGGAGAACTCCACCGTGAGGAGATCCAGAGCCGGCTGAAAGAGGTCCAGGCCATTGTTCCGGAGCCCTTTACCAATCAGCAGGAGAAAAAGCAGAGCGAACTCAAGAAACTCAAGGCACAGCTTAAGGTTGCCAAGAGATAAGAAAACATATTCATGTATGGTAGAAGGGGGTGTCCCGGGCGGGGAGCCCCTTTTTTATTGGATCAGGCCCTGCGGGGACAGCAACTTTCTTTTTGCACAATTCTCTCTTTAAAATAGTTGAAAAATTCCGATAATTAATTGATATTATATACGTTCATACCTAAAAATGGACAAAAAATCAATAATGAATAATAAAATTCTTTGCTGGGTTAAGAATAAGAACTATACTGACAGGTTTCCGTATATCATAAGTAATAATGGCTGATAAGAAATATACAGATGAGCGAAAATCCGGTTCCGAGGTGACCCTGGACCTTGCCGATGATATCCTTGGAAGGCTTCCCGATGATTTTGACCTCGATGAAATCGGCAGGATTGACCTCCGTGAGGCGGAATCAATCGCCAGCGAAGGGGCCCTGTTCCTGACAGAAGAAGATCTGCTGCATGAACTTGAGGATTTCGACGTGATTCCACTCAGGGAGGGGCCAGCTGAACAGGAACCGGAAAGATCTTCCCCTGCCGCCGGCCGGGAAGAGAAGGTCTACCGTAAGGATGAAGGTCCCGAACGGGAAGTCTCCGTGACTGATATTCCAATCGAAATCGTATCCAGCGAAGAAGAAACAGCGGGGGAACGGGCCGAGGTCCCGGAAGATAAACCAGGGACAGCGGAAACCGCTGAAACCCGGGAGGAACCGTTTAGTGGACAAAAGCCGGTTTCCGGCGATGAGGACGAGATATGGATAAACCTGACCGGAGAGGACGTCTCTGTCGTCAGAACCGAGCCTTTCCCTCCCGGGAAGGATGCCGGCGACCTTGAGTATCTCGACCCGGTTGACCTTGTTCCCGCGGTGGAGGTGGAAGATGCTGCCGCATCTCTCGAAGGTGAGTCCGCTGATACGGAATATATCGACGAAACGGAAACGAGTTTCACCGACCAGGCTGTCCGGGACGCGGTATTTGAGGATGAATCAGATCTTGAAGAATATGATGAATTAATCGCGGACATGGATGCTGAACCGGAGAATGAAGAGGAAGACGGATTCACTATTCTGATCGATGAAATTGAGGAGAATGTTCCCGAGGAGGATTACGCCGCTGATTTTGACGAGAGCGCCCCGGTCGAGTACGAGGTCATTCCGGATGACATTCAGGCCGTTGAACGCGCCGGGGACAACGTTGTCTTTATCGACGACGGCAGGGTAGATAAGTCCATCGAGGAGCGGGGTACTATTCTGGAAGAGGCTGAACTCGAACGGCTCACATCCGACCTGGCTGTGGTTGACGAGGGGAAATCCGTACTCCTCGCCGAGGCTGATTTCGAAGAAGACCGGGAGCAGGTTGCCGATATCGCTGACGAATACTCGATGACCTATGACGATCTCTGGCTCGAATTTGACGAGGACATTACCTACCAGGACGATGAACTCGATTTTATTCATACATCGATCATCGAAGAAGATTACTCCCGATACATGCGTGAGATTGACGAATACGACAGGCCGAGGGGTGAATCCACTGAAGGGCGGGCCCTTGAAGTCCTGGGCCTCAACGTCAGCGACATGGACACCATCGAGGACCAGCTTTTTGCAGACGAGTACCGGGATGTTGAGCTTGAGGACATATTCGATATCTTCTACCGGGAGCCCGGATACCGGGACCGGGAACGGGCGGGCGATAAGGACTGCACGTACCTCGTGCCGAGAAGCGACAGCCTCCTTGACAATGAAAAGGGCTCCATTGAAAATGACCTGTCTTCACACAGCGCGCTGATATTTGAAGAGGACGTGGAGGACATCAGGGCGAACCTCATGGAGATGGCCGGTAAGGAGAGGGCCCTCTCGGTGGAGATAATCGACGAGGTCCATGACATCACGGACCGGGTCGTGATAATCGAGGACGACGTTGACGTTGACCGCTTCGTGAAGGAATTTCCCGAGGAGAAGCAGCACGACATAAAGAAGCTCATGAAGTACTTTGACGGACTCTTTGAAAAACTTCCAGAAAAGACGATACGGAATTTCGCCAATTCCGATTACTTCGATCTCTATACCAAAGTTATGCACGACCTGGACGGCTATGGGACTTCTAGAAAAGGCGCTTGAATACAAGAGCAGAATCAACAGCAGGGGTGAGAAAACCGTGATGGACTCCATCCAGGGCCCTGCCGATACCGCCTTTCCCAAAGAGGAAAGCAGTCCCAACGTTGTCTTTGAGATGGATTCGAATACCGGAGGTGGCGGCAATGCCGCTGACGGAAGAGACCAGATAGAATGGGACCTGGTCACGCTCGAAAGGGAAGACCTGGACGAGCTCAGCGATGAGAAAATTGCCGAGCTCGGGGTTGGCGAGGACGAGTTCGTTACCGGTGAGATTATCGAACCACTTCCTGATATAATTCCTGACTCGAGGGCCGGTTCCGGCGCCGGCGAAGCTGCTCCTGAAATCGAAGAGGATTTCATGTATCCGAGTGAACTTTCTGAAGAAAGCGGCAGAACCGAACAGGGGTCAGCAGGAGCAGAATTAGACGAAACGGACAGCGATACCCCGCGTCGCGAAGGGCCTCCCGCCCCGCGTTTTTCCATAGAAAGAAACGGCTCCAGTTTCCAGGACTACATGGTCCTCTACGAGATAAGCAAGGAGATTGTACGGTCCGAATCGAGGGAACAGCTCTTCGACACCATCATGTTCTCAGTAATGGGCCAGATCGGTGTATCCTCTTCATCGATACTGGTCCCGGAATCGGAAGGAAGCGAAAAATGGGTTCTCGCCGACTGCATGGGGGTGACCATTGACGATGAAAACATGTACTTCCTCGCCTCCGAAGGGATTCTCGCCCACATCCTGGACCAGAAGAAGATAATCGATCTCGAGGGGATTAAGAACACCAGGGAATTCAAGGACGATTACTACAACTATGTCTCGATAGACGCCAGGATGATGGTCCCCCTCCTGTATAATGGAGAGGTCATGGCCATATTCCTACTCGGGGAGAAGATAACCGGCGAGGAAATAACCGGTGAAGATCGGGATTTCCTGCTCTCCGTCGCGGAATTTTCATCCTACATGTTGAAATCACTCCAGGAGAAAAACAAGACCGAGAAAGAAATAGAGCCCCTGAAGTACATCAGGGACATTGATTCCCTGTACAACAGGATCAAGCAGGATGTGAGCCTCGAAAAGGCGAAGGATCTCATCAGAGAAACCATGGCGGGCCTCTCGATCGAGTCGTACGCCTTTTTCATAAGGAGCAGAAACAGCAGCAAGTTCGATCCGGTCATAACCGAGGAGGAGGACTTTCTCTCACTCCGGGAGTCGAACTTCAGCCTTCACTCTGGCAATTCACTGGTGAGATTTCTTTCTGAATCAGGGCAGCGGGTCAGAATAGATGATTTCAGGACATCCCGCACCATACGCGACGCCTTTTCCGACGTCCAGGTGAGCAGGATGCGGGTCTGCCACATCTATCCCTTCAGGATGGGCCTGAATCTTTTTGGCTTCATAATCCTCTTCAAGATAATCGACGAAGACCGTATCCACGAGATCGACATAAAGATGGAGCGGCTCTCGAGCATCATCTTTTCCTATATCAGCAGCCTCCAGTTTATCAACACCAGGGAGAACCGGTACATCGACAACGTTGATTTCATCTACCGCCGCATCGAGGAGGAGATTGCCAACGCCGGGAACCTCTCTATTCCCCTGACCCTGGTACTCTTTTCGATAAAAAACTTCAAGCGCTACTACACGGTCTACGGTTTCGAAAAGTCGGAGGAGCTCCTGAACAGCTTCGAAGAGGTCATCAAGAACCGTCTCTCGGAGGGGGACTTTTCTGTCCGGTATGACCGCCACAAGATACTTCTGGTCCTTCCAGGAAAGGACAAAAGGTACGCGGTCCCCATGGCCAACGCCATCAGGAACGACCTCATCGGCGCTTTCAGCACCAGGGACATGCAGCTCCTGATAACCTTCCTTACCGCGGAATACCCGGCTGACGGCACCGACTCCTACAGCCTTGTCGACGTCATCGACTGAAAAAAAATAACAATAACGGGAAAGATGTGCCCTATTGTATATATCCGGTGAAGGAATGTATTGGTGACGGTTAAACAGGAAATTCACGTGCCCGCAGGAACTTATGAGATCGGCCTGTCCTGCGAGAGGGCGGGGGAGCTTGCCGGTGAATGCGGCCGAGAAGGGCTCAAACCGGAATACCTGCAAAACTCGTGCCCGCGCCGAAAGGTTTTTATCAATGAGCACTTCGTCTCTTCGAGCCTGGTGACCTTCGCGGAATTCGAGGGCTTTATTGCCGCAACCGGGTACCGCACCGATGCCGAAGAGGAGAAATGGGGATGGACCTGGGACAACGGCTGGATTAAGAAGGAAGGCCTTACCTGGCGATCGCCCTTCGGATCCCCCCTGGATGAAAGGTACCGCGCCATGGGAGTAATACTACCCGTGCTCCAGGCAAGCTGCAACGACGCCATGGCGTACGCTGCCTGGAAAGGCAAGGCCGCCGGCCTCGATATCCGCCTTCCCCGGGAAGAAGAATGGGAGGCCTTCTCAATAATCTACCGAAAAGAAACCTCTCTCACGGACATGGATGACGGGGTGCGTGGCATAGACGACTTTTTCGAGATTATGACCGGGATTATGGAGTCCGCTTTTCCCCGGTGCCCCACCGGCCTTATCTGGGAATGGACCGGTTCGTGGTTCCGGGGTTATTCCGGCGAAGTGAAAAACCGCGAGTTCGGCACCACCTACCGGGTGCTCCGGGGGGGATCACTCATGAGCAGTCCGGTCCATAAAATAAAGGAGTACCGTTTTAGAAGATGCCCCACGGCCAGAAGCCCCTTTTACGGATTCAGGACAGCCCGGTTTCCGTGAGGGTACTCAATTTTCGGTTAAACAGATAATTTTCTGGACAAATTACTCTTTTTATAGCAGATTTGAACCTGAAGGGTATTACAGTGGATCAGAAGGCCTGCATTTCACCAAAAATCATTCAGAATTCCGAGGACACCATCCGTCAGCTCACCGCTGCGGTTGAACACAGCCCCATGAGTATTGCTATCACTGATACGTCCGGGATAATTGAATATGTCAACAGGGGTTTTGTTGCCATGACATCATATACCCCGGAGGAGGCGGTCGGCTCAAAAATCAGCATACTAAAATCGGGAACACACGGCAATGATTTCTACCGCCACCTGTGGGAAACAATAACCGAAGGGAAGGAGTGGTCCGGGGAGATACAGAACAAGAGGAAAGACGGGACCCTTTTCTGGGAACTGGTCACCGTATCGCCAATCAGGGACGAATCCGGGTGCGTGAACCGGTATATCAAGATCGGGGAGGACGTGTCGGAGAAGCGCAACATGATTGATCTTCTCATCCGGTCCTACGAGTTCCTCGAAAGCGTCATGGACCAGATCCAGCCGGTGTTCGTAACGGACGATGAGGGGAAGTTCTTCCTGGTAAACCGCAAGTTTACCGAGATAACCGGCTTTACCGGGGAAGAGATAGCGGACAGGAATCTCGCTGTCCTCTTTGACGATCGGGACAGGAGGGGCATCGCCGCGATGATTGAGGACATCAGGAAAAAGGGCGCTTCGGTCAGCAGCCACGAGGCCCTCCTGAAGATGAAGGACGGTTCCGCCAGGACCGTACTCATGGATCTGAATCAGCTCGAACGTGACGGTAAGAACCTGTACCTTGTGGGCACTCTCCAGGATGTTTCGGCCAGGAAGAGGGCCGAGGCCGAGCTGATCAAGCTTTCCCAGGCGGTGGACCAGAGTCCGGCCTCGGTGGTAATCACCGACCTGGAGGGGAAGATCGAGTACGTGAACCCGAAATTCACCCGCCTCACCGGCTATACCCCCGGCGAGGCCCTGGGGCAGAATCCCCGGATACTGAAATCCGGTGTCCAGGAGAGGGAGTTCTACCGCGGGATGTGGGAAACCATCAAAGCCGGAAAGGAATGGCGCGGCGAATTTCACAATGTGAAAAAAAACGGCGAGCCCTACTGGGAATCGGCATCCATCTCCCCCATCAGGAACAGTGACGATGAGATAACCCATTTCCTCGCGGTCAAGGAGGACATTACCGACCGGAAAACGGCGGAGGAGGCGCTCAGGGTAAGCGAAGAGACCCTCCGGGAGCGGAACCTGTCGATGATGCGTGACCTCGAGTATTCGAAGCTCATCATCCAGAAACTTTTGCCCCGGGAAATCCCCGAAATCCCGAACGTGAAAATCGATTACCGGTACATGCCCCTCATGGAAGTAGGGGGGGATTATTTTTCCATAACGCCCTTCCAGGAGGGGGGTATGGGGGTCTTTATCGGGGACGTGTCCGGTCACGGGGTCCCGGCTGCCCTGTTCCTTTCGATGGTGAAATCAGCGACTGACAGGATTTGCCGAAATTACGGTCTTGACCCATTACAATATATCAATGAGCTGAACCTTGAACTTTTCGAGAACATGTTCTCCTATTTTGTCACGGCAATCTACGGCTACTTTGACATGACCGGGCAGGGGGTCAGTTTGACCTATACCAAGGGGGGGCATCCTGCTCCGGTGATTCACCGTGCTTCCGACGGAACCGTCGACGTACTTGATTCCCGGGGAAAGCCCCTGGGCCTCTTTAAAAAGGTGGATTTCCAGGTAATGAACGTTGAACTTTATCCCGGTGACCGGCTCTTTCTCTACACAGACGGCATCATCGAAACAATGAATGAAAACGGGGATCTCTTCGGTTACGACAGGTTCGTTCACCTGGTCAGAAACCTGAGTACACCGGATCTTCGACAGACCCTCTCAGCCATTATCGACGGGATTAACAGCTTTCGCGGGACAGTTCCTGTTGATGATGACATCATCCTGCTCGGTTTTGAAATTTACTGACAAATACAGGAAGAATGAATGGACAAAAAAAAACCGACAGACAGAGAGAACTTTCTACCATCGCTTATCGATGCAATAGATATTACCCGGGACGGTATAATCGTAACCGGCGGTGACGGAATAATCAGATACTGTACAGATGAGGTTTTCAGCATATTCGGGATAGGTGAACCGAAGGGGGGGGCATCCAGGGCCGTGGGGAAACCGGTATCCAGTGTGCTGCCATCCCTCATGCGAGAGATCGGAAATCCGGAAAAATATTCGGGCACGGCGAGGCACATATTCACGATTGATGGTGATGACGTACGGCAGATGCTCTGCGAGCGGTATCCCTGTTCCGGCGGGGGGGAGGAGCTTTTCTTTCTCATCTTTTTCGATATAACCAGGTACACGGAACTTGAAATTGAGCTCCTCACCGCCAGGAAGAGATTTGAGTCGATGATCGACTCTATCCCTGATATTGTCTACACCCTGGACGAGGAGGGCCTCATCACGTTCATTAACGAAGAGATACGCCGTTACGGCTACACCCCGGAGGAACTCATCGGCAGGCCGGTTTACGATATTATCCACCCTGATGATCGTGAAAAGGCCAGGTTCAAACTCATGGAACGGCGGAGCGGCACCAGAAAAACCCGGTCCTTTGACGTTCGCATGATCACGAAGGACAAGAGTGCAGTGGAATTCGAAATTTTTGACAGGAAGATGTGCGAAATTCCACGCTTTTCCCTGAGCGCCGAGGGTATTTACATTTACGACAAGAACGGTCAGAGGCTTTTCACCGGTACCCAGGGTATCGCCAGGGACGTGACACGGAGGAAGGTCACGGAAAGCGTCTTCAGGATGTCCGAGGAGCGATGGCGAATCATTGTCGACGGCCTCAAGGACGGGTACTACGAGGTTGACCTTAACGGTGTTTTCACCTTCTGCAATAACATGATAATAGAATACACCTCCGATGATATCCTCGGTAAGAGCTACCGGGAGGTGTTTACGGAAGAGAGTGCGGAGAAGCTCTACGAGGTGTATAAAGATGTGTTCAAAACCGGATCTCCCCGGCAATTTACCGGCTGGTTCATTTTTAGGAACAGCAAAAAAAAGTATTATATCGAAGGATCCGTGTCCCCGATATGGGACGAAAAAGACAAAACCATCGGGTTCAGGGGAATAGTCCGGGATTCCACCGAGAAGCAGAGGCTCGAGCAGGAGCTCCTCCATGCCAGGAAACTCGAGGCCATCGGCATACTCGCCGGAGGGATAGCCCACGATTACAACAACGCACTGACCGCGGTCATGGGAAACATCTCCCTGGCGAAAATGGAGGCCGGGGGCGAAAATAAAGACTTGCAAGAAATTCTCAGTGATGCAGAATCTGCATCGCACAAAATACTGGCACTGACCAAACGCCTCAGTACCTTCGCCAGGGGCGGGACCCCGATTAAAAGAAAGATCAGTCCTGCTTTCCTTCTGCGCGAAACCGCCGCCCGGGTCCTGGCAGACCGGGATATCGTGCCGGTGATGCGGGTCCCCGATGACCTTCCAGAGGTGGAGATAGATGAAGTGCAGTTGAGCCATGTGTTTGAGCACGTACTGTCCAACGCGGCTGAAGCCATGCCTGACGGTGGAACGGTCACTGTCTCGGCCGAAAAGGTGATGATAGAGGAAGAGGCGACGTACCACGAGCTGACCCTTAAGGCCGGTGAGTACGTTCGAATAGAAATCCGGGACCAGGGAATCGGAATCAGGGGCGACGATATATATAAAATCTTTGATCCCTATTTCACGACAAAAGAAATGGGAAGCGGGATGGGGCTCGCGATATGCTACGCTGTTATCAAGCGTCATCACGGCTATATCGACGTGGATTCAGAAGCCGGTAAGGGAACCGTGTTCAGCATATTTCTTCCCGTTCCGTAAAAGATTATTTAAGAGAGGAAACAATGGCAAAAATAAATAAATTCAGAGTCGTACCCTATTTACCTGACAAGCTGAAACCCCTTCTGAAAATAGCGAACAACATGCTCTGGGTGTGGAACTTCGAGGCCATAGAGCTCTTCAGGAGACTCGACGTTGACCTGTGGCGGGAGGTAAACCACAACCCGATTGAACTCCTCGGTTCGATTTCACAGAGCGAGCTCGACAGTGCCGCCGAGTCGGAGAGTTTTCTCGCCCACATGGAGCGTGTCGAAAAGGAGCTGGACTGGCACCTCTCCCGGAAGTCGTGGTTTGACGAAAACAAGGAAGGGTACGAGGACGCGCACATCGCCTACTTCTCGGCCGAGTTCGGGATCCACGAGTCCCTGCCGGTGTACTCCGGGGGGCTGGGGGTCCTCGCCGGGGACCACCTGAAGTCCGCGAGTGAACTCGGCCTTCCCCTGTACGGGGTCGGTCTCTTGTACAAGCACGGCTACTTCAGGCAGTACCTTAACCTGGACGGCTGGCAGCAGGAACAGTTTCCCGACATTGACTTTCACAACATACCGGCGACCTTAATTACGGGCCAGGACGGCGAACCGGTTGTCATCTCCGTTGAGCTTCCCGGGAGGGAACTCTTCGCCCAGATCTGGAAAATCGAGGTGGGCCGGATAACCCTTTTCCTCCTGGACGCAAACATCGATCGGAACAGCCTGGAGGACCGGACCATCACCGACCAGCTTTACGGCGGCGACAACGAGATGCGGATCAAGCAGGAAATCCTCCTCGGTATCGGCGGGGTCAGAGCCATCAAGGCCATGAACATCGAGGTCACGGTCTTCCACATGAACGAGGGACACGCGGCCTTCCTCGCCCTGGAACGGATATGCATGTCCATGGAGGACAACGGCATGAGTTTCGACGAGGCCAGGGAGTTCGTTACCGCGAGCAACGTGTTCACGACCCACACCCCGGTCCCGGCAGGGAACGACCGGTTCGATCCGACCATGATGTCGACCTACTTCGCCAATTACCACGCCAGGCTCGGCCTCAGCTGGGAGGATTTCCTCTCCCTGGGGAGGGAAAATTCCGCCGATAAAAAGGAATTATTCTGCATGACCGTCCTGGCATTGAAGACAGCGGCAAACTGCAACGGGGTGTCTAAGCTCCACGGCAACGTGTCCCGGAACATGTGGAAGAACATCTGGGTCAGCCTTCCGGAGCACGAGGTGCCGATCGGCCATATAACCAACGGCGTACAGACCCTCTCGTGGACGTCGGACGAGATGATGCGCCTCTTGAACCGGTACCTGGGTCCGCGGTGGATTGATAACCCGGCTGATCCGACAATCTGGGAAAAGATCGACACCATACCCGATTCCGAGCTCTGGCGGTGCCGGGAACGGGTGAGGGAACAGCTTGTTGCCTACGCAAGAAAGAAACTCTACCAGCAGCTCCTGAACCGGGGGGTTCCGCCCAAGGCAGCCGAAAGGGCGAAGTCAGTTCTCGACGCTGAGGCCCTGACCATCGGCTTCGCCCGGCGCTTCGCCACATACAAGCGGGGCACCCTCATCATGAGGGACCTCCCGAGGTTCGAGGCCCTTCTGAACAACCGGGAAAGGCCGATGCAGATTATCTTCGCCGGCAAGGCCCATCCCCGGGACAACATGGGGAAGGAACTCATTAAGCACATAATCCACATTGCAAAGGACGACCGCTTTCGGGACCGGATCGTCTTTCTCGAAGACTATGACATCAACATTGCACGATACCTCGTCCAGGGAGTGGACGTGTGGCTCAACAACCCGATCAGACCAAAGGAGGCCTCCGGTACCAGCGGCATGAAGGTTGTTCCGAACGGAGGCCTCAACATCAGCATACTTGACGGCTGGTGGGACGAGGCCTACAACACCGAGAACGGCTGGGCCATCGGCAAAGGTGAGGAGTACACCGACCTGGCCTATCAGGACGAGGTGGAGAGCCTTTCCCTGTATAACATACTCGAGATGGAGGTCATACCGACCTTCTATAACCGCGGGGTCGACGGCCTCCCCAAGGAGTGGCTCGCCATGATACGGGAGTCCATGAAATCAATAAACGGCGTTTTCAATACCAACCGGATGGTGAGGGATTACGCTGAGAAATACTACAGTACCGCCCACAAGAATTATGTCCTCTACAAAAATGAAAATTTCCGGGTCAGCAGGGACATTGCCAAATGGAAGAACCATGTAAGGGAGAAATGGAGCGGGATTTCAGTCAGCAATATCGAGTATGAGCAGAACAAGGAGATAACCGTCGGCTCCAAGATTACGGTGCGCGCGGAGGTCAATCTCGGCAAGCTGAACCCGAACGACGTGCAGGTGGAACTCTATTTCGGGGCCCTGGACATGAACGATGATATCATCGAGGGGGTCGCCCTGCCAATGTCCTGCACGGACGGTGGTCACGGCGGGAAATGCGTTTTCGAGGGACAGATGCTCTGCCTCAGGTCGGGACAGTTCGGATTCACGGTACGGGTTCTTCCTCATCACGAGAATATGGCCCGGAAGTTCTACCCGGACATGTCCATTACCTGGTATTGATTCAACGGGGGAGGTGCTGGAGTTTGCTCAGTATTACGGTATCAACGCATGACGATATAATTATAATCCACCTGAACGGACTTCTTCTGGCCCAGAATATCGAAGAAGCTGAAAAGGTCTGGGATAGTGAGAAAGAGAAAGATCCGGGTATTATCGCCCTGGATTTCGGAAAACTCGAGCGGATCGATTCCATGGCAATCGGCCACCTGATAAAGCTCGCCAAGTCATGCATCATTAACGAGATTGACCTGATCCTGTATGATCTGAACAGGCCGATTAATGATCTATTCAAAATCGCAAGCCTGGACACCTTCTTTAACATTGTATCAAAGGAGGAGTTTAACGCATACTACCGGGTTTAAAGAAGGTGACCAGGTCACTCCTCCCCGTAGAATTCCCTGTTAAGCTTATCAAAAAAGATTTCCATGAAGCGGTGTCGCTCCAGGGCGATTTCTTTGCCCCGGGCAGTGAGCATTTTGTCCTTTATTCGGGACAGCTTTACGTAAAACTCCCGGTAGGCGGTATCCTCCTCTGTGTAGGGGCGGGTCTTCGATAAATCAGTGTCCGGGTTGTGAAGTTTCGCCCCCACTTCTCCCGCGAAAAGAAAGGCCCTGCCTATACCGACGGCCCCGATGGAATCGAGTTTGTCCGCGTCGTAAACTATTTCAGCCTCGATGGTTGCCGGGGCGCCGCTGCCGCGGAACCGGTGGGTGCGGACGCATTCGCTCACGTGCCGGGCGCGGGCTCCGTCCAGGCCTTCACTGATAAGAAACTCGCAGGCGACGGCGCTCCCCTCCTCTGCGTGGCATGAATTCCCGTTGCTTTCGGATTCATTCCTCCGGGCTATGTCGTGGAGAACTGCGGCGAGGGTAACGATAAAGAGATCGGCCTTGGGTATCGACTCGGCGATATGTTCCGCGTTTCGGATGACCCGCAGAACGTGGTCCCACCCGTGACTCGGGTGAAGATCGCTCAACCTCTCCCTTGCGAAGGCGGCGGCCCGTTCGATGAGTTGCCTGTCACGGTCGTCCATCAGTCTATCTTCAGTATGGACATGAAAGCCTCCTGGGGGACCTCCACTGCCCCGATCTGCTTCATCCGCTTCTTTCCCTCTTTCTGCTTCTCGAGGAGCTTCCGCTTCCGAGTGATGTCGCCCCCGTAACACTTGGCGGTAACGTCCTTTCGCATTGCCGAAATGTTCTCCCGGGCAATGATGGTGGATCCGATCGCCGCCTGGAGGGGTATCTTGAACTGGTGCCTGGGGATGATGTCCTTAAGCTTGCTGATAATCTCCTTTCCCCGGATGCGGGCCTTTTCCTCGTGGACTATGAATGAAAGGGCGTCAACCGGTTCCCCCATGACCAGGATATCCACCTTCACCATCTTTGACGGGCGGAAGTCCCTTACCTCGTAGTCGAATGACGCGTACCCCCGGGATATCGATTTCAGCTTGTCGTAGAAGTTAAAGACGATTTCCGCGAGGGGGAGCTCGTAGTGGAGCTGTACCCGCTTCGGGTCGATATACTCCATGTGCTTATGGATCCCGCGGGAGTCGGCGACCAGGGCCATGATGTTTCCGATGTAGTCGCTCGGGGTGATGATATCCGCGACAACGAAGGGCTCGGAAATCTCTTCAATGAGGCCGGGGTCCGGCATCTTGACCGGGTTATCGATGGTTTCTTCCTCACCGCTGGTGAGGCGGACATGGTACTCGACACTCGGGGCAGTGGTCACCAGGTAAATATCAAACTCCCGCTCCAGACGTTCTTGCACTATCTCCATATGCAGCAAGCCCAGGTAACCGCACCGGAAGCCGAAGCCGAGGGCGTAGGAGTTGTCCGGTTCGAAAAGTAGTGACGCGTCATTGAGCCGGAGCTTGTACAGAGCGTCTTTCAGGTCCTCATACTCGTCGCTGTACATGGGGTAGAGGCCGGAAAAGACCATCGGCTTGGCGTCCCGGAAACCGGAGAGGGGCTTCGGTGTCGGATTGTCGGCCCCGGTGATGGTATCGCCGATCTTGGTGTCCATCACCGATTTTATTCCGGCGGTTATCCAGCCCACCTCCCCTGGGCCGAGAGACGCTCGTTTTTCCATGTTCAGGCGGAACACACCCACGTCGGTGACGTCGTACTCGTTTTCCGTTGACAAGAGAATTATGGTGTCGTCCTTCTTCACGGTACCATCGAATACCCGGACCTTCATGATGGCCCCGAGGTAGTTGTCGAAGAGTGAGTCGAATAACAGGGCCTGGAGGGGGCCCTTATGGTCCCCGGTTGGAGGCGGTATGAATTCGATAATCTTTTCCAGCAGTTCGTCGATGCCGGTGCCGTCCTTGGCTGATACCGGCACGGCGATGTCAGGGTCAAGACCAAGGGTCGCCTTTATTCCCCCCCGGGTGCCGTCGATATCGGCTGCAGGGAGGTCGATCTTGTTTATGACCGGCAGGATCTCCAGGTCATTGTCCATTGCCAGGTAGAGGTTCGCTATGGTCTGGGCCTCCACCCCCTGGACGGCGTCCACCACCAGGAGGACCCCGTCACAGGCTGCCAGGGCCCGGGAGACCTCGTAGGTAAAGTCCACGTGTCCCGGGGTGTCAATGAGGTTAAAGACATACTCCCCGCCGTTCTGCGCCGTGTAGTTCAGGGTAATGGCGTTCGATTTTATGGTGATTCCACGCTCCCGCTCCAGGTCCATGGTGTCAAGGACCTGGTCCTTACGGTTGCGGGGGTCAATGAGGCGGCACTTTTCGATTATCCGGTCCGCCAGTGTGGATTTCCCGTGATCGATATGGGCGATGATGGAAAAATTGCGTATATGGTTCAGATCCATTTCTTATTCTTTAACATGATGAGTTTTTGGATACACTTCCGCGGTTCATCCGCTTTAGGCAAGTACTTTTTACCCTTTCAGGAGCTCGTAGAGGAGAATTCCGGCCGCCACCGAGGCGTTCAGTGAGGAGACCTTCCCCTTGAGGGGAATTTTCACCACCAGGTCGCACTTTTCCTCAGTGAGGCGGTGCATCCCCTTTCCCTCGCAGCCGATGACGAGCAGGGCGGGGAGCCGGTTTTTCAGATCCCCGGGGTCAGAGCCTCCATGATCTGAGGTCCCAATGATCCAGATTCCCTTTTTTTTCGTCTCTTCGATGTATGAGGCCAGGTTCCCGACCTGGAGGACCTCGATATGGGCCGTGGCCCCTGCCGAGGCCTTGACTACCGTGGGGGTCAGAGCAGCTGACTGGGCCTTCGGCATTATAATACCAGTTGCCCCCAGGGCCTCGGCCGTGCGGATGATGGAGCCAACGTTGTGGGGATCGGTCAGGTGATCGAGGAGCACCAGCACGCCGCCGGATTCTTTCACCCGGGAGATGAGATCCGTCTCTGTTGAAAGGGATTCGCCCTCGGGGAGGGTCAGAGCCACCCCCTGGTGTCGGGTCGAGGACCCGAGGGAAGAGAAGAATTTCCTGTCCTGAAAGGTTATCGGGACCTTCCGCCTTTCAGCTTCCTCTATTATAGTATTTATTATCCTGCCGTGGGCGTTTTCCGATACGGAGAGTTCGGTGTCGCGGGGGTCAGAGCATGTCTTCAGGTACTCGAGAACCGGGTTTCGGCCGAGGATCAGCCTTTTCGTATCCACCGGGTCCCCTCTTTAGTGTCTTCGAGGACAATACCCATGCCGGCAAGTTCATCACGGATTCGGTCGGCCGAGTCGAAGTCTTTCTCACGGCGGGCCCGGTTACGCTCATCGATGAGGGCTTCGATTTTCTCCCGGTCAGGATCCTCCCCTTCGCTCTCTTCGATAAAGATGAACCCCAGCACGGAATCGATTTTCTTCAGCTCTTCCATGACCGCGGCAGCGTCAGCCCGGGAAAAACCACCCTCCGAGATGAAACCGTTTATTGCGTGGAGAAAATCAAAGAAGACCCCCATGCCGCGGGATATGTTCAGGTCGAGATCAACGGCTTCGGTGAAATCATGCATGAAGGTATCGATTGTTTCCGTGGTTTTCTGTGACAGGGCGCCCTCATTTTTCACGTCCCGGAGCCTTACCAAAAAGTTGTCTATGCGGGAGAGGGCCTGGTCAGCCTGGTCTATTCCCTCCAGGGTGAAATTGAACTGCTTTCGATAGTGGGCAGACAAAAGTATGTAGCGGATTGCCCGGGACGAGTAGTTCTTTTCCAGGAGGTCGCGGAGGGTGTAGAAGTTTCCCATGGACTTGGACATCTTGGAGTTGTCGACGAGAAGGTGTTCCACGTGGATCCAGTAGCGGACGAACTGTTCTCCGTAGGCCGCCTCGCTCTGGGCTATCTCGTTCTCGTGGTGGGGAAAGATGAGATCCACACCGCCGGTATGAATATCGATAGTGGTTCCGAATATCTTCCTCACCATGGCGGAACATTCTATGTGCCAGCCGGGGCGGCCCCGCCCGAAGGGTGTCTCCCAGGAAACCTCGTTCGCTTTCGGTGCCTTCCAGAGGACGAAATCCCGAACGTCCTCCTTGTTGTACTCGTCTGTGTCGTACCGGAGGCCGCTCTTTATCTCCCTTGTGTCGAGGCGGGAGAGTTTCCCGTAGTTTTCGAACTTCTTGATGCTGAAGTAGACTGATCCGTCTTTTTCGTATATGAGGTCTTTCTCTTTCAGCTTTTCCATTATGTCCACCATGGCGTCGATGGACTCGGTGGCTTTCGGGGTGTGCTCAACAGGCTCGATGTTCAGGGTTTCCAGGTCCTCGAAAAAAATTTTCGTGTACCGGTCGGTAAATTCCCTGAGTGGTATGTTTTCCTCGTTCGCGCCCTTGATGGTCTTGTCGTCCACGTCGGTAATGTTCATGGCGTGGTTGACCGTATATCCGCGTAACTTCAGGTACCGGCGGAGGAAATCGTTGAACACGAATGTTCGGAAATTTCCGATATGGGCCGTGCCGTACACCGTAGGTCCGCACGAATAGATGGTCACCGGGGGATAGTCCGCGATGTTTTCTTTCTTTTCGCCCCCGGGGATAAGCTCCACAAGGTCGCCGGTGAGGGTGTTGTGTATCCTGATTGACATTGGTTCAATCAAGCACGATCGGCGGGTATGTCAATGATAATTTTCAGTCGATGATCAAATCCTCTTCCACGATCTCGGTGTACACCGAGGGTTCCACTTCGGTAACCGCGCTCTCTGCCATGACCTTCTGGAGGAGTGTTTCGGTGGGGAGTTTCATCTTTTCAATTTCTTCCTGGTTCGCGTTCATGTAGGCGAGAAGAACATGGAGCTTCTTGATGTAATCGATGAGTTCCTTGAGCTTCTTATTTTTTCGTTCAATTTTTACGGCGGAGTCGGTGATGACCTTTTTTAATAGTTCGGTCTGCTTCTGTAGTTTCGATTGGAGGGCCAGAGCCGCTTCGTAGTACTCACGGTTGACGTTCTGAAAGTCGATTCGGGCCAGGAGAACGCTGTCCTCTTCACGGTCCTTTTCGATCGTGGTGAGGATCTCGTTCAGCTCCTGACCCGAGAAGAGATCGTCGGTTGAGGTCTGGACCCACTTCTTACCGGATTCGTCGATGAATTCGGATATGTCCGGTATCCTGGTTTTGCTGCTTTTTTTCATAACGGCGGTTTTATCCTGTAATATTTTTATCGACACATACTATACTAATGATACAGCGAAAATAGACTTTTTTCAATTCTTCATATATGTTAACTTTCATGCAGTTTTATGATAACATTAATATTGATTCCGCTGCAACTGATTATATTATTTGAACTGCAATTAATTGAAAAGGAGGTCCCCTTTTGGCACATATATTTGTATAAATCGGCCAGCACCATTTTTTAAATAATGGTGCTGGCCGATTTATACATGTACCAGTATATTTTACAGATTCGCAGGGACAAATATAAGCTTAATACTACATTTCATGTAAAGATTTTTAATGATGGCGAGTAATAAAATGGGGTTGTATTGTCCCTTATATTATTGACATACAATTCAGTTGGGAAATGATGGATTATGTGGATGCGCAAAATAACAGTAATGAGGTTATATATGACAGACTCAGTGAGTTCGGTACTGTCAAGCTCAATGAGAGTCTGAGCAGATATACCACCTTCAGGACCGGCGGCGTTGCTGATATTCTCATATATCCAAAGAATATAGAGTCGGTTCAGAAAATAAGGCAGCTGGCACTTGATAACAGTATTCCGGTCACTGTCATCGGCCACGGATCAAACCTCCTCATCAGTGACAGGGGAATCAGGGGGCTGGTCCTGCGCGTTTCATCTGACGGTGTAGTCCCCGGTGAAATAAGGGATGAAGGGGATGGTCTAATTTTCGCGGACGCGATGGTCATGAAGGATGACTTTATCTCATTCGCTGTTGAACGCGGCTATGGCGGTGTTGAGTTTCTCGCCGGCCTTCCCGGTTGCATGGGTGGCGGTATTGTCATGAACGCTGGTACCAACCTCGGATGGTTCTCATCTATTCTGGATGAGATTCTTCTCCTGGACGGAGAAGGAGAGGCCGGGGGGATTAAGATCTCCGGGGATATGATGTCTTACCGTCACCTCGATTTGAAAGATGGGTGGATTGTTCTGGGAGGATATTACCGGTTGCCCCGGTCAGAAAGCCCTGAGGTGGTGAAACGGTCGATTGATGAAATACTTGCCGAGCGTGAGGCTAAACACCCACTGGAATTTCCCTCGGCCGGTTCGGTTTTCAAAAACCCGGAAGGGCACTCTTCCTGGCGCCTTATCGACGAATCCGGACTCAAGGGAAAGACTATCGGCGGGGCAGCGGTTTCTGTAAAGCATACTAATTTTATTGTGAATACGGGCGGTGCCACGTCAGAGGATATACGCAGCCTGATTTCCTGTATCCAGGAGAAGGTTTTTAAATATTCGGGACTGCGCCTCGAAACTGAAATCCGCATGCTGGGTGAATTCTGAGAAATCTGAATTGAAGAATTTTCAAAAAAAACTGAACGAAGCGGTCTTTTGCGCCCTCGACATTGAAACTACTGGAAACGATCCTACCATTGACCGTATTGTTGAAATAGGCATCGTAAAATTCAAGATTAACAGAGAAATCAATACCTATGAAAAGTTGATTAATCCGCAATCACCAATCCCTGATGACGTTATTAAAATCCATGGAATAACAGATGACATGGTGTCCGGATCGCCAACCCTTGGAGAAATTGTCGAATCATTGATAGATTTCATCGAAGATTCAGTTTTAGTTGTCCATAATCCGGAGTTTGACTTATCATTTATTGACATTGAATTAAAAAAATATGAAATTTACAAGTCGAACCTGGCCGCGTTTGATACGGTGCGTCTGGCACAGAAATGCTTTCCAGAACTCTCAAGCCATAAACTCAATGCCCTCTGCAGACATTTTGATATACCCCTGAAACATCATCGGGCCCTTTCTGATGCGTCTGGCTGTATGGAGTTATTCAGGATAATAGCTAAAACCCTTGATCCCGGCGGCGACTGGACAGTTTCTGATCTTAAAAACTATCACGGAAATATGGTACGGCCCAGGGCACGAACGTTGAAACGTTTTAAGAATCCGGGAATTATTAAAAACTTAGAGATTGGTAATTCTGTAACAATAAAATATGCTGATTCTGAGGGGAATGTAATTACCAGAAACATTGTACCAAGGGAATTTATACAATTCAGAAAAAAAAGGTATATTGTTGCATATTGCCAGTTGCGAGATGCAAACCGTTATTTTCTCGTCGACATGATAAAGGAAGTCTTGTAAAGGCTCTGACCCTAAAACACCGATAACAATCGGTATTTCCCGGGCTCTGACCCCGATATTAAAAAACCTTTGTCAGATTAAAGGTATAAAATGGCTGAAATTGCCTTTTTTTTCTCCCTAAAAGATATCTCTGTGGCAGGTGATAGTCCCAGCCATAATAGAAATAGAACTCGAACTGGTCAAGAATGAGAACCCTGAAAGTCGGGCCGAATGCGAGAGCAAACTGTGGTTTTTCGGGCAAATCATACCCCGATCCCTCAAATATAACGTAGTCATTATACACTCCCGCATAAAGATAATCACGATAAAGAGACATGCGGTATTCCAATGACAGGGAAAAAACGTTTTTTGAGTAATATCCGGTTTTCATTAAGCCCTTAAAATTAAGAGTTGAAACCGGTGCTTCATGATAAAGAGGGGGATTTTTCCACATAAATCGATAATCGAGTTTTGTTGACAGTATACTCCTGTCCTTAAATTCGTAATCAAGAAATGCCTTTATCCAAACCCTGTGGAAACTCTTATCACCAAAATAATAGTCATACAGAAAAACAACACCCCGTTTAGTCGGATACCCGAGAATTTCCGGCTTAATATTGAAAGAAATGCCTGCTTCTGCAAAGTACAGATAATTTATACTTCTTGAAAAGCCGATGCCGGGGCTGTATTTATAAACCTTATGGCCCTGATAATACTTAAGGTATGGATAAAACTGTAATGAGTTATAAAAGTTGTACTTTTCCACGTTACTCTTCAGTGGAGATGATAAGACCACAGGTTCAGCACCAATTCCCGTATAGATCAGGTATTTCCTGAAAAATGTTATACCCGGGGCAAACATGACATTGGACAGCCAGTAATCATATTCAGCCAGACCCAGATCAACTCTTGCTGCTTTTGACCGGTAAACATATCCTCGTATGTAGGGGGTAAAAAATTCTTGTATAATTGGTGGAAAGAAATAAAACATTTCAAATTTTATGAAGGTAATTCGGGGAGGTTTGTCGAATTTTCTGTCAAAACCATACATAATACCTGCATCGGCTCCCAGTTTCAGGCCATCACTGTTTGCGAATGTATTTATTGAGTAAAAACGAACTTTTGGAATGAAACCGAGAAAATAGTTTATCTTTAATCCATAATCAAATTTTGTAATAACCTTGTACTTCTTGCCTTTTCTTTTTTTCTGGGCATCTTCCAGTTTATCTTCATGATCTTTTAACCTGTCTCTGAGTTTTTCTATGTCCTCAAATTGCATCTTTTTTGATTTAGACACGTTGATGACCAGATCATAACGAGGGGGATAAAGATCAAAGAAGGGTAATCGATATTCTTGAAGTATCGTTACTTTCGAAATACCCCGCTTTCTAAGGGTGAAATCACGTCCGTAGATTGAAAAAATACTCGGTAGGCAAAAAGGACGATCGAACTGGAAGAATGCATCTCTATAGTTTTTTACCGGCTTAAAACTGTAAGTCGTTCCTTTATAGCCCCGTTTTTCTTTTAATATCTGAATTTTTTTTTCAATATTATGAATATTGAAAATCCTGTCTCTTTTTGAAAATGGAATAATCTTGAAGTTATAATATCGCATCCATAGAGTGCCAATGTCATCCAGGTTTTTTAATATTATTTTGCCAAGCCTGCCTTCATCAACATACAGGCTAAGGAATTCATCGTTTTGTTCTTTGATATAAATCGTTACAAGAGTAAATCCGAGTTTTTGATAGAAGCGTTCTATTAAATCGATTACTGTCTTTTCGTCGATTTCATAATTTTCGTATCTTTCAAGCTCCAGTGTCTTGAACAGAGCCTTTTCATTAAATATCTTTAACCCGATTATTTGAAGTTCTCTCTTTTGTGGCTGGGCAAACAGTGATACAACGATTGAAAGAATGAGAAAAGAAATCAGGAATCTGTAGGGCATACTAGCAGAAATTTTTTTTAATTGATTCCATGAGATTAAATATCGACTGGTCTTTCAGGGAATAATACATATAGTTAGCTTCTTTTCGGCGGTTTATAATATCCGCTTTTCTCAAAACTGTCAAGTGCTGTGAAATGTTTGATATTGTCGAACCAAATTCATGCTCTATTTCACTGACATTTTTTTCCCCATCAAACAGATAGCACAATATTTTCATCCTGATGGGATGAGCAATAGATTTGAGAATCTCAGTTACTTTTTCAACCTGTTCTTCATCGAAATGCATATCAAAAGTCTCACTCACGAATTATTCCTTTAGATTAACCTCATGGTACAATGAATATAAACAAATGTATTTAATAGCAATAAATCGTCAACTCTGTTTTAGAATTTAACTATTCTCTCATTTGCCAAAACATTTTGTCAATGTGTTTTCACAAAGATTAGATGAAGAAAAGATACTTTGTTACAGTAATACTATGGGAACCTCTATTAATAAACAAGAGGTTCCCTTTTGGATACGCATTTTGGTTTAAATCGGTTTTATCCCTTTTTAAATAATGAATAAAACCGATTAATGGAGGCACCCTTATTGTTTCTTCAAGCGGATTTCTTCTCAATTGAAGCAATGGAAAATGATGAAAAAAAGTTAGCTATATTCATCTTTGCCAGTGTTCTCAAGACATCAAGTGAAAAATTCAAATGCAGAGTCTGGTTACGCCTGTTAATGATGTCCTGAACATGAATGAGGAATCCGATAAAAGAAGAATGCATGGATTTTGTTCTGCTCAAATCAAATATGACATCTTCGAGAGTATTCATTCTCTTAAATCTGTCAACGTAGGTAGGCACTTCTTCGAATTGTATAATCTCTGGAAAATTCCATAATATTGCATTTTTCATAGATTTGCTCCATCCCTGGATTGTTATTTTCGTGATAACGTATCCCTGTTATCATCGTAAAGATATTCCCTATACTATACATCGAACTACTGGTATTAATTGTTGAGCAAAAAATATATATTATATACGTAACTACTCAGCTATGTGCAATTATATGCTCATTACTTGAAAAAACGTTAATATACTTCCCCCGCCGCCTTCGGCGGCGGGGGAAGTATATAGCCAATTTTTATGAAAATGTACATCTATTCAGCAA